>JAEZXP010000187.1 GCA_023419655.1 Bacillota bacterium | reverse complement strand
GAACAGCCCACTCTATGGTTATGCATGCAATGCGGCAATATTCTGAGCGGTATATGTGCTCCCGAGATATGTCCCGTATGCGGTTTCCCGCAAAGCTATTACCGCCAGTATAGTGTGGAGCCGATATAATATTAAACAGACTCTATATGCAGACAGGAGGGGCGTTGCAAAATTGTACCGGATACACAGGTATCCTTTTGCAACGCCCCATCCTAATCGTCTCTATTATTATTGTATATTATTAGTTAGTGAATAATTGGGACCAATATATTACTCCTCTGGATTGATATACACCAATACCAATTTTATTAAAGCTTCCATTCAGTATATTGGCTCTGTGGCCCGGAGAATTCATCCATCCGTTTACAACCTCCTGAGGAGAACGCTGACCATAAGCTATATTTTCACCTGCTGTCCTATATGAAATTCCGTATTCCTGCAGGACAGTTGAGAACTTGCTGCCATTTGGTCTTGTGTGGGAGAAGGATGTTACTGTCTCCTGTGCACGCTTATCTGCCGCGGCTTTTAAGGTAGCATTCGTAGATAGAGAGGATAGTCCTGCCTTTGAACGCTCTATATTAACTAATCTTAAAACCTCGTCTGCATAACCTTGATTACTGCCTGAGGAATCTGTCGGTGTTGATGTGGGGGCAGGCTTAGGCGTAGCCGTAGGCTTCGGTGCAGTTGTAGGGGCCGGTGATGTTGTAGGGTTTGGCTTCGGTGCAGTTGTGGGAGCCGGTGGTGTCGTGGGCTCCGGCTTACTGGTAGGATTCTGATCACATATCAGGGACAGGATATCCTGTAAAGAGCTGATATTTTGAATATTATTAATATTGATATTCTTATATCCGTTCTTTTGCAGTTCTTCCACTACATCCTGTGTTGATTCACAATCGGACAAATCCACATTCTTATATACCAATATATTATTGCCGTTCGATTTAAAGTTATTGATATAATCCAAAATCTTTTTCTGTTCTGTTGTACTCTGATTCGTATTATTTTGAGTGGTATTATTTTGAGTAGTACTATTTGCAGCATTCGTTACAGTGTCATTTTTCTTTACAGCATTGCTATCTGCTTTTTGATTCACAGCAGTATTTATTACAGCCTTCTCATTTGAGGTATCAGCCGTAGTTTTCTTGGTATCTGCCTTGTTTTCTACGCTTGTCTTTACGCTATTATCTGTCTTATTATTCTTTTTATCTTTGTTGGTTACAGTCGTATTCTTTTCTGCCTTTGTATTTGCTGTTTCTTTTCTTTCAGTTTTTTCAGCTTTAGGGGCAGCCACTTCTACCTCAGAAGCTTTCTCCTGCTTTTCGGTGCTTTCTTCTGCCGTATCTTCGTTTGCAGGTAAAGCTGCTTTTGCTTCCATGGTTTCGGCATCTTGTTCTATATATACTTGTTCTATATTCTTATCTGTGATTGCTTCATTATTGGATGCCATCTGGTTCGCGCCAAGCGTACCTGCAATTGATAGTGCCAGTGAACATAACGTTACTATTATTTTCTTCATTCCTTATACCTCCTATGTGGTATATGTTGTGCTGCTCCTTAAAACTACCACAGTAGAACATTCTCTTCAACGGCTAAATAATGGCTGTTCTCCTAATCATTGGAAGGCATTTGGCTTCTTTTACCGAATAATATGCTATTATTTACTATGACCTTTTCATAGTATTTCCTCATAAAAGTTAAGTAAATCCAGTATCTAAAGCCCTTTTAATCATTTGGAATATATTGTCACGCTCTACGGGTGGCAGGCTAAATCCTTCCTGATTTCCTTCTCTTCAGTTCCTAATTTTATTTCGATATTTTTAATATAATATTACGAAGTTATTAAGTCGGACTTGAAATATTCCAGAATTTATGAAAATATTCATCTTAAATAGCTATGATTTTGTACATACAATAGATTTGTAATGGAATAATTATTGTCATTTTACTTAAACTAGTAGTACCGCATAGATGTTTATTTTGAAAGGAGAAGCTTATGGACAGATACAATGATAATAGAACACCAGCAAAAAGAACCGGCACAGAGAATGAAAATAACACTCCCGATACCGAAAAAGATACGGTTCAGACAATCGCTCCGGAGATAGCACAGCCGAATCCTACCAGTGCCACCCCTTCGATTCCGGCTGAAATGCCGGCACGTGATACAAAATAAAGATACTTCAGAAAGCAAAATCAATAAATAATTAAAAGCAGTTGTTGCAAATGATATCCCGTGCTATTTTGCAACAACTGCTTTCGTAATTAAGTTCTTATTCTGTTTTACTATATCATAATTCTGTCCGTTTTCCAGGACATATTCAAGTTACGAAGTAACTTGCCATATGAACGCTTTAGCGTTCATTATATCATGAATTCGCGGACTAATCTGCTTATTCACGGATATTATCTCGTAAAATTCTTCTTAAGAATTCTCTTGTACGCTCCTGCTTCGGATTGTTAAATATCTCTTCCGGCGTTCCTTCCTCTGCAATGACACCCTTATCCATAAATACCACCCGGTCCGCAACCTCACTGGCAAATCCCATCTCATGGGTTACTACCAGCATGGTCAACCCGCTCTCTGCCAAATCCTTCATAACAGTCAGCACCTCACCGACCATCTCAGGGTCCAGCGCTGACGTAGGCTCGTCAAACAAAAGGACATCCGGTTCCATAGACAATGCCCGGGCGATGGCAACTCTTTGCTTCTGGCCCCCCGAAAGCTGCCTGGGCTTCGCATTGATATACTGCTCCATCCCAACCACTTTCAGGAATCTCATGGCAACCTCTTCTGCTTCCTCTTTATTGCGGTGCAGAACCTTCATCTGCCCAATTGTACAGTTACTCAGTACATTATGATTATTAAACAGATTGAACTGCTGGAATACCATTCCCAGCTTTGTTCTATATCCATAGACGTCATGCTTATTACTCAGAATATTTTCGCCGTGATAAATAATCTCACCGCCGCTGGGCTTCTCCAATAGGTTAATGCATCTGAGAAGTGTGGACTTTCCTGAGCCTGAAGCTCCTATTATACATACTACCTCACCCTTGTTTACAGTGAAATTAATATCAGAAAGTATTTCATTTTGACCGAACCATTTGCTCAAATGCCGAATCTCAATAATGTTTTCCATACCTGTTTCCTCCTTAAGACAAATAGCCTGACTGTCCTTTTTTCTTTGCTATATCCTCCGGTCTTGCCACCTGCATCTGATTTCCCGGGATAACATTAAAGTTCTCCGGCCCGTCCAATTTCTTTTCTATCAGCCTTAGAATTCTGGTAACCGTCAGTGTCATAACAAGATATACCATACTGGCTATGAGGAAAGGTTCAAAGAAACGGAATACATTCCCTGTAATCGAACTGGTCTGGAAAAACAGCTCTGTAACGGAAATAACATTAAGAACCGAGCTGTCCTTAATATTAATAACAAACTCATTGCCCATGGCAGGCAATATATTTCTGATTACCTGGGGCAGCACCACGTAAAGCATCGTCTTGATATGATTCATACCGATAGCATGCGCTGCCTCAAACTGTCCCTTATCGATGGAAATAATACCTCCCCGGACAATCTCGGCCGTATACGCACCGGTATTAATCGACACAATAAAGATACCTGCAAACATCCTGTCCATATTGATATTAAAGAGCATAAGAGAGCCATAATAGATAACCATGGCCTGCACAATCATAGGGGTTCCCCTAAACACCTCTACATAGACCGTAAGTATTATATGAACGAGCTTAAGAAGAATCCTCTTTATCATATTGTCCGGTGTGGGTATCGTACGAATCGAGCCTATAATCAGACCAATAATTGCGCCTATGATTGTTCCTATAATCGATATATATAAGGTTACGCCTGCCCCCCGAAGAAACATCGGCCAATAATCCACAATAATTTTACTAAACCACTTCCATGTCATATCCTTTACACCAAGCCTTTCTAATTCTTATACCACTTTCTCTTCAGAGGATGCAAAACATAAAACCGGAGGCCGCCCCATTTCCTACGGGATAAAAAGGACCGCCTCCAAGTCAAATCTCCTTATTCAGATGCCGCAGGCTGATTCTTAATTGCCTCACCCATTATTTTAAGCCGTTCTTCCTCCGGTATCCCTGCCAGTATCTTATTGATATCTTCTGTCATGTCGCTATCCTTTTTAATACCTACTGCAATTGCCGTATCATCCGGTGATGTCTCAAACCCATCTTCAAACACTACCATAGCAAATTTATCATTCGCCGCAGTGGCACTTACACCCTCCGGGCGCTCCGATACATAGCCGTCAATCACACCTGATTCTAAGGCAACCCGCATCGCTGTAAAGTTATTCATAGCGGTCTGCTTGTTTACACCTTCAATTTGATCGATTACACTATAATGGAAAGTATTCAGCTGTGCCGTGATTTTAGCTCCGGCAAAATCGGATAATTTGGTTGCATTCTCGTATGCACCACCTTTTTGTACTACTATTACAAGGTCCGATTCATAGTAGTTATCAGAAAAGTCTATGGATTCCTTACGCTCTGCTGTCGGTGACATACCCGCAACAATCGCATCAATCTTACCTGATATTAAGGCCGGACCCAGTCCTTCCCAATCTGTCTTTACAATAACCAGTTCCTTGCCGAGGCCCTCCGCTATCTTTTTGGCTATCTCAACATCATAGCCTCCCGCATACTCTTTTGCACCGTCAATAGGAACGGCTCCATTGGATTTGTCAATCTGTGTCCAGTTAAATGGAGGATAATCCGCTTCCATTCCAACTTTAAAGGTGCCCCCTTCTCCTGCTTCTTTCTTACCGCAGGCTGCGGCAAGCATCACTACCATTACGGTCATCATTACGAATACTGTTACTCTTTTTTTCATCCTTCCCTCTCATTCCGCCGCCGTTGGCGGCACAAAATTTGTTCTCCCGTACATGAATATATTTATGTACCCTCTACTATCCTTCAGATTAATATGTCTACTTGAGCAGGTAATTTTCCCCTTTTTGTGTTCAATAAAAAGCCTGAGAATCTCCCAGGCTGATTTTACACTTCAAGTCCTCCATCATCCCTGAATGAGATAGCACAACTCACAAAGCCGGGTAAGCTTTATGAGACAGTCCTGCAGTTCTTAACTGCAGACCCAGCAAATAATACCGAGTATATTATAAGCTTCGGCGATATTTCCTTCTCCATAGCTTCATAGCTTCTCATGCTCCACTATAGACTGTTAAATACCGCGCCTCTACCTCACAGAAAAAGTGAGGCTTAAACATTATTAAATTTTTGTTGCTATAAGTTTACAACATCGCCTACTAACTGTCAACAAAAAACAGAAAAATAGTACGAATTAATTCCGAAAATCCAAAAATCTATCCCCATCAGATATAATACATTGGTGCAGGGTCTTTTGCCAGATAGTCATCCGTAATATCCTTCAACGTGACTTCGTCAACAAACAAAAACACCTTTTCATCTATTTTATTCCAGATATTATCCCGTATATACGACTCTATCCTGTTTGTAACAACATCATCCTCCACAGGTACGACGGATAAGTCTCCTTCCAGAGCACGAAGTATCATGCCTACAGTAATATTTTCCGCTTCGGTAGAGAGAACATATCCTCCCTGTGCCCCTTTGATGCTTTTTACCAATCCCGCTTTTCGCAGAGCAGAAAACACCTGCTCCAGATAGCTTTTCGATATATCCTGTCTCTCGGCTATACTGGCTAATGACACCAGGTCATTCTTGGAATACAAAGCCAAATCAATCATAGCGCGCAGACCGTATCTTCCCTTGGTAGATACCCTCATCGCTCTTTCCTCCTTTTGGCAGCATTATAGATTATTCACCGTATTGAAATACACGAATGGATTCAATCATTACCTGTTCTGCGGGAATTCCCTTCTCTTCATCCAGTTTTTCAACCCCGGCTACCGTATCCAGTACATCATAGCCCTCATATACCTGCCCGAATACCGTATGCCTTTCAAACAGCCATGGAGTCCCTCCATATTTACCATAGTTCTTTTTAGCCTTGTTATCAAATTCCATATCATAATACATCTTTAGCTGGTCAAAATAATTATCATCATAAGTATTCTTGCTCTGTACGATAAAAAACTGACTGCCATTGGTATTCGGGCCCCCATTCGCCATACACAGTGCTCCCCGATATGGATGCCGCTTTTTTGAGAACTCATCCTCAAAATCATCTCCCCATATGCTTTCACCACCGGTGCCGGTACCGGTGGGGTCACCGCCCTGAATCATAAAATCTTCGATTATTCGATGAAATGTAAGGCCGTCATAATAGCCTTCCTTGGCATGGGTCACAAAATTTTCAACAGCCTTGGGAGCTTCTTTCTTAAAGAACTTCACATAGATGGAACCATAATCCTGTATCTTTATCTCAGCAACTGTTTCACCCTTCTTTGGCTCTTCAAATTGCTCCTTTTTGCTGCAGCCGCTTATCATAAAGACAGTCGTCATCAAAATAATAGACAATACTATTCTTTTCATCCATTTCGCCTCCATTAATTATCTAAAATCATAACACAGACGTTTTATTTTATCTTGACCATGATATAAGCATTTATATTCTGGTACATACCGTCTTTCCATCTTTCAAAGCTTAAAGACCTGGTAACCACACGCAGAACGGCTTTGTCATTCTCTATCTTAAATTCTGCTTCATCCATGGATATCTCTCCGGAGCTGTCTTTGTTCTCCCTAAACCGATTAAAAATATCATTTAACGGATATCGGATTAATTCACTTCCCTGACCATCCTTTAGCAAAAGCTCACCTATATCTTCATTCCCTTCCTGCTCCAGTATATAATTCTGACCTCCCAGCAGATACGCAGCAATGCGATTGCCCTGGCCCCTTCCAACCAATTCGGCTTCTATAAAGAAATCATATCCTGATATATCAATTGCCGTCGTCTCCGGCAGATAATAGCGGTATGCTTCATATTCTTCCGCTTCTTTTCCATAGCCATATTGGGGAAATCCAAAAACTCTTTCAAAATCATAAGAGATATTATAGGTATGCAGCCAGCTGATATCCTCTGCATAATCCATCCTGTTCAGATAATTTACAGTATCGATGATAATCTGCTTATCCTCAGTAGAAATGTCCTTATTCGGTGTTATCTTATCATCCTGAAACATATCATTTTCTTCAAGCACCGTTTTAAGCCGGTTAATCTGGTTATGCTTGCTGACTGTAAATGCATCCACCGGCGGCAGAATAGATACCAATGAAAGGGCAATTAATACCGGGGCTATCACATTATTCTTATGCTCCGGTCTGATACTGAACAACATTGCAGATATCGTCGCAAATACACCGAATATTATCACATAGTACCTGCCGCTGGTAATCCCCTGTTCTCCAATCTTTAGTGCAGAGGAAATCGTCTGAAACAGGACGACGGGAATTAGCACCTTGGGAAATATCTTTCTAAAATACAGCGCCGGTTTACTTCGTATTACAAATGCCAGCTGATACACGACTATTACCGTAATCGCATAGGCAACCAGCAAGGGCTCCATCAGATTATCCTTCCAGAAGTCACCTGTAATATTCAGTATTATATATAGCAGTAAAATGACTGTGAAAACAGCTGTAACGGGAATAATAATATACGAAACCAGTCCCTCCAGGAATTTTGAGGGCTCGATATTATCCTCATTCAAGATTACAGAATCCTGCCCGTCTGATTTCTTTCCCTCATATTCAGGATATACGGGTATTAGAGAAAGAAAATGAATCGGTGCATAGACATATAAAATAATATTGCCGATATAGCTGTATATCTGACTGTCAACACTGGCAATCAGCGTATCAAAGGCCATTATTATCAATGAAATACCTAAAAACAAAACAAGAGAATAGAGTACCACAATAAAAAATGCCTTAAACACCACCATAAAGCTTTCGCTAAAGCCAACCTTTGCTTTAATGGACGGTATCCATATAAAGCATACAAGAAGAATAAACAGAAGTACCAACGTCCGTACAAAAGTCTCGGTGTCAAATTCCTTAACCGCAAATTCCACAATAAGATAATATAAAATCGCGGCAAAAACAGCTAGTCCGCAAAACATAAGCCTTATGCCCGTTTTACGATAAAAATGCTCATACACCATCTGCAGCACCATAAAGGTTGCCGCACCTACTATAAAAGAGTACAATAGCTCAATGAAATTATTTGAATCCCGAATACTTATATTGTAGGATGACAATACTGCCGCGCATACAAACAATAATATTGTAATTGAAAAACGATTTATCGTATAAGTAAATCCCCTAAGGGTTGTCCAAAGCTTTTCCATGTTCTTCATATAAGTACCTCCCTTCTATACCGAAGTATATCATATCCACCTGATGGTGCCAAGTAAAATGCTGATTTCTCACATCTGATATCATGGATAATTAACAAGAATCTATACTCCTTTTGATATTATTTTTTATACTAAAAAATAATATTGCAAATTATAAAATTACCTCTTTACAAATGAATAGAAATATGTCAAAATATAAAAAATTCCAGGAGGTAGAAAGTTATGTCTTCAAAGAATCAACCCGTCGGCTATTTGCCTGACGAACGACCCCCATTTTTGGAACTTATTTTTTTTGCTCTTCAGCAAATTGTAGTAATGTTCCCCGCAACTGTATTGGTTGCTATTATTACCGGATTCCACGTATCTACAACCATCTTTGCCAGCGGCTTGGCAACCCTTTGTTTCATTCTTATCACAGGAAGAAAAATCCCCTTGTATTACGGTTCCAGCTTCTCTTATATCGCTGCTATCAGTTCGATTATGACTACTGAAGCGATTGCAGAGAACGGTCTTAACCAGATGATATCCACCGCTCAGTTTGGTATTGTTCTAAGCGGATTAGTATCTATTGCAGCCGGATTAATTATTTCTAAAGTAGGAAAAAGCACTGTGGATAAGATTCTACCACCCACTGTAACCGGCAGTATCGCTATTATTATCGGATTGACCCTGGCAGCAAATGCTATCGGTGATGCAGCTGGAACAACTTTTATCGGCGCAATTAACACCTCACCTGCTAATTACTCTTCAACTGTACATCAAGCGATATCGTCTGGATTACTAAACAATTTATCATGGATTATCGCTTTAGTGACCTTATTTTCAACAATTATATATTCTGTATATTTGAAGGGCAAGCTCAGTCAGCTGCCTATTCTTTTTGGACTTTTGACAGGATATGTAACCGGACTAATTATCAGTCTGATTACAGGTGTTCCTTTTGTAAGCTTCAATGTCCAGGAGTCAAACAGCATCTTCAGTCTGCCTATCTTCACACTGCCTAAACCCTCATGGGCAGCAGTTGCAGCTATTATGCCGATTGCCATTGCCACGATTCCCGAGTCAACAGCCCATCTGTATCAGCTGGATATCTATGTGAATGACCTGGCAAAAAAGAAGAAATCCAACAAAACCTTCAACATCTCCGATAAGCTGGGGCTGAACCTGATAGGTGACGGACTGGGTGATATTATATCCGGCTTTATCGGCGGACCCGCAGGAACAAACTACGGTGAGAATATCAGTACGATGGCAATTACAAAAGTATTCTCCATCCCGGTATTGATTGCAGCAGCGATTATTACCATGATTATCTCCTGCTTCACACCTCTTATCAATGTGGTATATTCCATTCCCAAGGCAGTAATCGGCGGCTTATCCATCTACCTGTTTGGTGTTATCGCAGCTCAGGGAATTGCCATTATGATGGACAGTAAGGTGGACATGTTTAAATCCAAAAACCTGGCCGTTATTGCCGTTATACTAATTATTGGCCTGGGCGGACACTTTGCATACAGTGACGGAATGATTCCCTTATTCGATCATAAATTCCCTGCTATCGCAACCGCAGCTGTTGTAGGAATTGTCCTTAACCTGCTTCTGTCCATTGGAGAACATAAGCAAGCGGCTAACGAATAATATGCTTCATACGAAGGTATATGATTATTAAATCAATCGTGCAATTATAAGCTATAAAGAGACAGATATAAAACCGCTCCTTTTATGGAAGGCTGTATATCTGTCTCTTTTATGTGATTGCCTTTTTTAAATACACTTGTTTAATTTCGAGCTATCGTTCGCTATCGCAGGAATGGATGGATGATTTATAGCGTTTTAAATATAAAAAATGCCCCGGTGAAGAACACCGGGACACTCTTATTATAAAAGGAATCATATTATTTAAGCTTTTTTAATAGCATCAAATTGCGTAACGTTTGATACAAGGCTTTGTTACTTCGATTGATTAAAGGACTGCAAGTATCACAAAGTTTAACATAAACAAGACTGAAGCCACCCATAATACAGGGCTGATTTCCTTTGCTTTACCCTTTATCACTTTTACGATACAGTAGAATATAAATCCGGCTGCAATACCGTTGGATATGCTGTAGGAAAGTCCCATGAAGATAGCTGCGAAAAAGGCAGGAACAGCTTCTTCAAAATCCGTCCAGTTAATGCTCTTAAATGCTGCCAGCATCATGATACCAACTGCAATTAATGCAGGAGCCGTTGCCTGTGAAGGCACGATACCAATTACAGGTGCAAGGAACATACTAAGTATAAATAACACCGCTGTTACAACAGCTGTTAATCCGGTGCGTCCGCCTGCCTCAATACCTGCTGCACTCTCAACATAGGTTGTTGTATTGGATGTACCCAGTACTGCACCTACGGATGTTGCAATTGAATCTGCAAATAAAGCCTTGTCCATCTTGGATTTGAAGCCTGTGCTCTCCTGAAGAGCCTTCTCATCTGCCTCATCAAAGATGCCTGTCCTTCTGCCGGTACCGATAAAGGTTCCAATCGTATCAAATGTATCCGATAAGCTAAATGCAAAGATTGTCATAAGTACCTGAGGAATCTTGGAAGTATCGCTGAATAAGGAACCTATTCCTTCCTTACCAAAAGCTGCTCCAAAGGTTGTTCCCAGCTCTTTAAAGGAACCTGATAAATTAGAAGCTACACCAAAGCCTGACAAATCAGTCACACCCATAGGAATACCAATTAACGTAGTAGCAATAATACTAATAAAGATAGCTCCTTTAACCTTTAATACAAGAAGAATTATTGTCAGGGTAACGCCTATTAGTAACAACAATACTCCGGGATTATTAAATGTAACAAGTCCGGGAACATCACCAAAGCTAATAAAACCTTTTCCGGAATTTATTAATCCAATATAGGCAATAAATACACCGATACCGCCGCCAATTGCATTCTGTAAGCTTTCAGGGATAGACTTTATAATCATTTTACGAAGCTTGGTAACTGTAATCAGGATGTTGATAATACCGCATAAGAATACCATCGCAAGTGCCTGCTGCCATGAATAACCCAGCATTCCTACAACTGTAAATGTAAAGAATGCATTCAGTCCCATACCGGGAGCCTGTGCATAAGGTACATTGGCAAATAGACCCATAACTAAGGTACCAATGACAGATGCAATAATCGTTGCTAAAAATACAGCCTGCTTCGGCATACCAGCTATTGCCAGCATATCCGGATTAACAAAGATAATGTAAGCCATTGCAAAAAATGTTGTTGCCCCGGCAATAACTTCTCTTGAAACGGTCGTTCCACTTGCCTTCAGCTTAAAAAACTTTTCCATAAATATTCTCCTTTTTATTTTTTTATATTTAAGAGAAGCCCGGAAAAGGTTTCTCCCAAAATACCCCTTTTTATACGCTATTCGAAAGCTGCGCTGATTCAACCAAAAACGTTCGCTCCCAAACATACCGTAAACGGTATTATTCAGGAGCGCACTATATCGTCGCAAAGATGTCAATCTATAAATACAATCTTGAAATTCATTATTTGCTACGAACTAATTGTAGCAAATGCGACTTAAATTTACAAGTAAGGCATTTATTAGATATTTTAATCTTATTTATTAGGATTCGCTTTCTTCTTCCTTTGCATTATCATCCATAACCCTTTGCTGTACGTCAGAAGGAGCCTGCTCATATCTGGAGAATTCATAGGAATAGTCACCGATACCGCCGGTCATTGAACGAAGGTCGGTAGAATAACCATGCAGTTCAGACAACGGAATGTCGGCAACGATTTCCTGCTTGCCATGCATCGGATTCATACCCAGAACGCGGCCTCGTCTCTTATTAAGGTCACCCATGATATCACCTGTAAATTTGTCAGGAACAACAACCTTAAGGGATACAATCGGCTCTAACAGAACAGGAGATGCTTCCATAAAGCCCTGCTTAAATGCCATGACCGTTGCCAGTTTAAATGCCATCTCGGAGGAGTCTACCGGATGGTATGAGCCGTCTACAAGAGTTGCCTTAAGGCCTACAACAGGATAACCTGCAACCGGGCCCTTTAATACGCACTCTGCTATACCCGTTTCACCAGCCGGGAAATAGTTTTTCGGCACCGCACCGCCGAATACTCTTTCATCAAATACATAGGCTTTCTCTAAGTCCCCTGAAGGCTCAAATTCAATCTGAACGTCACCATACTGGCCATGTCCGCCGGACTGCTTCTTATGCTTGCCTCTTACAGTGACTTTCTTACGAATCGTCTCGCGATAAGGTACTCTGGGCTGCATGATTTCAACATCAACCTTATATTTTGACAAAAGCTTGCTGACGGATACATCAATCTGCTGCTCGCCGATACCATAGAGAAGCGTCTGCCTGTTCTCCTTATCATTTACAACTTTTAAGGTCAAATCCTCATCCATCAGCTTAGCCAATGCCTGGGATACCTTATCATCATCACCTTTATTCTTCGTCTTATAGCGCACATAAGTATAAGGTACGGATATCTCGATGGGTGCATACTCTATCGGAGCCGCCTTCGTAGACAGGGTATCACCGGTAACCGTATCGGACAGCTTACCCAGCGCACCAATGTCTCCTGCATGAAGCTCATTTACTTCCATCTGCTCTTTTCCGCGAAGAATATATATTTTATTCGTCTTCTCTTCGACATCCTTGTTCGCATTATACAGTGCGGTATCGTTCTTTAATATACCTGAGCACACCTTAAACAATGAAAACTTACCAATGAACGGGTCGGCAATGGTCTTAAATACTCTGGCTGAGAAAGGCTTTGTTGAATCGTAATTCGCTTCAAACGCCTCACCGGTATTAACATTCTTACCTGTAATTGTCCTCTTGGTGGGGTCAGAAAAATATTTCACGATTGCCTGCAGAAGCATTGTCGTTCCCTGGGCGTTAATCCCTGAACCCATAAGAACCGGTACAACAGCTCCATCTATTACATTAGTTCGAAGTGCCTGAGAAATTTCCTGCTGTGTAAATTCTTCACCGCTAAAATACTTGTCCATTAACTCTTCATTGGTTTCAGCTACTGCCTCCAGTAAAATTTCTCTGAACTTCGAAAGGTTTTCCATCGTATAATCAGGAATTTCACATTCCTCATAGTCACTGCCTGTTGTAAACCTTCTTCCTGCCATCTTTACAACATTAACAAATCCAACGAATTTTTCATTCTCTCTAATCGGTACATGGAACGGTGCTATCTTCTTACCATAAAGTCCGATTAATTCTTCAACAACTTCTCTAAAGCTGGCATTGTCCAAATCCATGTCCGTTACAAATATAATCCTTGGTAAATTATACTTCTCACAAAAATCCCAAGCCTTTAATGCACCGACTTCCACACCTGACTTGGCAGATACAACAATTACCGCACCATCCGCTGCTGCCAGGGCTTCTTCTGTTTCACCGACAAAATCAAAATATCCCGGTGTATCCAAAAAGTTAATCTTCGTATCTTCATATTCGATTGGTACTACAGTTGTGCTTATGGAGAATAATCTTTTCTGTTCTTCTTTGTCGTAATCACTGATTGTATTCCCCTCTTCAACCTTTCCTTGACGTTTAACGATTCCAGTTGAGTACGCCATGGCTTCGACCAGAGTGGTCTTGCCACAGCCTCCGTGGCCTAACAAAACAACATTGCGGATCTTTTCCGAAGTATAAACCTTCATACCATTTTCCTCCATTACATTATTTAGTAAGTAGCAGAGTAAACAATCATTGTTAAACAAATTATTTATTGTTCAAATAAATTATTGTTTAAACAAACTATTACTTAAACAAATTATTGTGCAAACAAGCTATTGTTTTACCCACTTTACCTCTTTGTCTATTTTACTAAATATATAGTACAATTACAATAGCTTTATGGAATTATTCACGAAATTGTCTTTCACGCTTTAAACCGTTACACTTTAAACAGATACAGTATTGACAGGGAATATTTTTAATAGTATAATCTGTGCCAGACACTGTAAAACGAAAGATACACAATAAAGTCCCAAATACAAAGGATTTTTGATAGGGTGTCAGTACACCAAAAAAGGAGTTATCGATTATGATTATTGTAATGAAGCCAAAAGCGAAGCAAGAATCCATCCAACGAATAAAGTCTATTATAGAAGAAAAGGGCTTATATGCCCATATTTCCGCCGGTCACGAGGTAACAATTATCGGTGTGGTCGGTGATAAAGCAAAGCTTATGGACCAAAATCTTGAAATCTATGAGGATGTTGATAAAATTGTTCCGGTAACAGAAAGCTATAAGCTTGCAAATAAGAAATTCCATCCTGAGCCTACCGTGATTAAAGTCGCAGATATATCAATAGGCTCGGATACGATGGTCATTATGTCCGGACCTTGTGCGGTGGAAAGCAGAGAGCAGCTGCTGGCAACTGCCCATGCAATTAAGAAGGCCGGTGCACACATTCTCAGAGGCGGTGCATATAAGCCGAGAACCTCTCCCTATGCATTTCAGGGGCTTGAAGAAGAGGGCCTGACCTATATGAAGGAAGCCAGAGAAGAAACCGGACTTCCTGTCGTCTGTGAAGTTACAAGCCTGGATGCCATCGAAGCAGCAGTAAAATATGTGGATATGCTGCAGATAGGAGCAAGAAATATGCAGAACTTCTATCTTTTAAAGGAGGCCGGAAAAACCGGACTGCCTGTCCTGTTAAAGCGTGGTCTGTCCGCAACAATCGACGAATGGCTCAATGCCGCAGAATATATTATCGCTGAGGGTAATCCCAACGTAGTCCTTTGTGAAAGAGGCATTCGTACCTTTGAGACAGCTACCCGAAACACCCTGGACATAAGTGCTGTTCCGGTGGTTAAGTCAAAAAGTCATCTGCCGATTATCGTTGACCCCAGCCATGCCTGCGGCGTCCGCGCATATATTAAATCTCTTTCCCTGGCAGCAGTTGCCGCAGGAGCTGACGGACTTATGATAGAGACCCACCCCGACCCATCGATAGCATTAAGTGACGGACCTCAATCCCTGTCCTTTGACCAATTCGAAGATTTGACAAGTGAGCTTCATCCGCTTATCAGCTTGTTGGGCAAAAAATTGTAAAAGCCGGTTTGTTATACACCGCTTGTTGTAGAGAATGGAGATGCATATGAAAGATAATAATCCTGATTTTATCATAAATACCGTAGGATTTATTGGATTTGGGTTAATTGGCGGCTCGGTTGCCAGGGCAATAAAAACCATATACCCGGATACCCTTCTATATTCCTATGATTATCACATCAATTCTTCCGGCAGCGATTTGGAGGAAGCCCTGTCCGACGGAGTATTGGATTCTATAACAAAAGACCTTTCGGTCGGCTTTCCTGATTGTGATATAATATTCTTATGTGCTCCGGTGCTTGCCAACATCTCCTATCTGGAGAAATTAAAGCCTGTCGTAAAGCCGTCCTGCATCATAACCGATGTAGGAAGCGTAAAGGGCAATATCCACGAAGCTGTGAATAAGCTTGGCATGCAGGAAGTATTTATCGGCGGTCATCCAATGACCGGCTCAGAAAAGACGGGATATCGCAGTTCCTATGCCCTGCTGTTGGAGAACGCATATTATATCCTTACTCCCACAGACAAAACACCTCCGGACAAGATAACTGTACTGAGTACTCTGGTAAAAAAACTTGGCTCCATTCCGATTATGCTTCATCCCAAAGAACATGATGAAATCACTGCCGCAATCAGTCATCTTCCTCACATCATAGCCGCACAGCTGGTGAACCTTATAAAAGAATCCGATGATATGTCTGAGAAAATGAAACAGCTTGCCGCAGGCGGATTTAAGGATATTACCCGGATTGCCTCTTCTTCACCGCAAATGTGGCAGAATATCTGCCTTACGAATGCCAAAGTAATTAAACAGATATTAGACCGCTACATCGAGACCCTGGAGGAGGTTTCAGAGGCTCTGGCAAAAACGGATGGGGATTATCTGTACCATATGTTTGATAAGGCAGGTGAATACCGTAACAGCATCCCCGATAAATCAATCGGATTAATCCATAGGATATTCAGAATCTACATTGACGTTATCGATGAAGCCGGTGCCATCGCCACAATTGCTACTTTGCTCGCTATCAATCATATCAGTATAAAGAACATCGGTATCATTCATAACCGGGAGTTCGAAGAGGGCGTTCTTCGAATTGAATTCTACGACGAACCCTCCGAAGAGGATGCAAAGGCACTTCTGCGCAAGCACAATTACCATGTGTATGAAAGATAAACATATTAAACAGAGTAGAGGAGATTCTTATGCTTATTCAAAAAAAGGGTCCGTTAAAAGGAAGTATCACTGTTCCCGGTGACAAATCCATTTCTCACCGTGCAATCATGCTGGGTGCACTGGCGGAAGGAAGAACCGAGGTCAGGCATTTCCTCTGGGGAGATGATTGTCTTTCAACTATCTCCTGCTTTAGGCAGCTTGGTATATCCATTGACCTTGACCCTGACCATGACAAGGTTACCATATATGGCAAAGGCCTGAACGGTCTTAAGCCGTCTGATGATATATTGGACGTGGGAAACAGCGGAACCACCATACGTCTCTTATCCGGGATATTATGCGGACAGCCGTTTCCTTCTTCTATAACCGGTGATTCTTCCATCCGGAAACGGCCGATGGGAAGAATCCTTACTCCTTTGGGACAGATGGGCGCAGCTATAGAAAGCATCGATAATAATTCCTGCGCACCCTTGCGAATCAATAGCCGGAATACTTCTTCCAGGCAAGGCGGGGATATGATTCATGGTCTGAAAGGTATCCATTACCATTCTCCTGTTGCCTCTGCACAGGTAAAATCCTGTGTCCTTCTGGCCGGTCTTTATGCAGATGGGGAAACGACGGTTACGGAACCATATATATCGAGAAATCATACGGAGCTGATGCTTTCTGAATTCGGTGCAGCCGTTACCGTATCGGAAAATACATCATCCATCATGCCAAGACCTGTTCTTAAAGGAAAAAGTCTAAGTGTTCCCGGAGACATCTCCTCTGCCGCTTACTTTATTGCGGCTGCACTTATCGTACCAAATTCAGAGCTTTTGATTAAAAACGTAGGTATTAATCCAACCCGTGACGGAATCCTAAAGGTCTTCCGGTTGATGGGTGCTGATATACGTCTTGAAAACATCCGGGAAGATGGCGGAGAGCCCTCCGCTGATATTCTTGTCCGGCACAGTAATCTTCAAGGCATCGAAATCGGCGGAAGCATGATTCCCACCCTTATTGATGAAATACCGGTTATCGCCGTACTTTCCTGCTTTGCCGGAGGAAGAACGATTATTAAGGATGCAGGCGAATTAAAGGTCAAGGAATCTAACCGTATCGAAGTGATGGTAAAGCACCTGTCAGATATGGGCGCTGATATCACAGCAACCGAAGACGGTATGATTATAAACGGCGGCAAACCGCTTCATGGGGCTGAAATCGACAGCAAATCCGACCACAGAATTGCCATGTCCTTTGCTGTCGCAGGATTGGCAGCTGATGGCGCTACCAATATAGCAGACCCGGAATGTGTTACAATCTCTTATCCCGGATTCTTTAAGGACTTATCCGATTTGGTTCGGTAACTTTCATATAATGCTTCAAGGTCACAAGTCCAGCGTAGCCTATTTAAACCAGTCAGCATAAAGCAGATAAAAACTCCCGTCCTTCTGTGTTCAAAAGAGCGGGAGTTATCTTATTATTCATACTAAGGCAATGGATTTGCCACTTATCTTCCTACATAATAGGTTTCGGCAGGTCCCAGATAACTTTCCACAGGCTGCCTGCCCTCCGGATAAATCACCAGCTTTTCTAATACAAAACCAGGGCTTACGGCATAGATACGAAGTGTATTTATTCCTGCTTTACATTGAATTTTACTGCTGTGCCGGTGGATATTATTCAGCACCCTTTCGTCCCATAAGGCATTGCCAACGTAATATCCTTCAGGAAATATATTAACCGTATCGATATCATCCTCATTTGCTTGAATTCCATAGAACAAGACATTATCCATGCTTACCGGATTGGACGGCTGCATATACAATTCGGCCTCATATTCTCCTGCTTCCTTAACGGCAAAGCGATACTCAAGATACGGTGCCTTACCTGCGGTAAAATACTCTGTCGTCGGAAATGCCTTCACAGCCGATAAAGTCTTTCCGTATCCGTCGATTACCTTAAAGCTGCTGACATCCCCCTGCTTACCAACCATCTCTTTATTCAGATAATAATGCTCTGCTTCGATAGCGATATATCCAAGGGTATCTATAAAAGTCTTCTCCGGCAGTCCGGCCAAATCAGGCAAGGCCGCAGGTACAAAGATTGTACAGGTACCACAGGGCATCTTTACAACGATACTTCCCTCTGTCTCATCTCCCATGGCACTGCGGTCAATCTTTACCGTTATTACCTCCGATGCCTTTTCCCTTCCGTCCAGACTTCCCTTCGTCTTAGAGCAGGTAAGCCAGCGGTTGTCACAGATAATCTCATATTCGGCATCCTTATCGCTGATGCTTGAGATTGTGAAAGATGCTTCCTTTCTATCCGGCTGCAGGAAATCATACATATATATTTTATTCTTATGCCACGCAGCACCCTCGGAACGCTCCTCTGTTCCATCAATCGAAACCAAAAGTCTTGGCTTGCTGGCAGGCCATACATTGCATAATACGGGATTTTGGCATTCATCCTCATTCCAGTTAACAAAGCCAATATGCTCCGATAATCCAAGGCCATACCATCTGCCGTTATCGATGGTATGATACTCTTCAACCAGCTCCTTGTCTCTCTTTAAGCATTCGGCAATCTTGTCTGACAGCTTGTTGGCCGCCATCTTTCCAAGCTTTGCATCATAATGATTTCTTCCTGCGAGCAGGTGCATCTTCTGCAGATTAAGATTGCCAACCGCAGGATAATAGACCTGCGCAAAATATAAAGATAGCTTATCCGGAGACAGCTGCTGATACAGCTCATCTGCCAAGCCCAGCAAGTAGTCTATCTCCTGCAATGTATTATCTGTCTCCTTATAATTTACAGGATGATATACCTCCGGATTCATATGCTCCGGCCTGCGTTTATGGGCAATCCGGGTATAGCCTGTTAACAGTTCAAATACTTTTTGCTGCCCTTCTTCGCATAATATACCCTCAAACTGTGTCTGTATCCACTGTTCGGTATAAAGCTCCGTCTTATTAATGACGCCCCATTTATCAAAATCATAGGCCAGGTCAAGGAAATAGGACAAAGGGAACTCCTGGGTACTGATATCACCCACGTTAACAATCCAAAGGTCACGAACCCCAAAATCATAGGCCATGCTCATCTGCTCCCAAATCTTCGGAAGGTAGGAGCTGTTAATCCATTCATAGGAAATCGGACCTCCGTGGTAATCAAAATGATAATACATGCCATAGCCGCCCTTATGACTTCTCATTTCCTCGGTAGGCAATGTCCGTAAGTTCCCATGATTATCATCACAGAGCATAAGGATTACATCCTCCAGCTCCTCGCTGTTCATCAGGCCCGGTGTATCCTTATCGCCATAAAAGAATGGCTCAACTTCCTTATATAAAGCCAGCATTCTTGGAACCTCTGACAGATTCGGATTAACATTTTCCTTTATCAGGCGATTCTGCGTTGCAAGAACATCACGCAGTAAATTAATATTATCAGCCAGCGTGGCTTTATGACCCATAATCGCAGTATCCGCCTCACCGCGCATACCCACTGTTATGACATTTTCAAATTTACCGCTGCGCTTAAGTCCGTCCTCCCAGAACCTTATAATACCTTCTCTGTTTCGTATAAAATTCCATGCATCTCCGTAGATTGATTCCTTTCCCCGAAGATGCTTATATTCTTCTCCGTTACGCAGGCAGGGCTCATGATGGGACGCTCCCATCACCACGCCATATTCATCTGCCAGCTCTGCATTGGCAAGACCCGGTCCGTCTTCGCTAAAACGTGCAGACCACATGGCAGGCCACATATAATTTCCCTTTAATCTCAGTAGCAGCTCAAATACATGCTCATACATCTTTGCATTGAAGCCGCCAAAATTCTTGTTCGTCCAATTACCAAAAGCCGGCCATTCATCGTTGATAAAAAATCCTCTGTAGCGGACAGAAGGCTCCTTCGACACATATTTCATATCGCCGCTAAGAGATACGGAATCCTTATGCTGCGGTGCAATCCCGCACCAATCCACCAGCGGAGAAACTCCCAGCAGCTCTGAAAGATGAAACAGACCGTATATCGTACCACGCTTATCGCTTCCTGCTATAACTAGTGCCGTTTCAACCCCTTCAAACGGATTACTGATTACCTGAAACAAATACACTTCTCTCTTTCCTCTGACTTCATCCAGGTCAATCAGCTTTTTCTCATGAAGCTCCTGGAGCATCGGGCTGCGCTCCACCGTTCCGTAAAAAACAGCATTTTTCCCAAGTTGTCTTCTGTCATCGGTTGCACTCGGCGCATGTCCAAAAACCAGCTCCATATCATGCATAACCTTTGCGGCAATCTTATTCACACCTGTGTAAGCCTCATCCTCCCGGTAAAATAAAACACTCCTTAACATATCCTGACTTAACACAAAGTCCATGTAAACACCCCTTCTTTAGTATTTTTAGTATATGATGTCATATTTCTTCTTAATATTATGTCATAATTTTATTCTATACTAATTGTACCATAGTGAACATCGGGATTCTATATTGAATTGAAAAGTATATCGGAAAAGATGGCCTTTTATTCTTTCACCTGCAGCAATTCCAATAACCTGCGATGGGAAATCTTTATTGACATAAATACCACCGAAAGTGTACACCCAAGCAAGTACAGGCCGCCACAAAATAGCAACGTGTATCTGCTCTGCATAAATAAGTCCGTATTATAAATTACAAGTCCAAGGGCAACCAGTATCAGTCCAAAAAGACACAGGCTGATTTGCTCCAGTGCCCGCATACATCGTACACGAAGCTTCGTCGTTCCCAGTACACGCAAAATTGCAGCCTCTTTCGCCGACTGCATTACAATCAGGCCGGAAGCTGTCAGTCCAATTAATACAGCCACCGCTGCCGCTATCGGAAACAAAAGGGTAAGCATATCACGAACCCGCTTGACATTGTCAATCTCCGTCGTATCCAGATTATAGGACACACTGTCCTGATACTTTCTGTCATATTTCGTCAGTCCATCAAGATAATCACGAAGCTCATACGGATTTTCTTTATTCACAAGCTTATATTCTGCTAACTCCACCGGAAACGGATATATGCCGTATTCACTGATTTGCTCCACCTCTTCACTCAGCGGTGCAAAGATACCCTTGCTGATACCAAAATCCTCCGATGTTATCACACCGGATACTTTAAACGCCAGGCTCGACTTCTCCAGCTGGGTGATAAATTCATCCCCCTCATGTATTGATGACATCACGTAATGCCGGTCCCAGCTTAACATCTTTATGTCATCGCCTGGCTTAAGCCCGAATATATCCGCTATAACACTGCCTATAAGGCAATGCGGCTTATTTTCTGAAAATAACGACGCGTCATAACCTTCTGCATATTCAATCGAATACTCCTCCAGGGATTTGATTTGAACATACCGGTCAATATCATTTGTAAGCGCCAGCAGCTCACCACTTTCAGCGGGTATGCCGTTGCATATAACAAAAAAACCACCGCTGTAATAAAAATCCTTCATTAGCTCAGATTTTTCACTCTCCATAACCGAATTGGAAGGATAATTGTTTAATGTACCTATAACCTCCGTTTTATCAAACAGATTCTGATACGACAGTTTGGTAACGGCAAATAATCCAATTGCCCCTGCCAGCAGCACGGTAAGCAGTATGACAAGAGCGGTCTTCCAGCCCGAACGGCGCATATGTATTTGAATATAGCGTACAACATGCCTTGCTCCGCTATAGTCTCTTTTCTCCGGTAAATCCAAGCTGATTGAAAATGACGGTATGAAGCCCGGCAACGCAGTCTCCTCTGTGATTTGCTTTCCGGCCTCCTCTTTTTTATCCTTTATACGTACGGCATATCTCTGCAAAAGTACCAACGGAGGCGTATTCGCCAGATTCCGGATAAACAGCGAAAATACAGCTGCCAAAAATACCACCTCGCAGAACAGGCAGATAAGCATTGTCCACACCGGTAAGGAGGTATTCGGTATGTATTGTTCACTTGCGTCGGATAAGCTGCCAAGTGCCGATACAATTGTTTTTGAGGCATACACCATTCCTACTATACTTCCTGTGACAATGGCAAACGCTGATAGCACAAAAAGTGGCATCAGCAGCGTATCGTTCGCCTTATTTTTCGGAGTACCCAGCGCACGCATAATTCCATAACTTCTCTTACTTCGGCCAATATACAGATATACTGCCAGAAGCAGCGCTATAGCCGCTGCACCAAGGTACAGTACCGTCGTTATAAGCGACATCTTCTGGTTCGTTCCTACACTGTTCTCCACTTTAAGCCAGCCGCTGTCTGAGAAACGCAGCTCTATTCCCATATCCTTCGCCAGCGGCTTCGCTTCATTAAGGAATTCGTCCATCATGAAGGCATCATCGATAATTACACTAAACTCACCGGGTCTTATCTCATAATCCGCCGGAACCTCCACAGGCAGCAGAGAGGACGGTACAAAGATTGTATTCGGACTGTAGCACCACCATGCTGACGCATTTCGTTCATGCTGTGCATCCGTGTCCAGATATGCTCCCACAATTTCAAGCTCCACTGTCGTGGCCGGCATACCATACCTCTCAGGTATAACCGCAAGCGCTCCCAGCCCATCCCGCTGATAAAACAGCCTGTCACATAAATCTACCGTTATTTTATCACCTGTCTTTAGACCATTCAGTTCCATCAGCGTCAAATTCATCACACAGGAATTGGTATCTGCCTCCGTCAAGGCACGGCCCTCCTGTATAACCATTTTCCGCTCGTTAAAACGGGGGATGGAAAGCATATCCGATGTATAGACAATATCGAAGGTTTTAAAATCTCTGTTCGTTATATCAACAATATCCTTAACTCTGGCAAATTCTTTTGTTTCGAGATAATTCTCTGACTTACCGGTCAGCTGCCAGACAGCATCACAGTAGTCAATCGTATCCTGGTCGCCAATGAACAGGCTCTTGTCATCAAAGAATTCTGCATTCCATCTTCCGACAATAAGGTACCTGTCACCCACTGTTAATTCATCTATAAAGCTCTGTCCAAAAGGATTATCATACAACGTAAAAAACACACGCATGTCACCTCTGGTAAGGACGCTGGTCTCTCCGTCCATTGGAAAGGTATTGACAGGAACACTATCTCCCTCTTTTAACGGAAGCTCCCCTGCCAGCTGCCTGCAGTCTGTTATATTCATCCGGTTCATGTTAGAGAATCCATACTTTTCGGAAGTGTATCCTGAAAAAGTCCCTTCAATTACAAATCTTTCGGTATAATCATAATTTACCGCATAGGAACCACTTCGGACAATACGTTTTAGATTATGAATGATTCCCGCCGTCATATACCGGGTATCTGTACTGCTGACCCCGGGAAGCTCTGAAAATGTACGCATCTGCTCCGCTGTCAGGGGATTAATCGGTTTTTGCTCCTCCTTATAATAGCTGTATTTTCTCGTATTCGGTAAAGAACTGGCAAGCAGCATCGCTGTGTTCGGCACCCCATTATCAAGGGCTGCAACACCACGGTAATAGTCTGTGGCACGTTCCATCTCCCTCTGGGTAATTGCATAATCTGCAACACGGTAAAATACCGCAAAGGATGCCGCCACGATAAGCAAAAACGTCATCAGTGTCATAAAGGGTGCCCGTAGTAAGGTTTTTAATGATAATGAAGGGCGCATAGTATTACCTCCTATTATTTAAAAAGGTGACAGGTACCATTACGAAATTAAAAAATCAACCAGTTCCAGTTCATTTTTTCCGTAAAAGTATCTGTCACCTTATTCTGTCTACTTCACTACATCCAGTATCTTATAAAAAGCGGGCTTTGGCAGCGTATTTGCATCGAAAAGCAGCGGGTAGCTAGTCTCCTTATGTAATGCGGTCAGCCAGGTATTGCTGTCCTGAATTCCCCAGATGGTAACATTCGTCACCTTTGCTTTTTTTTGCTCATTCAGCCGTACATATATCTCGAATAGAGCCGCATAACGGTTTGCCTGCTGCGCGGAGGCTGCCGCGGTATTTTGCGTATTGTGCATATCCAGCTCAGTTATATTAATCTCCAGGTCAAGCTCCGCAAACTTTATGATTGTATCCTCATAGTTACTTAAGGAAGGAAAGTTCATCGTCACATGGGACTGCATGCCGATTCCGTCAATCAGGCCCTTTTCCTTCAGCTTTGATGCCATATTATAGATTGCCGTGGTTCTTTCCTGTATATATGTATTGTAGTCATTATAGAAAAGTCCGGCATCATCATAGGAATATTTCCTTGCATATTCAAATGCCTTCTCAACAAATTCCTCTCCTGCTATCTGATACCACAGACTGTCTGAGGTGCGGTATCCGTTCTTTTGCTTGTGATTTGGTTCAATTGCTTCATTCACCACATCCCACGCATAGATGACCCCCGGATATTTGCTGGTGCATTTCATCACCTGCTTGATATAATTCTCCATTCTCTTTAGCAGAACCTCTTTGCTGACCAGCTTCGCAGATGAACTCTTTGAATAATTCTCTGTGAAAAACCAACGGGGTGTCTGGCTATGCCATACCAGTGTGTGGAATCGTATCTTCATGCCGTTGTCTTGTGCGTACTTAAGCAACCTCTCCAGCCTGTCTGTATTGATTGCAGGACTTAAATTATATTTGCCCGGGTCTGCGCTGATGGTCTTATAATCCAGCAGTGCATCCGGCTTCATCTCATTTCCCATGGTAAAGGTACTGAACTGATTTAAAATTAAAGTCTTTGACGGGTCTGCATAAAGCTGACTCTCATCCACTGCAATGCCTATATCAAAATAATCCTTATAGGCCCCAGCCAGACTTGGCAGATTGTTTATGCTTTCAAGGTTATAGGATACCTCTGATATCTCTAAGTCATCGATATACAGCTGTGCCGTAGCCCCGCCCATTGTCTCAAAATAAAGCTTTATATTTTTGGTATCCGGTGTAACAGACAGTTTTTTTGTTAGCCTTATCCATTTATCATTTTGTGCATTAACGGAGCCAATATTACTATAGGTTCCATCCCTGTCAATCGTACATATAATCGAAACCGACTGTTCCGTTCCTTTGAATTTTACCCATGCATCGACCTGATATTCCTTCTCGGGCTTCACTATTCCCGTAAGATTCACAATAGGTCCCTGCCATGTGCCGGTTCGGTTGTCGGCGACCAGACTATAACTTCCGGTATGAGCCGTCTGGCTTGTCACCTCGACAATCTCTCCCCCGCCTCTTGAAGTAAATCCGGCATTGCCATCCTCAAAACCTGTGGTAAACACCGGTGTATATAGGATATTGTCTGCTGCCGGAACTGGTGTAGGCTTGGGAGTGGGTTTTGGTGTGGGCTTGGGCGTGGGTGTGGGCTTTGGTATGGGTGTGGGCGTTGGTGCCGGTGTGATTTTTACATTGGGGTCTTTCACCGTAACCGCTATCGTTCCCGAATAATTCTTCTTATTCTGTTTGATGCTATAGGATATATTTGCGGTTCCCTTCTTTACCGGTTTTATCTCACCACTTTTGTTCACGGTAGCAACTGCTTTATTACTGGTTTTATATGTAACAGCCGCATCCTTGGTAAGATTCTTAAATTTAATCTTGTATTTCGTGTCTCCTGCATATAAGGTTTTCTTTGATACCGTTGCTTCCGGTTTGGCCGATGCAGCGGCAGCTTCCGGGAATTTTATAATGCTGATGCCAAGTAGTAAACAAGCTAGTAATACAATGGTGCGAAATAAAATGTGACCTTTGCGGTTTTTCATGATTTTACCTACCCTTCTTTTGTAATAGCTTTTTGGTGGAACCTTTTTATTCAAATTGTGAATGATAAAGCTTATAATAGAACCCCTTCTTTTCCATAAGTTCCTTATGGGTTCCCTGTTCAACCACGTCTCCCTGGTCTATAACAAGGATATTATCCGCTCCCTGAATCGTGGACAGCCTATGGGCAATTACAAAGCTGGTTTTTTTCTCCATAAGCTTTCGCATAGCCTTTTGTATCTTGATTTCTGTTCTGGTATCTACATTGGAGGTAGCCTCGTCAAGTATCAGCATCTTCGCATCCAGAAGCATCGCCCTTGCTATGGTAAGAAGCTGCTTCTGCCCTTTGGATATATTCATGCCATCCTCATTGATTATCGTATTATAGCCATCAGGAAGTCGCTTAATATAGGAATGGATTCCTGCCATTTTGGCGGCCTCCACCACTTCCTCCATTGCAGCGTCCTCTTTTCCGTAGGCAATGTTATCAAATATAGAGCCGGAAAACAGCCATGTATCCTGCAGCACCATCGCATATGTCTTACGAAGACTTTTTCTTGTTATATCCCTGGTCTCATTCCCATCAATAGATATATTGCCGTCCCATACATCATAGAATCTCATTAACAGATTGATAATTGTTGTCTTTCCCGCTCCCGTAGGGCCTACAATCGCAGTTAGGCTTCCGGGCATAGCATATAGGAACAGCTTTTTTATAATCATCCTATCCGGAAGATATCCAAAAGATACCTCCTCCAGCTTAACATCTCCGCTTATATCCGTCAATTCCTTTGCGTCATCTTTATCAGCCGGCTCCGGTTCTTCTTCCATCAGCCTGAATACTCTTTCTGCCGCAGCCATCGCCGATTGAAGCTCACTGATAATATTCGCTGTCTCATTGATGGGGCCGGAAAATTTGCGGCTGTATTGTACAAAGGAAGATATATTTCCCAAGGTCATTCTCCCCATCAGGTACAAAACCGCTCCAAATACTGTTATCAGGGACAGGGAAAGATTATTGATAAAATTAACCGTAGGCCCCGTCATGCTTCCGTAATATTCCGCCTTATAATAGGCCTCCACCGTCTCCGTATTGATACCGTCAAACCGCTCCATAACAGCTTCTTCCGCTGCATATGACTTGATTGTCATCTGTCCCGACACCATCTCCTCAACGAATCCATTAAGCTCTCCCAGCTTAGCCGACCGTCTGCGAAATAAAGGCCGTACCTTTTTTGCCATATACCTTGTATACAGTAAGGATAAGGGTATCGTAACCAGCATGACAAGCACAAGGCTCGGTGAAATAAAAATCATCATAACCAGGGAGCCGATAACCGTAATAATGCTTGCACATATCTGAATCACGTCCGTTGAAAGGGATGTGTTAATGGTATCAATATCATAGGAGAATTTGCTTATAATATCTCCGGCATGGTTTCGGTCAAAGTAGCTGACCGGCAGCTCCACCAGCTTATTAAATACATCCTCTCTCATCTTCCTTATGATTTTCTGGCTCAGGTGTATCATAAGAAGTGACAATATATATGACAGGATGGAGGATACTATGTAAAACAGTATCATCCATTTGGCATAATGAAAGACTGTCTCAAATACCACCAGCCCTTCACCCGGTTCAATGGCATCGATGGCAAAGCCGGACAGCATGGGTCCGATAAGGGCAAAAAGATTACTTCCTATGGTAAGGAGTATCGCAAGGATTAAATGCAGTTTATAATGGGACACATAATGCCAAAGTATTTTAAGGACATATTTGGTATCTCTGGGTTTATCCGATTTTTCACTTATTTTCATTCCTCCCGGAATGGGCGCTGCAGCCATCTTGTCACCTCATTTTTTAATAAGATATCTATAATTCAAATTGAGACTGGTAAATCTCCTGGTATACATTACAGGATTCAAGCAGCTCTTCATGACTTCCATAACCGGCCATCTGCCCGTCCTCCAGTACAAGAATATGGTCCAGCTTCATAACCGAACTGATTCGCTGTGCGATTATAATGCTGGTCGTCTCTTTATGATTACTTCGGATTGCCTTTCTAAGCATGGCATCCGTCTTATAATCCAAAGCACTGGAGGAATCGTCCAGAATAAGAATTTCCGGATTTCCCGCAAGCGCTCTTGCTATAAGCAGCCTCTGCTTTTGTCCTCCGCTTAGATTACTTCCCTTAATAGAAAGCATAAAATCCAGCTCCTGCTCATATTCACTTATAAAGGAGGATGCCTGTGCATCAACTGCCGCAGCTTTCACCTGTTCCCTTGTAAGCGCCCTGCCAAGGCTGATATTCTCATAGATGCTGTCGGCAAACAATACATCGTTCTGGAATGCCACTCCGAATTTCTTTCTTAATAACTGCTTATCAAAGCTCCTTATATTCTCCCCGTTAATCCTTATGCTGCCCCTTTCCACATCATAAAAACGCATCAGTAAATGTATCAGTGTGGTTTTTCCCGAACCGGTTGAGCCTATTATCCCCAGGCTCTCTCCCTTCCTGATACCAAAGCTGATATCGGATATACAAGGCTCTTTCGCATAAGAAAAGCTTACATTATCAAATTCAATGTGATACTCCGATTCGATAGGCTCCAAAGGCATTTCCTCCAAATCCTCTTTTGTCTCAAGTACCTCTTTGATACGCATTGCAGAGGCAGTTGCTCTGGAGAATACAACAAATATTCTTGTAATCGCCATGACCGCATGGAGCATAATCATAAAATAAGATAGAAAGGCCACTATTTTTCCCGGTTCGGATACGCCGCTGTTGACCCTGAATGCACCTACTACCACAACCAGCGTCAACCCTACATTAAGTAAGAAATTCATGGCAGGATTCGTAACTGCCATCATCGTTCCTGCGGAAAGCTCTTTCTCCACGACCTCCTGATTCACTTTGTAAAACCGGTCCTTCTCATATTTACTTTTAGACAGGGCTTTAATAACCCGGACACCGGAGATGTTTTCTCTTACAACTCTTGTCATCCTGTCTGAGGTCTCCTGAAGTTTTGTGTAGAGGGGGATTCCTTTTTTTGATACGATATATACGACAATCGACAGAAACGGCAATACACCTGCAAGAATTAATGTAAGAACCGGCTCCAGCGTACTGGTTATAACAATGCCTCCGATTAATATGATGGGTGCCCGTACACCAATCCTTTGCATCATCCCTATCATATTATGTATGTTATATGTGTCGGTGGTCATTCTGGCTTCCAAAGACGGTACCGTAAAATAGTTCAATTGTCTTCCGGAAAGACTTAATATCCTCTGAAAAAGGTCATGTCGGAGAGTCTCCGTTGTATCCCTGGCTACCCTCGATGCCATGCGGTTTGCAATGATATTGAAGGTTCTTGCTCCAATGGACAGCGCAATCATAACGACTCCCCACAATATAATTAAATTTATTTTATTCGTCGGTATGATATCATCTATAATAAATGCCAGTACCCATGGCAAACCAAGGTCCATGAAGGTGCCTAATACCTTTATCGTTAATCCTATTACCATCCTGAAATAGTATGGTTTTAAATAAGCAAATACCCTTTTCAATCTTATCCCTCCGTATGATTGGTTAAGAATTACACAAATATTATCTTAGCAATCATGACCGCTTATGTCAAGCAGGCTTCCCACAGCCTTACCGTTATAAAAAGGAGAAAGCCAACATATAATTACTGTCTTTCTCCTGATTATACTATTCATACTTCATGATTCTACAGCACTACTTCTTTAGTATCCACTTGGCGATATCATCAATTACCTGCTGACTTACTTTGCCCTTAATATTATATTCTGTGACATCCATCCTCCCGTTGGAGGCCATAAACAGGTGATTCAGATTGTCATACAATTTAAAGGTAACATTCTCTTTATCCTTAAGAAGCTCCTGCCAGGCTGCATAATCTATATCTGCATATACCTGAAAGTCCTCACTTCCCTGGGCAATATAGATGGGAATGTCAAGGCTCTGTGCGATTGCAGGTATATCAATCCGGTTCAGACTGTACCAGTAGGAAGCCGGATAGCCTAAGATTGCTTCTGTGCTGCCTTCTTTCAGATTCCTGATTTTCTCCACCGCTACATTAACCTGTGCCATATGGATATTGAGCATTGCTTTCGAGATGGATTTATCCGCCTCAAGCAGAATTCTATTCTGGTCTTTTACGATATCCTCCAGTTTTCTTGGACTTCCGGCAAGACAGATAATACCGTCTACTTCCTTATTATCCGCCGCAATTTTGGGTGCCATCATTCCGCCAAGGCTGTGTCCTGCGACATATATTCGCTCTGTATCTATCTTCCCGCAGCTTTGCGCATGTTTTATAGCCTGCGCCGCGTCATTTAATGAATCATCCTCTATGGTAAATGCCTGCTTGGTTTGTGTTGCAGTGCTCTCATTATACCGGATTACCGCAATTCCATGACTTGCAAATCCATAGGCCAAATCCCGAAACGGCCTGTTAATTCCGATGGTCTCATCGGCATCATGATTTCCCGAGCCATGTACCAGGATAACCACCGGAGGCTTTTTCACATTCTTCGGCAGTGTAAGGATTCCTTTAATCGGATTCTTGCTGTCTCCGAAGGAAATAGCGGTATCCGAGAAATCATCTGACACAACCGCCTCTTCATACGGTACATAACTTATCCACAATCCATCCAGCTTTTTACTGGAATTATAAGAGAACAAAATCTGAATTCCACTGTTGTCATAATCTAAAACAACATAAATAACGGTTTTATCACCGCTGGCTGCCTCCGTTACCTCTCTTATATCCTTATATTTACCCATATCTGCAATCGTGGTATCCCAGGCCTGTTTAAGAGTCGTTTCGGGAAGCTGCGGCTTTAGAATAGAAGAAAAGGCATCGTGGGTTTCTTTAAACTCCCCCTTGCTCATCTGCAGTGCCAGCTTTTTGCTTACCTCACCCAGCTCTGACAGCTTCTGTTCTTTATCCGGTTTATTCTCTTCCTGAGTATTCTTTTTATCTTCATTATTCTTCTTACTATCTGTATTGCTTATATTTCCTGTAGTATCTGTATTCTCCTTGTTATCTGCATTGTCCGTATTATCTGGATTAACTGTGTTGCCTGTACTACTATCACTTTTATTGTTCTGATTATTGCTATTGTCTTTATTATCATTATCTGCGGTATTATTCTCATCACCGGGGACCGTACCGGATTCTTCATTATTCCTGTCAGAATTATTTGTATCGGAACTGTTTATTTTTGTTTCTGAGTCTGCATCCGTATTGTTTATCTCTGTTTCGATATTTTTATCCAGAGAATCGTCTGACAGGTCACCATTCTTATTATCCGGTTTGTCCTGCGGGAGCGAATCGTTCTCTCCGATATTATCTACTGCTATATTGTCCTTTCCGTCTTCATAATCCTTCTCCTTACCGGAGCATCCTGTCAGGCTTAGCAGCATAGCTGCCAGCAAAATGACTGTTATTATTCTTTTCATACCGTCCCCCATTCCTGCTCAAGCGATTCATTATCTTAATATTACCATGTTTTACTACTTGATGGCATTAAAATTTCATTAAATTATTTGTTAATGAAGGCATTGGACAGCATCAATTTTATCCGGTTTAGCTGATTTACTGCGGAGATACCGGGGTCATAATCAATCGGAACAATATTGGCAAAGGGATATCGCTCCTTAACAGGCTTAATCATTCCCTTTCCTGTTACATGGTTTGGCAGGCAGGCCAATGGCTGGACGCAGATAATATTATCTGTTCCCTGTTCAATAAATTCCACCATTTCCGCCGTAACAAGCCAGCCCTCTCCTGTCTGATTTCCGAGAGACAGTATCCCGGAGGCCATATCCGCCAGCTCGCCAATGGGTGTAGGCGGCATAAATCTTTCACTTTTTTCAAGCTCTTTTCGCATTGTTTTTCGAAATCCCTGTAAATAATTTATTGCAAGATTGCCGATATTCATATTCAATTTCTTCCCGGCAAGATATCGGTATCGGAATCGCGCATTGTAAGAAGAATATAAGAGATAATCCATAAGATCAGGTACAACTGCCTCTGCTCCTTCCTGTTCTATTATATTTATTATATCGTTATTGGCAGTAGGATGATACTTTACGAGAATTTCACCTACCACCCCTACTTTTGGTTTTTGAATATCAATCAACTCCAGCCTGTCAAACTCCCGAATAATTGATTTGATATTGGATTTGAATATTCTATGGCTGCAGTTTCTTACGTTATCCTTCGCCATCTTCATCCATTTTTCATATAGTAGATTCGCTGAACCGGGAAACCGTTCATAGGGTCTTGTCCTATAAAGCACCCGCATAAAAAGGTCTCCATAAATCATCGCCATGATACATCTGTTTAATAAGCCGATGGAATATCGAAAACCCGGCTGCTTCTCCAGTCCCACCGTATTCACAGATATCAGAGGAATATCAGGAAAACCGGCCTGTCGAAGACCCAGCTTTAACAATGCCAGATAGTTGGTAGCCCGGCAGCCCCCTCCGCTTTGGGTAATGATAACCGACGTATTATCCGGGTCATAGGCTCCTGATTTTAATGCCTGTACAATCTGTCCAACCATTATGACCGCAGGATAGCAGGCATCATTGTTCACATATTTTAATCCTTCATCCACAGCCTGGCGGTCCATGGCCGGCAATATCTCCATCCGGTATCCGCTCATCATCGCCGCTTCTTTAAGTAATTCAAAATGAATCGGTGCCATCTGCGGTGCAAGTATCGTGTGGGTACTTCGCATCGCCTTGGTAAATAATGGGATTTGATAGGATATATTTTCTCTCTTAGGCTTATATCCATTTCTCTCCCTTTCCTCCATGGCTGCCAGAAGGGAACGGATTCGAATCTTGGCGGCGCCCAGATTCGTACCCTCATCTATCTTTAACATCGTATACATCTTGCCGCCGGATGCAAGAATCTCCCCTATCTGGTCCGAGGTAACCGCATCCAGACCACACCCGAAAGAATTTAATTGAATAAGCTCCAGCGACGGTTCTATGGAGGTCAGGTAAGCAGCCCGGTAGAGCCTGGAATTATACGTCCATTGGTCAACGACCCGGAGGTGAAAATCCATATCAGACAGGTGTGCGATACTATCCTCTGTCAGTACCGCCAGTCCGTAGGAGGAAATAAGCCCGGCAATCCCATGATTTATCTCGGGGTCTGCATGATAGGGCTTTCCGCACAGGATGATTCCCTTCCTGTTATTTTCTTTAAGGTAATGAAAGGCCTCTTCTCCTTTTTGCCGGATATCCTTTTTATACTGCTCCCTTTCCTTACATGCGGCCGATACAGCTTCCTTTGCTTCCTTAATGGTTACGCCATATTCCTTAAATTCCTCTGCAATTCTTTTTACCAGCACTTTTTCATTGTCCAAAGACAAAAAAGGTGCGATGAATTTAACTTGACTGGTTTTTATTTCATCAATATTGTTCTTTACAACCTCCGGGTAAGATATAACGATTGGGCAGTTATAATGGTTATTCGCCTCTTTATACTCCTTCTTCTCATATACCACCGAAGGATAAAAAATCGTATCGATTCCCTTTTCTATCAGGCTTACTACATGACCATGACAGAGCTTCGCCGGATAACAGGTTGATTCTGAGGGAATCGTCTCTAATCCCTTCTCATATATCTTCTTATCGGATGGCTGTGAAATTATCACTCGAAAGCCCAGGCTGGTAAGCAGGGTGAACCAGAAGGGATAATTCTCATACATGTTAAGAACCCGGGGAATCCCTATAACACCCCGCCTTGCCTCCGATATGGGCAGAGGGCGGTAGCCGAAGGTACGGCGGTATTTGTAATCGTAAAGGTTCGGCAGCTTCTTTTCTGTCTTTTCTTTTGGCAGATTTGCGGTGATACCCGGTACCGAAAAATTTTCACACCGATTCCCGCTGATAAAGCTTTCCCCATTGGAAAATGAATTGACGGTTAACAGGCAGTGATTCGTGCATTTTTCACATCTTCTGCCGAAAGAGCGCATATGAAAGCCGGTAAGCTCCTCTTTGGAAAGTAAGGAGGTTGCCTCTTCTCCCTCTTCATGCTCTTTTGAGTATAAAGCGGCACCGTATGCCCCCATCAGTCCGGCAATCTCAGGACGGATTACCTTTCTTTCCAAAATCAGCTCCATTGCCCGTAAAACCGCATCATTGTAAAAGGTTCCTCCCTGTACTACGATGCTTTCACCCAAGTCTTTTTCATTTCTTACCTTAATGACCTTATAGAGGGCATTCTTTATAACAGAATAGGCCAATCCTGCCGATAAATCCGAAACCGTTGCTCCCTCCTTTTGTGCCTGCTTTACCTTGGAATTCATAAATACCGTGCATTTTGTCCCCAAATCCACCGGTGCTGCGGCATATAACCCCTGCTTTGAAAATTCTTCTACCGGAATATTCAGAGAGGACGCAAAGCTTTCTAAAAACGAACCGCATCCCGAGGAACAGGCCTCATTAAGCAGAATGCTGTCGATTGCATTGTTTTTGATTCTCAGGCATTTCATATCCTGCCCGCCTATGTCGAGAATAAAATCTACCCCCGGCATGAAGAATTCCGCCGCTTTATAATGAGCCATCGTCTCTATTACACCAAAATCCACATGAAAGGCTGCCTTCATCAGTGCTTCTCCGTATCCTGTCACTGTAGACCTTGCTATTGATACCCCTTCCGGAAGCAAGGTATATAATTCCCTGAGAATTGATACCAGCTTCATAAGGGGATTTCCTTCATTTTTGGAATAATGGGAATATAGGATTTCACCCTCTTCCCCGATAAGCACCGCTTTGGTGGTGGTAGAGCCTGCATCAATTCCAAGGTATGTCTTTCCCATATAATCCGAAAGCTCTTTTCGCTTGACTCTTGCCATCTCATGCCGTGCCCTGAAAGCCTCATACTCTCCTTCATCGTTAAATAACGGCGTTAAGGTGATTATCGCATCATCCTTCTTATCTGTAATATTCTGAACATTCGCATAAAGCTCCTGTAAGCTCGTGGCTTTTCCCTTTTTTCCTGATAAAGCCGCTCCCATGGCCGCAAACAGCTGTGAGTGCTCCGGGCTGATGACCTCACTGCAGGTATCCTTCAGACTTATGGCAAAGCGTTTCCTAAGTTCGGACAGAAAGAATAAAGGGCCTCCCAGAAACGCCACCCTTCCCCTGATAGGCTTGCCGCAGGCTAATCCGCCGATGGTCTGATTAACCACCGCCTGAAAAATAGAAGCGGCTATATCCTCTTTTCTCGCCCCCTCATTGATAAGAGGCTGTACATCCGTCTTGGCAAACACCCCGCACCGGGAAGCAATCGGATAGATAACCTTACTTTCTCTGGCATATTCATTAAGCCCTGTGGCGTCGGTGTTTAACAAAACTGCCATCTGGTCAATGAATGCCCCTGTACCTCCGGCACAGCTTCCATTCATCCTCTGGTCGATGATTCCTTTAAAATAAGTAATCTTTGCATCCTCACCGCCCAGTTCGATTGCCACATCCGCAAGAGGTATGAATTCACGCACCGCGCTGGTACATGCCACAACCTCTTGTACAAAGGGCAAAGAAAGCCATTTCGATACGGATAAACCGCCCGAACCGGTAACACATACACTGCAGCGGATGTTTCCAAGCTCTTTATAGCAATCGGCAATCATCCTGACGACGGTATTTCTCATATCTGAATAATGTCTTTCATAAGACTGGTAAACCAGCTTTTTATTCTCTAGAACGGCTATTTTTACGGTGGTTGAACCGATGTCAATCCCCATGTTCATCTCTGTCATTCTTCCAGCTCCTGTTCGTTTTAATGTACATGGGCTGTCCCAAAATAATACTGGATACACAGGTATCATTTTGCGGCAGTCCCTCAAAATAATTATTATTCACCTATGTATTATGTACATTTAAAAATAAATCATTCAGAACAAATTCCACTGGACGAAATCGATGGAAGTATTTATAATATTGTCATGAATTATGA
>JAEZXP010000171.1 GCA_023419655.1 Bacillota bacterium | reverse complement strand
GCTTACGCTCAAGGTCCTCAAAATCAATGCTGTATTGGCTATCTTTATAAATCAATCTGTTCTCCAATATGTTTCGGCCGTTATTTCGTATGGAATTATAAAAGATATTATAAACCGGGGGTTGAATCAGTACATTTTCACCCACATCCGTCATCTTTCTGATGATGGAGGAAATGGCAGGAACTACGCCCGTTGCAAAGAGAATCCAATCCTGTTCGATGAAGAATTGATGCCTTTTGCTCCACCAACCGCTCACAGCCTGGCGGTATTCGTCAGGAATAATGGTATAGCCGAAGATTCCCATGTCTGCCTTCCGCCGAAGAGCCTCCAGTATGGGAGGAGCAGTTTCAAAGTCCATATCCGCCACCGACATGGGCAGTTCATTATCGTTTACATCCCACTTCATAGAAAAGGAATTTCGTCTGTCTGTTAGCTTATCAAAATCATATTTCATAGTTATCTCCGTTTCTGTGCATATTTGCGTATTTATTATTCATTCTGAGCCTGACGAGGATGTAATGTAATGCATGTATTTTCAGGATTAATCTGCGGGTCATCAAAGATGATTTCATCAATACCTGCAGCATGGATAACGCCGTTGATTGGATTTTTTATGCTGTTGATGGCCGTGGTTATGTCTGCATGAATATCCTTGCAGTATTCAAATGCCAAATCTGTTTTTAATAAGCGGCAATTTTTCAGTGTCAGCCCGTCAATGTAACAAAAACCCTGCAAGCTTTCAATGGTACAATCTATAAATGTTAAATTGCGGGAGTTCCAGCCGATATATTCCCCAATAATAAAGGAGTTTGAAATAACCACATTTTCACAATTCCAAAATGCATCCTTGGATAATAGATTGGCACCGGTAATTTCGACATCCTTACAGCCGTCAAAAGCATAATTTCCTGCCAAGCGGAAGTCCTTTGCCTTAATATTGGAAGCGTTCATGGCAAAATAGTCGCCTTTTGCACTCACATGATGAAGAAATATGCCGTCACACATCCAGAATGTTTCGCTGGCATTTGGCATATCCACATGCTCGAGGCGGATATCGGTGGAACGGCGGAAGGTTTTAGGGGCCTCAATTGTACTGTGGCTAATCCGGATATTATCGGTGTACCAGATGCCGGAACGGGCACTGTCCAGCAGTGCACTGTTATGGATAGTGACATCTTTGCTGTACCAAAAGGGATATTTCCATTTGAAAATACTTTGTTCTACCTCAATATGGCGGGATTCCTTAAGAGGAGATTCTCCGTCCTCAAAAATAGAATGATTAATTGAAAGCCCCTGCTCATGAAAAAGGGCACGCTCGCCGGTGAAAATTTGTTCTTCTATATGTTTCATTGTATAAAAATCCTCCTGTATTGCTATATATGAATAAATGGCTCGTTGCTTTACCGGTAAATCGGTTTATTTATTCTTATCCTTCATAGAATAAATCAAATAATCCAGACAGTATAACTGCTTTTGGTACGCATGAATTTTGTCCAAAAGAGCACACCGGTGGCATGAGAGCAGATGCAGTTTCTTTTGTATATCTTTGAGCTGAATGAAATCATCTGCAAAATCGCTGTTACAGCCCGCATCCAGTAGATTTCTATATATTTTTTCATTTTTATCGTTTTCCAGCATATCGATACCTTCTTAATTTATGATTTAAAAAGCCTGTGAAGATAATTCGATTATACTTCTTAAATATGAATATATAAAATACTTATATTTAATATTTAATTATGCTTGAAAGGCATTATTTTGAATGGTAAAATATCTATATGAAGAAGGGAGAGAAAACCCTATGGATATTCGAGTTTTACGTTATTTTCTGGCGGTTGCAAGAGAGGAAAACATCTCTAACGCTGCGAAAATCCTTCACGTGACACAGCCGACCCTTTCACGCCAGCTTATGGAATTGGAATCGGATTTGGGAGTGAAATTGTTTTTGCGCAGCAGCGGGAATCGGACGATTACCTTGACAGAAGAGGGAATGCTGCTTCGCAGGCGGGCAGAAGAAATACTGGATTTAGTGGAAAAGACAGAATCGGAGCTTATCGTACAGAATGAAAGTATAGGCGGAAATATACACATCGGAAGCGGAGAGACCCACGTTATAAGCTTATTATCGAAGGAAATCAAAGAGCTTAGAGAGGAGTACCCGAATATACATTTTCATTTTTTCAGCGGAAATGCGGACAACGTAACGGAACGGCTGGATAATGGCTTGATTGATTTTGGGGTGCTGGCAGAGCCGTCGAACATTTCAAAGTATGATTCCATTTCGCTGCCTGTGGTGGATACCTGGGGACTTCTTATGCGAAAAGACCACAGACTGGCAGGAAAAGAGTTTATTGAGGCAGAAGATTTGCATGATATTCCTCTTATCAGCTCCAGTCAGCGTCTGACCGGTCATGCTTTTTCAAAATGGCTGAAGGATGATTATGAAAAACTGAATCTGGTGGCTACGTATACACTTCTTTATAATGCCTCGCTGCTGGTAAAGGATAATGTCGGATGTGCTTTATGTCTGGATAAGATTATCAGTACCTCCAAGGATAGTGAGCTTTGTTTTCGGCCGTTAAAGCCAAAGCTGGAGGCCAGGTGGCATGTCGTATGGAAGAAGTATCAGGTGTTCTCAAAACCGGCAGAAATCTTCTTAAAGAGATTACAAGAAAAATTTACAGGATAGCTTAAACCATTACGAAAATTTACACTAGGCGAAATAGCGGTGATTGCATATTATATTGAAACAGGTCTTAATAACCCATATTCATATCAGGGAGGTGCTTTATATGAAAAAGTTTCAGCTTATAAAGATACTATGTGCCATACTTTTGGCTATAACGGCTTCAGGCTGCAGCGCAAATACAGAGGATAAAGGAAAGGTACAGGAACCGGAAGATTCCATAATAAGCGGTGAGGATAGAGATAAGGACGATGAGGATAAGGTTGATAATGAGTCAGGTGAGCCTGGTGCTCCTGCTATCGCCATTATAAAAACGGATTCCTATGAGAAGCTGGAAATCACCGATTGGCTGGATTCAGATACGGTGGTTGTTTCGAAGGAAAACGAAGCGCTGGAGAAAATGAAGCTGGCGGAGCTGTCGGATTCTTATCCAAGAAGCCTGTACCGGTTTAATCTAAATACCGGGGAATACACATTGTTAACAGAACATCCGGAGCTTAATCTGGGCGGAGCAAAGCTCTCACCGGATAAAAAGAACCTGCTATACTATGGAAACAGTTTGGGTGATTTGTCTTATTATGTGCTCAATCTTGAAAGTCTTAGAAGCTTTGGCATTACCAGTGAAGAGGTTGGAAATGTTGGCAGTGCCGACTGGGCAGATAAAGATACGGTCATCGGAGCGGGCTATATGAACGGAGCATACTATGCAGATACCGAAGGAACAGTAACCGTATTGGAGGAATTAGACCAAAATGCGGTATATATTATTAAGAGGATAAAGGATACGGTTTACTTCAACACGGCCGATAATCCTACCTTGATGGCTTTTCATGCGTCCGGCAAGGAAATAACGAGTACGAATCTTAATGATGTATTTGGGGTATATCCGGCTCCGGATGAAAATCAGATGCTGGTCTTACAGTATAGTGGCCCGAAACAGCTTCTGCTGCTTTGTGACAGGGATGGAAGCGATGCTAAAATTATTGCCGAAGGTGCTGAACTTGGCGGAGTATCCTGGGCTGCCGGCAGGCAGATGATTGCTTATCGTCTGAAAGAGGATGGAGGCAGTGCTGTGGCCGGATTATATGTTTATGATATAGTAACCGGTGAATCCACCCTGGCAGCAGAGGATATCGGAGATGTGGCGACCTGTTGGAGCCCATCCGGTGAAAAGCTTGCTTATACACAGTGGGATGGAAAACAATATAACAGCAGTATTATTTCTTTCGAATATTCCTTGAAGAAATAGGAAGGCGGGGAGAGCAAAAAGACAAGCTTGCGTAATGGTATTTATATTTTGTGCAGGAGGTAATATGAAAAATTATACTCAGGTTTATGTGAAAAGTAGTTTTGAAGCGGCAGAAATGTATTGCAAAGCAAAGAAATTGAAAGCTTTATAGCAACCCGGATTTGTTTTTATTGACAATGCATGGAATACAGTGTAAAATTTAAGCGGTATTAAAAATCCAAATAAATCGTTTTTGACGGCATATCATTCTTATATGAGCGTTGTCTCGAAAGGAGTTGTTGGTTTATGGCAAGAGTAGATATTGAGGTAACATTAACCTAACTGAATAACGGCAAGGCACAAGAGGATTGATTACTACTGGCCTTGCATCTTCTTCGAGCAACCTGAAATGCGTATAGTAGGCGACGGGGTAAACCCTCGTCTTATGAGAATCAACGGCACGCCTGGGAGCGTGCTTTTTATATGTTTTATTTTATATGTAAGCCGCAGGTGATTCGATGTCTGCGGTATTTTTGTGTCCAAATATCGAAGAAGAGAAAAAATTATTGACAATTAAAAGGTATTATTAAAACAGTATGGAAGGAAATAATGAATGACAATTAAAGATTATGGATGGAATGAATATTTTGAAAATGAGTGGAAGAGGTATTCGGCCGAAGGATGGATTCCCGGCAGAATTGTTGCTGATTACGGACAAAAAATCCGTGTG
>JAEZXP010000114.1 GCA_023419655.1 Bacillota bacterium | reverse complement strand
AGGAGCATGAGCATGGTATCCCTCACTTCCATCTGCGGTATGGCAATGACAGTTTTGAAGCTTTAACCACCATGGAGAACTGGTCACCCACCTTCTTTCCTTCGGATGCTGAAGGTTCAGAAGTCGCCGAGGCTATGAGCGGCCATGGACACAGCCACTCCCATGAGCATGAATTCGACGAACATGTATGGCTGTCCCTTAAAAATGCACAGATATTTTGCTCTTATATCTCCAAGGAATTAGAACGGCTGGATAAGCAAAACGCAGCCCTTTACGCATCGAATACAGAGGCATATAACACCAAACTGGCCGAACTGGATGCCGAATACCAGAATACAGTGGATAATGCAGCTGCCAAAACCTTATTATTTGGCGACCGCTTCCCATTCCGCTATCTGGTGGATGATTACGGCATTGAATATTACGCCGCCTTCTCAGGCTGCTCCGCTGAGACAGAAGCCAGCTTTGAGACCATTGTCTTTCTTGCGGACAAGACGAATGAGCTGCAGCTGAAAAATGTTATGGTGATTGATAACTCCAACCAGTCTATTGCCAAAACAATTATCAATAATACATCCAGTAAGAATCAGGATATCCTCATACTGGATTCTATGCAGTCTGTAACAGCAAAGGATATCGCTTCAGGCACAGCATACCTTTCCATTATGGAAGGTAATCTTGAGATTCTGAAAAAAGCATTGTATTAAGAAAGGTGGATATTCATGGCACTTATGAAGGTTTCAAATGTTTCTCTGGGGTATGATGGAAAAACTGTTATAAAGGATATCAGCCTTTCTATTCATACCGGAGATTACCTGTGTATTATCGGGGAAAACGGCTCCGGCAAAAGCACGCTCATGAAAACCATGCTCGGATTGCTCCCCCCTATCGAGGGAACAATACAATTTGGTGACGGGCTTATTCAAAATGAGATTGGCTATCTGCCGCAGCAAACAGAAGTACAACGGGATTTTCCGGCTTCTGTCCGTGAAATCGTATTATCCGGGTTTTTAAACCGCTGTGGCCTCCGGCCATTCTATAATCGTAGTGAAAAACAATCTGCCGCCATGAATATGGATAGACTGGGTATTACCAGTCTATCCAGGCGGTGTTACCGTGAGCTTTCCGGCGGCCAGCAGCAGCGGGTGCTGCTTGCCCGTGCCCTGTGCGCCACACAAAAAATGCTGCTGCTCGACGAACCGGTGGCGGGACTGGACTATAAGGCGACATCTGATATGTATGATATAATCGAGTACTTGAATCGGGAAAATAAAATTACAATTGTTATGATTTCCCACGATATATCCGCCGCCATGAAGTATGCCAGCCACATCCTTTGCCTTGGAAGCACCTCTTCCTTTTTCGGCACAAAAGAGGATTACATGTCCGTCAATAGGATAATGTCCAATCCTGTACATGAAGGTAATAGTGAAGAAAGGGATGGTTATTAGAATGAATACGATGTTAGAGAAGCTTACTTTATATTTTGAATATCCTTTTGTACGCTATGCGTTGATTGTCGGCATCCTGATTTCACTCTGCTCTTCGCTGCTTGGCGTAACCCTTGTGTTAAAGCGGTTTTCATTTATCGGAGACGGACTTTCACATGTAGCCTTCGGCGCCGTTGCCGTTGCGGCAATTTTAAATCTGTCCAGCAACATTATTTTGACGGTTCCGGTAACCGTGCTCTGTGCTATATTACTGCTTCGTACCGGGCAAAACACAAAGATTAAAGGGGATGCGGCTGTGGCTATGCTTTCCGTCGGCTCACTTGCCATCGGATATCTGTTGATGAATATATTCTCAACCTCCTCCAATCTTTCCGGAGATGTCTGCACCACCTTGTTTGGTTCAACCTCTATATTAACCCTCCGGCCAAGTGACGTCTGGATCTGTATAGGCCTGTCCATCGTCGTGATTATGATTTTTATACTCTCTTACAATAAAATATTCGCCGTAACCTTCGATGAGAATTTTGCTGCGGCAACCGGTACAAAGGCAAGCAGGTACAATCTGCTTATTGCAATTATAACTGCTCTTGTAATCGTTCTTGCGATGAATCTTGTCGGGTCACTATTGATATCTGCGCTGGTTATATTTCCGGCTCTGTCCGCCATGCGTATATTTAAGAGCTTCAAATCCGTTGTTATCTGCTCCGTAATTATCTCCGTTATCAGTTCGACCCTGGGCATACTTATCTCTATACTGGCAGGAACACCGGTTGGCTCAACGATTGTTGCCGTTCATATCGCTGTTTTTAGTGCTTTTTCCTTAGTTGGGATTATTTTAGGAGGCAAAAAATGAGAAAAACCAGAAAAGTTATCTTACTATTATTTGCAATTACAGTACTGCTGCTTGCCACAGGATGCTCCGAAAAAGAAAAGGGAAGGTCATTCTCTTATACTCCATCCCCATCTCCCTCTCCTGTCCTGGATACCCCTGAATATGAAGACGAAGAACTCCCAGTTCTTGAGGATGATTTTAGCAGCATGGACGGTTTCAATGACTTCAACTATTTTGACAGTTCATATGAGAATGAGGATTACACCATTTCCGATGACCCGGATGCAATTGTCGATTTAACCGCCCTTAGCAGTACGATGGTATATGCCGAGGTATTCAATATGATGATGGAGCCTGAAAGATACATAGGCAGAACCATAAAAATGAAAGGTATTTATTATTCCAGTTATTATAATGTAACACAGAAAGACTATCACTATATCATTATTACTGATGCCGCTGCCTGCTGTGCCCAGGGTCTGGAATTTGTCTGCTTAGACGATAATTCATATCCCGAGGATGACACGGAGATTGAGGTTACCGGTATTTATAAAAGTTATAAAGAGGAGGGAATAACCTTTTATTATATCGAGACAGATGAGATTATTATTCCATAATTCTGTCCGTTTTCCAGGACATATTCAAGTTACGAAGTAACTTGCCATATGAACGCTTTAGCGTTCATTATACCATAAGCCCCACTTCTTTTGTATGTTTACAAACCGTATTTTGTTTTGATTCGGGTTAGTTTATTTCCGAATGGTTTTGAAAGCCAGAGCAGGAATATAACATTAGAAGCTGCATAGATAAGGGTATATAGAAGCGAGCTTACAGCAGCTGCCAGGTATAGCCGTATATTAAATTCGTTCTCATACCAGAATACGGTCCAGACATCCATGACAAGTGAATATAAAACTCCTGAAAAGATGCCGTATATAACCAGAACCCCTTTGCTGTTCTTAAGCTTCTCACAACACAATCCCGCCAGCAGGCCAATCATTCCCCAGGTAAACATCTGAAAGGGCGTCCAGGGCCCTTGTCCAAAATAAAAATTAGATAGAACGGCGGATAAGGCTCCTGTCAGAAATCCTGCTTCAGCACCGAAATACACCGCTGTGATTACAACAATTGCTGTTACAGGCTTAAACCCGGGTATTGCTGCAAAAACAAACCTTCCCGTAACAGATAACGCTACCATCACCGCAATTAATACCAGCTTGTGTACATTTCTTTTCCTCTCTTCAAAGGTAAGCAGGAACGGAATAAAGGATAACAGCACCACTGCCAGAGAAATAAATGCATAATAACGGTCCTTAAATACCCGTATCCCAAGATAGATTACAACAGGTATACAGACTAAAAACACGATATATTTCGATAATTTACTCTTCATATCTGACTCCATTTCTGCGTATCCTAATTGGCACCAAGGACGACGTAAATACCAATTTTATGGCTAAAAATAATTTTCTTTTAGCTTTTCTCCTCTTCCATAAGGCCTTCGTTCAGCTTGCATATCTTAATCATATCCTTTACCGTAACAATATTATCATAGATATGCCGTGTCATTCGATTGGCTGCGGTTGTATAAAAATAATTCTCCTTAAAAAAGACTTCCGGTCTATCCTCCGATAGGATATCTCCATCAAAAAACATAGCACAGCGGTCGGCACAGGAGGCCACAAACTCCACGTCATGGGTAACCACGATGATGGTCATTCCTTTATTTCTTAAATCCCTCAATATCTGCAATAGATTCTGTTTTGCAAAGGCGTCTATTCCCTTGGTCGGCTCATCCATCAGTAAAATCCTCGGCTTTTGCCCCAATATCTTTGCGATTGCACAAAGCTGCTGCTCTCCCCCGCTTAAGTCATAAGGATGCTTATGAAGCAATGCGCTGATATCATACGGAATATCTGCAAAGCTCACCCCCGCCTGCTCTAAATCCGCCTGTACGGTATCTGCCGCAAACACTGTACCCACATCCTGAGGCAGCAGTGCCAGGTTATTTTTATACAATGACCCATTTTTATATGTCTGAAGCTTCTTCCCGAAGATACGCACTGACCCCTCATAAGCCTTTAATATGCCTGCCGCTACACCCAGCATTGTGGTCTTGCCGGAAGCGTTGCCTCCCAGGATACATACTATTTCTCCCTGCTTAATGGTAAGGTTTGTCCCCCTCAATATATCCGGTGTATCCTTATTATAGCGAAACCACATGTTCTTAAGCTCCAATACCGCTGTTGTATTAGCCTTTTCATCTTTCGGAGCAATATTTTCAGGGAGCATGGCAATGTCCTTTTTAAAGTGCTCCTGTATAAAGCGCCTTCCCTCTTTTATCGTCAAAGGGCATCTTGAATCGTAGCTAAATGCATGACAGAGCCTGACGGCTCCCGGCATCGCATGCAGCATATTATCATTTTCGCCAAGCTGTTCTGCCACATGGCGGGGTGTATCATAGAATACCGATTTTCCGGCCTTCATAAGCAAAACCTTATCCGCAATCGGCAAGACCTCTTCCAACCGGTGTTCAACTACGATAACCGTAAGCGATAGTTCACTGTTAAGCTTTCGAAGCGTTGCTATAAAATCCGAGGCAGTAACCGGGTCGAGCTGTGCTGTTGGCTCGTCCAGAATTAATACCTTGGGCTGCATTACTACCACGGATGCCAGATTAAGAAGCTGCTTTTGGCCTCCTGAAAGCTCACTG
>JAEZXP010000106.1 GCA_023419655.1 Bacillota bacterium | reverse complement strand
TCCCCAAGGTTAGCAATATTAAAATCAATTGCAGGAGAATTTCCTGCTGTAAAATCAATCGCAGGAAATGATAATACATCCGTTGGCTTGTCGATTCCTCTGAATTCCTTATTAATTTCCTTTATTTCATTATCATTCGTCAGCAGAATATTAATCTCCGCCTCATATGGGCATTTTTCATAGGCAATGCATTCTGTAACAACTTTTTCAATTATTTGTTTAAAATCAAAATCCAGCTGCTTTGCAGCTTCATTCTCTATATAAATTGTCAATGAAGCTCCTCCTTTATTCTGCCAATTTTTTTGACTTAAATTCATTTTGGAAGAATTCTTTTAATCGCTTAAAATCCTTTACAGATAATCCGGACTCATCAAGGGTTCCCTTTTCCAGTCTTATACGAAATATATTATCGATTATCTTATCGATTGTGAATTTCTTATCCCCGGGTTTATCTATGTACTCAATCGTGGATGCCACATTGTCAGAAATCATGACAATGACGGATTCAACGAAGGTAGGCCTGTCGTATTTGATATTATGCTGCTTAAGGATGTCCCTAAGCTCCTGTGGAAATCCATATTGGTCCGCTAATTTAAGTCCCTCTTCTATGTAGTTATTTCCTTTGATTTTACCCGCTTCATGATAATATCCGCCCGCTCTTGCCAGCGCCTCGTTTGCACCGATAACGGCCGCAGCCTTTCCGGATAAATCTCCAATCCATTTGCAATGGTTATAAAGAGACTCCGAATGCTCCTTGATTCTGATGAGCAGCTCGTTATCCTCGGAAAGCAGCGCCTCATAGCTTGTCCCTTGGATATTGTCAGAAGAGGATATACCGTTGTCACTGGCTTCATCCTCCCGGCTTTGACTTACCCCTGTGTCCGATACCGGCTCAGAGCCGGCAGCCGTCCTGTCCGAAGCGATGATAGCCCTCTCATTCCTCTTGCGTCTCTCCAATAGCCTATCATATAAAAGTGACAATAAAAAGGCGGCAGCAAGCACCGCAAAGATACTAAAAAATGAAGCAAGGTAATTTACATTGGTATTTGTTTCAAATATAAAATTATTCATGATAAATGCCAAAGTAATATTGGAGGAAAGCAAAATAATAGCAGCATAGACTACCGTGGCCTTTTTCCTGAGATAACCTGATAACAAAATAAATAATACACCCATAATCATCAAATGTATAATCACTTCATGTTTAAGGGAATAAGCCACGCTTACTACAAGGGTCATATTAAAATACACCAAAAGACCCAGCCTGTTGTCCACAAGCATCGCAATTATCAGGCTGCCTATCATCCAAAAGCTGTATACCTCAGGACTTTTTATCAGCATAATAAGAAAGATTGACGTTAGATACGAGATATACAGGATACCGGCCGCAAATGGAACCTTGATAATATGCTCTTGAAACCGGATAAAGAATACCATAGCCGTCGTGAGTAAAAACGCTATCATACCAATCCTTATTATATCGATACTATTCGCACGATTTATTACACCTGACAGTATAATTGAAAATACAGAAAAAAGAGGTAAAAGGCTCATGAATATCAAGGATAGGCTGCTCTTTTTATGTTTCACTACAGCTGTAGAATCACCTTTAACCTCATATGATAACTCTCTATCTGCTCTCATAACGGTTGCTCCTGATTTTTTCTGCTTTCTGTCCTCTATTTATTTTAGAAAAGCTCTTCTTCGCCTGTGCTGTCACCTCATGGCGCTTCTGTTTTTCTTCATAAGAATCATAAGCTTTTACGATTTTTTGTACCAGAGGATGTCGGACAACATCCTGGCTTGTCAGATAAGAAAATCCAATATCCTCTATTTTACTAAGAACCTTTATCGCTACATCCAATCCGGATTTTGCATCCTTCGGAAGGTCCTTTTGGGTCAAATCGCCGGTTACTATGACCTTGGAGCCAAAGCCTATTCTTGTTAAGAACATCTTCATCTGCGCAGGGGTCGTATTCTGTGCCTCGTCCAGAATGATAAATGCGTTATCCAGCGTTCTTCCCCTCATGTATGCCAAAGGAGCCACTTCAATAAGACCCTTTTCCGCATTTTTAAGATAAGCCTCCGGACCCATAATCTGATGCAGCGCATCATACAGCGGCCTTAAATACGGGTCTACCTTGCTTTGAAGGTCACCGGGCAAAAAGCCCAGCTTTTCTCCCGCCTCGATGGCCGGACGGGTAAGGATGATTTTGTTCACCTCGTCATTTTTAAAAGCCGTTATCGCCATGGCCATAGCAAGATAGGTCTTACCGGTTCCGGCAGGACCTACTCCAAATACAATCATTTTATTTCGTATCTGGTCCACATAGCTTTTTTGTCCGATGGTCTTTGGCTTAATGGGCTTTCCGTTAATCGTGTGGCAAATCAAGTCCTTATCGATGGCAACAATCTCTTTTTCTTTTTCCTCAAAGGAAAGGGATAATGCATAATTGACCTGCTGCTCGGTGATGGTGTTGCCTCTTTTTGAAAGCTCCAAAAGCTGCAGGAACACACTTTTCGCCTTGGTAACGTCATCTTCATTGCCGATTACCTTAATTTCGCCATTCCGCTCAATGATTGTAACATTCAATGTCTTTTCAATTATTTTCACATAGCTGTCATAATTACCGAATACATTCTTTTCATGCTCGATAGGTATATCAATGATTGTCTCCGTTATGCTCATCCGTCTGCTCTATCCTCCACTCACTCTCATCAATTGTTTTGTATTCCCAGGCAGGTTCTTCAACAAGGATACGGCCCTCTGCTATACAAGTACTGCTATTAACATCGATTGTAACATTATTTCTTGTAATATAAACTCCGTTTTCACCTAATCTGTCAAAATACCGCTTTAATTTGTTATTAGCTATATCTTCCGCCTCTTCCTTCGTATATTTATCCTTCTGTTCAATATACTCTCTTACAATAATCGTACCGTATTGAAGGGGCAGATAAAATGAATCTGTAATATGGATAGTATTTTCGTTAACAATTATATCATACATGTTGTAGGAATATCTAGGATTATATAAAAATAATTTTCTTCCCAGTATGTTTATATAATAACCTGTTTTTTTATGTCCTGTAAAGATTCGTATGGTATGCGTCAGAGGAAAAGAATCCTTATAATCATAATAAGAGCTGCATACGATATCCGCACTGGCAATAACCGGCTTTCTATCAAGCACACCTCCAAAGTCATCCATTACCTCAACCACTCCGGATACCAATATATCCCCTTTTCTTACAACATCCCCGGCTTTTACCTTGGGTGTACCGGTCCGTGTTACAATTTCTTTAATAACCGCATCCTTGGTTGCCACCATGTGGCTGGGAGCCGTGGCTTCTACAATCGGCACAGGCATATTTGTCTCTGTAATTTTAACAATCAGCCGGGTTCCCTTCACTTCTGCCGAAACCCATCCTATATCATCATAGGCCAGACGAATATCCTCTTCTATCTTACTGCCGTCTATCTTTTTCTTCTTAATACCCGGCTTAATATCGTTCGTGGAAAGAAACTTTAGAATTGCTTCCGGTGTATATTTTGAACCGCCTGAAACATCAATATCCCAAATATATAATGACATGATATGGACCAGAACCGCACACAGAAGTATACCAATAAAAAAGCCCTTTCTTTTCCTGTTTCGGTGTACAAAAAAGGGCAGTCCATGTTTTTGTTTGATTTTTGGAATTAACCTGGTTTTTCTGAAGATGGGTTTTAGCTTTTTATAATTTCTGACTGACAGGCAAAATATATATTTCTCATTATCTCTGACTATATTCCATAGATAGATTCTTTTGCTGCTGCACAGATTAATGAATCGTTCCGGCGATGTACCGCTGATATGTACAGTCAGATATCCGATAAGCCAGTACTTCAGCTTTCTCAGCATATATTCTTCCCTCCTCATTTTTATCATATCCTAAATCATTATCATCACTGGTAATTTATTGATTTGATATAGCCTGTAATCTTCATCTCATCCTCCGTGAAATAAAGGATATTAAGGGAATTCCCCTCGATACATATTTTACAAGCCTTTGCCTGAACCTTTATTAAGCTTTCATTGTATTCAATAATTCCCTTGTAATTCTCCAGGCATATTTCATTTCTTCCGGTTGCGGTAATTACAGGCGCCCCTGCGATTACATCTGCCGGCAGATTAATCCGGCTGGACAGCTCTTCCAGGTAGGATAATCTGGGCACGGCTTTTTGCTTCTTTGTATCCAAATCTTTATATAAGGTATGTCTTGCTTCTTTTTTAAATTTTTTATGTGATGATTTAAGGCTTTTACCCATCTTGATAACCTTGCCTTTCTTCTGTGTGAATTTATTTCACACTCACCTACAACTTCAGATACTGTTATTAATATATGTTTTTTTCACTTCATGTAGACTAATATAAAAAAAACTTCCAATGATATTCATTGGAAGTCTTTAATCATATTAATATTTGCGTTTTCTGGCTGCTTCAGACTTTTTCTTACGTCTTACGCTTGGCTTTTCATAATGCTCCCTCTTACGGATTTCCTGTTGGATACCGGCTTTCGCGCAGTTTCTTTTGAATCTGCGGAGAGCACTATCTAATGTTTCGTTTTCTTTCACAACAACATTTGACATCGTCTCACACCTAACCTCCCTCCAGTTGTGGATTGTGCCTGACAACTGTTTGGGTATTATTTTGCATAGCACTATATAAGATTATAACATAAAAATTGTATTCGTCAACGCTTTTTCTTGAGAAATAAAACTGAAGGTTGAATGAAAAACTAAATTCCAGTTATCGAAAGTAAATGTGGAATTTAGTCTTCCTTAAATTCCAGCACTCCTTTACAATTAGATTGGTTTCCCAATCCGCAGTGAAAGGAGTTTATTTATG
>JAEZXP010000076.1 GCA_023419655.1 Bacillota bacterium | reverse complement strand
ATTGCCATTGTCACCAGTGGCGAGAAAGTGATTACTGACACAGAATCTGCAGTTGACCTGCTGGCGGCGGTAAGCTATGAATCCGGTGCAGACAGGATTGTAATTGACAAAGACAACATTGTGGATTCGTTCTTTGTTCTGAGTACGGGGCTTGCCGGCGACATTTTACAAAAGTTTGTTACTTATCATGCCAAAGTTGCGATATACGGAGACTACACCAAGTACACAAGCAAACCGCTGAAGGACTTTATCTACGAGTCGAACAAGGGAAACAGTATCTTTTTCGTATCGACAAAAGAGGAAGCGATAGAGAGGCTGGCAAACAGCTGATAAAGCGTTAAATTCCGATTTATCGGTTCAGTAAAATTAATATAGTGAGGATATGTATGGGACATTTGGGGTTTTCCTATATGGGACTGATTTTTCTGCTGATGTTGATAATACCCAACCTTATATGGACAAAACATCAGCCCGAGGGGTATGATTTTCAAAACGAAAGCAAAATATTATTGCTATTTGAGCGCGTGGGTCAAGTTCTTGTCACGGGTACAGTACTGATTTTTTCGGATTTCAATCTTCACCCGTGGTCACGATGGACGATATGGCTGATTGCTTCGGTAATCCTAATGCTTATGTATGAGTGCTGGTGGATTCAATATTTCAGAAGTCAAAAGACATTAGCGGACTTTTATAGCAGCTTCTGGGGTATTCCCGTAGCCGGTGCAACATTGCCTGTTGTTGCGTTTTTTCTGCTTGGTATCTATGGGAGGGTTATTTGGCTTTTGATTTCGGTTGCGGTTTTTGGAATCGGACATATTGGTATCCACTTACAGCACCGCACAAAAATTACACAATAAAAATGGCTTTCTGTACGGAAAGCCATTTTTTTAAGACAGTGAAGAAAAGAGATTTTCAAGATATAAAAGAACGGACGCCTTTTTTTCTGCGATAAAATATGATAATATGGATGAGGTGCTCACAAATTCTTATATAGTGGTGAAAAAAGCTCGTTATGATAGAGACAGGAGGTAGTCATGAAATTAAATTTTATTACGTTTATGGTCAGAAATATCGAAAAATCAGTTGCCTTTTATCAGGAGCTGGCAGGACTGCAGATTATAAACCGGATAAGCCCTGCGGCAGGAGAAATTGTATTTCTGGCAAATGAGAAGGGCGAAACGATGATAGAGCTAATTGAATTTGAAGGAGTAGAGAAGGTTACAGCCAAGGGAATGGTTATGAGCTTTTCTGCAAAAGGTGAACTGGAAGAATTGAGAGATAAGGCATTTGATTTAGGGTATTCTCCGTCAGAGATAATCGAAAAAGGTCCAAAGCCAAAGCATTTTACTGTTGCAGACCCGGACGGAATTATTATAGAATTTTGTGCTGGATAAGAAAGGTTGAGAAGATGAATAAAGTCGTGATTATACCGGACTCTTTTAAAGGGACGATGAGTTCCAGAAAGGTATGTGATATTACCAAAGAGGCCATAAAAAAATATTATCCGCAGGCCAAGGTATGTACCTTGCCGGTTGCCGACGGCGGAGAAGGAACGGTGGATTCGTATCTGGCTGCAGTGGGAGGAGAAAAGATTCATCTTACGGTTACTGGCCCGCTGTTTAAGAAGGTAGAGGCTTATTATGGTATATTGCCGGACGGTACCGCAATCATTGAGACAGCGGCATCTGCGGGACTGCCTTTGGTTGGCGAAGATAAGAATCCATTAAAGACAACCACCTTCGGTCTGGGTGAGATGATAATCGATGCGATTAAAAAAGATTGCAGGAAGATAATAATCGGTCTGGGCGGAAGCTGTACCAACGACGGCGGAGCAGGGGCCGCGGCTGCAATGGGCATTGCGTTTTATAATGAAAACGGGGATGTATTTGTTCCGACAGGAGGAAATCTTTCGGAGATAGCAAGGATAGACATGTCCGGACTTTTCCCGGGAGTTAAGGATTTAGAGATAATAGGAATGTGTGATGTGGATAATCCGCTGTATGGTGAAAACGGTGCTGCTTATATATTCGGACCGCAAAAGGGTGCCAGTGAGGAGGATGTAAGATATCTTGACGAACAGTTAAGATGCTTTTCGAATCTGCTGAACAGCCAGTTGGATATGGATATATCTTCTATGCCGGGAGCCGGAGCAGCAGGCGGTTTGGGAGGCGGCATTGTTGCATTTCTGGGTGCAAGGCTGCAAAACGGAATCGAAGCGGTGCTTGATACGGTGAAGTTCGAGCAATATGCTGAAGAAGCCGACTTGGTAATAAGCGGCGAGGGGCGCTTAGACGGACAGAGCCTGCGGGGAAAGGTTATATCCGGTATTGCAAAGCGGTGCAAGAATCTGCAGGTTCCGCTTGTTGCAATCGTCGGCTCGGTTCATGATGATGAAATTCAGTCTGCATATGATATGGGTGTGAGTGCTGTATTCACTATAAACCGTAAGGCGGTTGATTTTGAGATAGCGAAGGAGCATAGTGAAGATAATCTGCGTAATACGGTGGAAAATATAATAAGGTATACGAAAATAATAAAAAAGTAGGCATGTTATTCAGAGCATAAAGGAATCAAATCCTGGGATTTGGTTCCTTTATCAACATGTGAAAGAATGTTGTTATGGAGAATGTAATTAGATATATATAAAGTTAAATTGACATACAATGATTTTAATGATACAGTAACGTTGAGGTTTAAACTTATTATACTATTTAAAGGTGAGAGGTAATCATGAATAAACTTAAAGAAGAGTATCTTTCCTATATAGACGGAAAGATAGCGGAACATAACAATCTGAGTGAGCAGTACAAATCGGACGACAGGAAGGATGAATCAGATTTAGAGAAGGTTAAGACGAACATCTATGAAGTGTTCAAAATATTATTTTTAAGTGACATTAAGCATCTGGAAGGCAAGGATTTGGGCGGAGGGAAGGATAAAAACCTGTATAATAATTTCTTGAACCGTTTTGATACGATTCCGGCTAACTGGAAGGAGTCCCGGGATAAGGCGATAGAGCATGGTGACACTGCAAAGCAGATAATAGAGGAAACGAAGCTTGCAGTTGCAGGAGAACTCAGAGACATATTTGAGAATATGTTTATTTAGGTTTTGAGAAGGGGTAAAAGGTTGAAAGAAATACGCTTTCAACCACATAAGTTTTGTGCCTGCGTTAATCCAAAGTGTAAAGAACACACTTGGCACAAACTTTGATATGCGTATTGTCTCGCAAGCGAGTCATTTAAGTCTCGCAAGCGAGCCATTAAAACATGCGCAGGAATGGAGGTAGGTAGACATGACTGAAAGCGATACCATTAAATTATTTAAGTGCCTTGCTGACAAATCAAGGCTTCAGATTCTTAAGTCACTGATTCATGAGGATATGTATGTGGAACTGCTGGCACAGCGGCTGAATCTGACGCCGTCAACCATTTCTTTTCATTTAAAGAAGTTGGAGGATGCAGGAGCCGTCGAATCCAGAAAGGAACAGTATTACAACATTTATAGTATTAAGGAGGATATATTTAAGTCCTCGGTACTGGATATTATTAAAGAGGAATCCTCAGAAGCGGAGCTTCAGCGGCAGAGAGAGGATATATATAGAAAAAAGGTAATTGAAAATTTCTTTGAATATGGTAAGCTTAAGAATATTCCGGCTCAAAGAAAGAAAAGAATAATTATATTAGAGGAAATTGCGAAGGCATTTGAAGCGGATAAAGAGTATACGGAAAGAGAAGTGAATATTATGATAGCTGATTTTCATGATGACTTTTGTACACTGCGAAGAGAGATGGTTTGTGAGAATATTCTGACCCGTGAAAATGCAATTTACCGGTTGGTAGATAAAGAATAAGTATTCACATAATTGGAGGAAAGAACATGTATACTGTACACGAAGGCAGACCGGCGGATATGACGGGCAGGCTTGAGAAGGAGAAAAGAACCTATGAGCTTTTGGATAGTCTGGGAATCGAATATTACCGTGTCGACCATGAGGCCTTAGAAACCATGGAGGCATGTCAGGGAGTGGATGAGGCGTTGGAGGTGGCAATGTGCAAGAATCTGTTCTTATGTAATGCCCAGAAAACCAAATATTATCTTTTATTAATGCCGGGAGACAAAAAGTTTAAGACAAAGGATTTGTCCAGGCAAATCCAAAGTGCCAGACTTTCTTTCGGAGCTTACGAGGATATGGAACGTCTTCTGGATATTACGCCGGGCTCAGTAAGTGTCATGGGACTTATGAATGACAAAGATATTCAGGTTCAGCTAATTATCGATGAGGAGCTTCTTAGGGAGCCGTATCTGGCATGCCATCCCTGCATCAATACATCCAGTATTAAGCTTAGAACAGAGGATGTGATAAAGAAATTTCTTCCTTCCACTGGTCATGAACCGATTATGGTCAGTTTGTAGGGAGCTTTTAATGGTTTTATTTTATAGCATTACATGATATGATACTATTTATATTGTACGGGGATGGAAAGGGGGGTTTTTGTGCCTGCAAAATGGATTAAACCGACTATACTGCTTTTGATGATTGGGGGTATGCTGTATCTTACGGCATGCAGCAGCCGGCCGGATAAGGACAATATATCCTCGGAGGATTCTGCGAGAGATACGGTGAACCTGTCCGGTGAGACGAAGCCTGGTAATGACAGTAACCCGGATGAACCGGAAGCGGATAATTTATCTACATATAAAAACCAGGATATCGCATTCGTGCAGCAGGATTATTTTTATCAGGATACCGCATATATTGAGATTGACAGTGACAGGCCCTGTGATATCTATTATACAATGGACGGGTCTGACCCGGATAAGAGCCAGACACCTTATCAGGATAAGATAGAATTAAAATCCTCCGCAGACACGGAGGTATATTGCATTAAGGCCAAGGGATATTATGAGGACGGGACAGAGACGGATACGATTGTCCAGACTTATTTTGTAGGCAAAGGTGTTCATGACCGCTTCGATACCCTGGTATTTTCAATAACAAGTGACCCTTATAATCTTTATGATTATGAGTATGGCATTCTTATAGAAGGAAAGTTAAGGGATGATTTTGTAAAGAATAATCCGTTTAAGAATATTGAACCTCCTGACCCGGCCAACTTTAATATGAGAGGCAGGGAAAGTGAGAGAGAGGTATATCTGGAGATATTTGAGCCGGATGGAGCAAAAGTCGTCAGCCAGAAGACTGGAATCCGGGTATATGGGGGATGGTCAAGGGCAAACCTTCAAAAATCCCTTAAGATATTTGCCAGAAGGTCCTATGACGATGTGAACAATAAGATCCGCTATGAGTTCTTTCCCGATAGGAAGTCTGCCAGCGGTGCCGGTACAATTATAAGTGAGTTTAAAAGACTTGTCCTTAGAAATACCGGTAATGATAATGGCTTTGGTTTTATACGGGATGAGCTGTTCCAGGCTCTGGCAGGACAGGCAGGCTATCGGGATTACGAGTCGGTGCGTCCTGCGGCGGTCTTTATAAATGGAGAATACCGGGGGCATCTATGGCTCCATGAGGTATATTGTGATGAATATTTTGAACAGCATTATGGTGAATATGCGGGAACCTTCGAGATATTGGAGGGCGGTGAAACGTATAAGAAGAGTGATGAAGATGAGGCGAATGGCTATGCAATAGCTGATTATGAAGAGGCCTATTCGTATACCTATCAGGATTTGACGGATGATGCTGTATATAATAAGCTATGTGAAGTAATTGATGTCGAGAATTACCTGGAATACTATGCGCTGCAGATTCATATCGGCAATGAGGACTGGCCTCATAATAATTATAAGGTATACCGTTATTTTGCTGCGGAAGGAGAAGAATACAAAGAAGCGCCTTTTGACGGGAAATGGAGGTATCTCCTTCATGATTTGGACTTTAGCTTTGGAATATATGGCTCAAGTCCCTGGACAGATAATTTGCAAAAATATGCGAGCAAGGTGGGAAATCTCAAGAACGACAGCCCTTTGTTCAGCCAGCTTTTGCGAAGAGAGGATTGTAAGGAATTCTTTATTACACGGACGTTGGACTTAATTAACGGAGCATTTTCACCGGAGAACTTGAATAAGGTCTTGGATGAGATGAATACAGCCCGTATGAATGAGCAGCTTCATATGTATGATAAGAACCTTATATCGGATTGGGTACGTCCGGAGTTCCTTCCGGAGCAGATAGAGAATATTAAGAATTTTGGGGCCAGCAGAGTGCTTTATACGCTCGGAAAATACCGTGACTTCTTTAACCTGGGGGAAGTCTATCGGCTTAATGTAAAGCCTGCTGACGGAGCGGGAGTACAGGTCAATGGCATTACCGCATATTCTGAATATGAGGGAAGCTATTATCCGGATTATGATACGGTCCTATCCGCCATCGTTCCTGCCGGAGAAGAGCTTGATTACTGGCTAGTTAACAAAGAGCCAATCTATACGCAGGAGCTTATTGTTAACGCATCAATGGTTGTAAATAAGCGGATTGAGGTAGCATGTGTGTTTAAGAAAAAAGCAGAGAATGTGAAGATTATAATCCGTGAAATCTACTCGAACCAGGACAGGGATTACATTATGCTTTATAACCCTTATAAAGAGGATATAAGCATGATGGGATATTCAATTACAGATGATGTAAATGAGCCCGGCAAGCTGATTCTTCCGGCAAGGACTCTAAAGAGCGGCGAGAGTATTAAAATTATCGGAGAAAGTAACAAGGAAGAATCCGGTTCGGGAATGATACGGGCAGGCTTTAATCTCGGAGATGGTGAAACGGTGGCACTTTACCTGAACGGTGAGGCTGTGGAGATGGTAACAATTCCTGACCTCAAAAGAGGAAGTACCTATTTACGAGACCTAAAGACAAACAAATTTTATGAAGTAAGAAATTGAGAAGAGTAGATTAGAAGTGAGGCATAAAAAACTCCTTTTCCATGTGAAATTATTGCAATCTACACAAGCGGGCAGAGCGATTGCGTAGATTGTTAATAAATTTGGAAAAGGAGTTTTTTCTCGAATTATTATATTAGTATACTAATATTGATTGTGACATGTTTTATTTAATAACAGTCTTACCGCCCATATAGGGTTGAAGGGCAGCAGGAATGTTAACCGAGCCGTCGGCATTCAGGTTGTTTTCTAAAAAGGCGATAAGCATTCTTGGCGGTGCAACGACGGTATTGTTAAGGGTATGGGCAAAGTATTTACCTTCTTCACCGGCCACACGAATCTTTAGTCTTCTTGCCTGTGCATCGCCCAGATTGGAGCAGCTGCCAACCTCAAAATATTTCTGCTGTCTGGGAGACCAGGCCTCAACATCGACGGATTTTACCTTTAAATCAGCCAAATCACCGGAACAGCATTCCAACGTTCTGACCGGAATATCTAAGGTGCGGAACAAATCCACTGTATTTTGCCATAGCTTGTCATACCACATCATGCTGTCCTCAGGCTTGCAGACGACAATCATTTCCTGCTTTTCGAACTGATGAATCCGGTATACGCCTCTTTCCTCCAGGCCATGGGCTCCTTTTTCCTTGCGAAAGCATGGAGAATAGCTTGTTAAGGTATGCGGCAATTCCTCCTCGGGTAGAATCGTATCAATGAACTTACCAATCATGGAATGCTCACTTGTACCGATTAGATACAGGTCCTCCCCTTCAATCTTATACATCATGGCGTCCATCTCAGCAAAGCTCATAACCCCGGTAACAACCTCACTGCGAATCATAAACGGCGGAATACAGTAGGTGAAGCCGCGGTCAATCATAAAATCCCTGGCATAGGATATAACGGCTGAATGCAGCCTTGCGATATCTCCCATAAGATAATAAAAACCGTTCCCCGCTACTCTTCTGGCACTGTCCAGGTCGATGCCTTTCAGGCGTTCCATTATATCGATATGATAGGGTATTTCAAAATCAGGAACAAGCGGCTCGCCGTAACGCATGATTTCTGCATTTTCGCTGTCATCTTTACCAATCGGAACGCTGGAATCGATGATGTTCGGTATCGTCATCATAATCTGTGTAATTTTTTCGTTAAGTTCTGTTTCCTTTTCCTCAAGGGCCTTTAAGGTATCAGATTGCTCTGTAACCTTATTCTTAAGTGCCATGGCTTCGTCTTTTTTACCCTGTGACATTAAGGTACCTATCTGCTTGGAGATAGTATTGCGTTCAAACCTGAGATTGTCCGCCTCCTGCTTGGTATTGCGGTTCTCAAGGTCAAGGGCAATCACCTCGTCTACCAGCGCAAGCTTATAATCCTGGAATTTGTTGCGGATATTCTGTTTTACAATTTCGGGATTCTCCCTTACAAATTTTAAATCAAGCATATCGTTCCTCCTAATTATAAAGATAGTAGTTGTGTGTTAACGTGCATCCCAATAAAAAAACCCTTCGTCCACAAATCATGGGACGGAAGGATTCCGCGTTGCCACCCAAATTGCCGGAAATAACAACCGGCCACTCGACTGTACGATAAAGGGTACGAACCTTTGACTCATCGCCAACAGCTCCAAAAGTGGAAGGATTTTGCCCATCACCGGTTCACACCAACCACCGGCTCTCTGAAGAAGTTCATAAATCGTAGCTTTTATCATCGCTGAACTTGATATAGATTTTCACCAATTATAAACCTTTTTATTATAATTTGCAAGTAGGTGAGCTTTTTTCTAAAAAATGATAAATGTTGCATAGGATGGTATTGATTTACAAAGGGCAACATGATAAAATATCCAATATCCAATATCCAAAAAACACGTTGAAACATATTTCAGAAAGTAGGTGTACATAATGTCGATTATACGCAATCGAAAAGTTGCAACAAAGCTGTGGATAATGATTATGCCTGCAATAGTGGCATTTGTTATCATGGCAGTACAATCTGCCTATCAGCAAAATAGGATACTGTCAGATTCCAAAGAGACATTCTATGAGATTGTGGGTAAAACCTCAAATCTTATATTAAATGCAGACAGGGATTATTATCATGCGGTAATGATAGAAAAGGAGATAATTTTATCGAAGGACCAGGTAGATGACGATACTTTCGAGGGACTGATTGATGCATTTGATGAAAAAATCACTCAGATATTGACAGGAATGAATGCCGCATACAAGAATATTGAAGCACATGAGTATCTTCGTAAAGAATTTTTACATTCTGCTGAACAGATGAGCTTTACGGAGCTTTATGATTATTTTTCTATCCATTTTGCAGGTTGGCGGGCAGCATATAATTTGGAAACCGGTATAGGAGACTTAAACAATCGCTCGATGGCATTTGACAAGACAAGAAATGATTTAAGATTGATGAATGAGCTTTTAGACGAGTACGGCAGCTATGTCACGGAAGAAATTCAGGTTTCAGTTAAGCGCAGCATTGGACTTGCATCGGTCGTTATTATACTTTGTATTATATATATATCCGTCGTTTCCTATATTATTATTGATTATTTAAGGAAGAACATAAACAAGCTGACCTCGAATATGCAATATCTTGCTGATGGGGATTTGTCCTTTGAGCCTCATAATACGAACAGTAAGGACGAATTGGGGATGCTGTCGAATTCAATCGTCTCTGTAATCAAGATTCAGAAGGATGTCATTACTACCTTGAAGAATATTTCATTAAAGCTAAGTCAGTCTTCCCGTATTATGGCATCAAACTCAAATGAAGTTTGTTATTCCATGAATGAGATTGCCAAGACAGTGGGAGATATTGCAGAAGGTTCGGGCCAGCAGGCAGAGGATACAGAAAATCTTGCAGGCGAACTGGCTTCTCTTGGAAAGGTAATTACTCAAAATGCAGAAAGTGCACAGACACTATTGCATACAAGTCATCAAATCAAGGCAGCGAGTCAGGAAGGTATGGATGCTGTAAAATATCTGGATGATATCACTGCAAAAAACCAGGAAGCATTTCAATCCATCTTTAACATGATAAAAACAACCGGTAATAGTGCCGGAAAAATAGGCGAGGCAAGCCGTATTATTTCAGATATAGCAAAACAAACGAATCTTTTGGCGTTAAATGCTGCGATTGAGGCATCCCGGGCAGGGGAAGCCGGAAAAGGGTTTGCTGTGGTTGCCGAAGAAATCAAAAGATTGGCGGAACAGTCAGCCGCTTCTACAAAAATTATTGACAATATGCTGGAAGAGCTTAGAAGCAATATATCCGATGCGGATACGCAAAGTAATATTACCCGTGATTATGTTATCACACAGGCAAAGAGTGTAAATGAAACAAAAGAAAAATATTCCATTATTTCAGCTTCTGTGGAGCAGGTTAATAAGGAGATAGAAACGATGGATATTGTCAGCAGGCAGATGGAACAAAGCCGATTCCGTGTAATGGATGTTGTTACAAATCTTACAGCAATTGCCCAGGAAAATGCAGCGAGCACGGAAGAAACATCAGCAACGGCAGAAGAAGTGCTAGCGGCCATGGACACCATAAGCGGAGTTGGTTCGGATGTGGACAAATTAGTAGCAGAGCTGACAGCACATATCAATGAATTTAAGTTATTGGATTCATGATTTATTGGCAATGTGTATTTTGACTGCTTAAACAGACAAGACAACATGCATAATAAACAGGAGGCTTAAACTGTCTTTTTATTTGATGTGATTAAGCCGTGAAAGCAAAATGTATAAAAAATAGTGGTTAATTAAAAATAAATTATACAATATGTTGACAAAAAACAGAGAAGGTGGTATTATAAATCTGCAATGAATATATTGTATCCAATATCCAAACTCAACATACAGGGAGGATAAACAAGGAGAAAGTCAAAGGAGGTAGCAAAATGAAGAGGAAAACTTCAAAAATAATGCTCGTTATCGCAATTGTACTGGTAACCAGCATGGTATTTGCCGCATGTAGTGCTCCGCAGCAGAAGGACAACAATAAGGTTGAGGACACGAATAAGGGCGATACAAAAAAGGATGATGATACATCATCCGAGCCTAAGGTAGTGACAGAGATTCCGGTAAAAGGTATTGGGGCCATTGTGGAATCGGATGTACGGGCAACAGGAACATACAAAATAGGATATATAGCAAAAAACACAACAAATCCTTATATGATATCCCAGTCACAGGGCGTTATGAAGGCCGGCGAGGTCATGGGATTTGAAGCTGTTACTCAGGCACCGGCAACAGCGGATAGCGTTGAGGAGCAGGTTAAGATTATGGAAGATATGATTGAACAGGGTATGGATGCAATCATTGTACATTGTGCGGATTCTAACGGCATCATGCCGGGAGTTAGAAAAGCAGAGGAAGCGGGTATATTGGTTCTTACGATTGGTACTCCCGCAGCAGAGGATACATTCCTCAGAACCGGTGTTAACTATAAGGAGACCGGAGAAGTTGTTGCTGAAGAGATTGCAAAGGCACTGGATTATAAGGGTAATGTTATTATCCTTGAGGGACCTCCGGGAGCAGCCAACGCAATTGAGAGACTGAATGGAATTAACTCGGTATTTGATAAATATCCCGATATTAAAGTCGTTGCATCCCAGACAGCGAACTTCAAGCGTACAGAGGGCATGCAGGTTACAGAGAATCTAATACAGAAGCATACGGATGTGAATGCGATTATCGGCATGAATGACGAAAGTGCACTGGGAGCTGTTCAGGCGCTTAAGGCAGCAGGAATGGATAATGTATTGGTCGGCGGATTTGACGGAAGTGCAGATGCTACATCAGCAGTAGAATCCGGAGATATGTTTGTAACTTATAATACAGACCCGTATGGCTCAGGCTTTGTAGCGGCGGCATATGCAGTTTTGAACCTTAATGACGGCAGTGTACCGACAAGTGCTTTCGTACCATTCCCATCCGCAGCGGACAAGCCATTAATCAACGCAGAAACAGTAGCGGACTATAAGGAAAACATCGCCTGGTGGAAGATTGTTCAATAATCTGTAGGAATACCAGACAGTAATAGTTTGGCGGCATGGCTGCCGTTTAGGCAGCCGGCCCGCCAATTCATGACAGGATGAAGGGATTTGTTATCTTGTATAGAGCAACTATACCAAAAGAGGTGAAACAATGGGTAAGACAATTTTGACTGCACAAAATATCACAAAGATATTTCCCGGCATGAAGGCACTTGATAAGGTGGACTTTGACCTGCAGGCCGGAGAGGTTCATATATTGGTAGGTGAAAATGGTGCGGGAAAAAGCACGTTGGCAAAAGTTATATTGGGTGCATACCGGCAGGAGGAAGGAGAGGTGTTCTTTGAAGGGGAGCGGATGGAAGTTTCCGGAACAAAGGATGCGATATCCAAGGGTATTGTCGCCGTATACCAGGAGTTTACTCTGGTGCCTTATCTGAATGTTGCCCAGAATATATTTCTGAACCGGGAATATAGAACAAAGCTGGGGTTTGTGAACCACAAAAAAATGGAAGAAGAGGCAGCAGCTTTACTTAAATCGCTAAATTGTGAATATATAAATGTGAAAAGCCCTGTGAAAAGACTTAGTGTTGCAGAGCAGCAGATGGTTGAAATTGCAAAGGCGCTTTCCTACAAGCCAAGAGTAATTATTTTTGATGAACCGACCTCGGCATTGTCCGACAGGGAGGCAGAATCCTTATTTGCCCAGATTCACAGATTAAAAAGTGAAGGAATCGGTATCGTATATGTATCGCATCGGATGGAGGAGTTTCCTAAGATAGGTGACCGGATTACGGTATTAAGAGACGGTAAAAAGATTGCCACAATAGGAATTAAAGACTGCACGGAAACGGAACTTATCAATATGATGGTTGGCCGTGATGTGTCACAGGTATATGTACGGACAGATAACCAGCATATAGGAGAAGCACTACGAACAAAAAAACTGTCTGATTACACAGGTAAGGTTAAGGGTGCAGACATTTTTGTAAATAGAGGAGAAATCGTTGGTATCGCAGGCCTGGTGGGTTCAGGACGGACAGAATTGGCACAGCTTATCTATGGAATCAAGCCCATCCAATCCGGCAAGGTGTATGTGGATGGTGATGAAATCATCCCAAAATCCCCTGTTAACGCCGTAAGGCATGGAATCGGCCTTGTAAGTGAGGACCGCAAAAAGCAGGGACTTGCATTAGGTGAGGCCATTGCTTTAAATACGATTTCAGTTAGTTTAAAAAAGGTATTTCCACGATTTTTTGTAAAGAATAAAACAATTAATGAGATAGCAAAACGGAATGTGGAACAGCTGCGTATCGTTACTACCAGTGTGAATAAACCATGCAAGTATCTTTCCGGCGGGAATCAGCAAAAGGTTGTTCTGGCGAAATGGTTGAATTTTAACCCTCAGATTATAATTTTTGATGAGCCTACAAGAGGAATTGACGTAGGCGCAAAGATGGAAATCTATAAGCTCATGGACCAGCTGGCGTCGGAGGGAAAGGCAATATTAATGATATCATCCGAGCTTCCGGAGGTAATCGGAATGAGTGACAGAATATATGTTATGCATGAAGGTTCTATCGTAGAAGAGTGCAGGCGGGGAGATTTTACGCCCGAGCAGATTGGCAGCAAGATGCTGGGAGTAGGTGTAGGAGGTAAGCAGAATGAATAGCATCAGATTAAAATTAAAAGCTTTACCGCCGGTTTCCTGGATGATTGTATTCATTATTATTATATTCAGCTTGTCATCACCGAATTATCTTTCATTTTCAAACTTTCGTAATATTTTAATTCAATCCACACCGCTGATGATTGTAGCATTTGCACAGACGTGCATTGTCCTGACACAGGGAACGGATTTGTCGCTGGGTGCTCAGGTAAGCTTTGTTACGGTTATGACGGTTTATCTTGCTAAAAGAGGAGTTCCTCTATTGGCCAGTATGGCAATCTCGGTAGTCCTTGCGGCACTCATCGGAACAATCAATGGAATGATAGTTGCCAAAGGGAATATCCTGCCCTTTATTGCCACCTTTGGGATGCAGAATATCATCAATAGTATATCCTTATTGCTGACATCGGGGGCATCCATTTATTATCCAAGCTATACCTACCGATTTATTGCAGAGTCTACATTCTTGTTCATACCGATGATGGTCTGGATTGGTATTTTGGCTTTTATACTGGTTTGGGTTGTGCTGAGAAAGACGAAATTCGGCACCAATATAATAGGGCTGGGCGGTAACAGGGAGGCTCTTTCCCTGGCGGGCATCAGTCCTGTAAAAAGCTTAATCAAGACGTATGCCTTTGCAGGGTTTATAGCAGGGATAGCCGGCATCATAACCCTTAGCCGTGTAGAGTCGGGACAACCTACCGGTGCGGTAGGTTGGGAGTTTCAGGCGGTAGCCGCCACGCGGCTCGGAGGAACATCTCTAAGAGAAGGGAAGGGCGGCGTTACCGGTACGATATTCGGAGTGCTGCTCATTACCATTGTAAAGAACGGCCTGAATATTATCGGAATCAGGTCAATCTATCAGAATGCGATTATCGGGTCCATCGTATTGGCAGCCATTATAATTGACGCTGTGATTCGTATTCGCACAAAGGAATAGGAGGAGGAAAAAGATGACAAAATTTATTGAAGAAATTAAAAGGTCCAAATCATTTTACAGTCTGATTGGCTTAATTGCATTAATCGTCCTATCTTCTATCCTTGCTCCTAATTTCAGAACCGTCAATAACATGATAACCATACTCAGGCAGGCCAGCGTGCTGCTAATCCTAAGCTCCGGCCTGACAGCCGTTTTGCTTACAGGCGGAATGGACTTATCCGTCGGTGCAACGGCAGGCTTTATAGGCTGTATCTGTGCACAGCTGATTAAATCAGGAGTTCCTATTCCGGCAGCATTCATGATTGGAATATTAATAGGTGCTTTCGTAGGATTTATTAACGGTACTCTGGCAGGGATTTTACCAAGCTTTATTGCAACCTATGCGACCAACTGGGTTATGAGCGGTTTGGCGATTATCGTCATGAACGGTGCGGTTATTTATGACCTTCCAAAGAATTTCACACAGCTTGGTGTGGGCTATGTCGGCCCCATACCCGCGCTGGTTATTATTGCCGCCATCATCGTTTTAATCTTGTATGTACTGCTTCAAAAGACCACCTATGGAAGACAGGTCTATTCCTATGGTTCAAATGCCGAAGCTGCAAGATATTCAGGAATGCCGGTTAAGAGGATTATGATATCCACCTTTATGATTTGCAGTATATGTGCCGGAATTGCAGGCATGGTTATTACCGCAAGACTAAATGCAGCAGATGCAGCTATGGGAGAAGCGTATGGCCTCCAGACGGTAGCGGCGGTTGTAATCGGAGGAACATCTATGCTTGGCGGTGAAGGCGGAGTCGGCGGAACCGTAATTGGGGCGCTGATACTCACCATTATAGTAAATGTCATGAACTTGAAGGGAGTATCCTCCTTTGCCCAGCCGATGGTCGTCGGTATCGTAATTATTGCAATGGTTCTGTTTGATATCAATACCCGAAGAAAGCAGGAAAAGGCAGCCAATTAATATGATTTAGGATTAAGGGCAATTCATTAGTCACCATTGCTTCTTGATTTTAAATAAATAACAACAATATCACAATTCATATAAGAAAGGAAGATAACTATGGGATTAACAATTCGACCACTTAATACGGGATACGTTCCCACTTACCCGCTTCAATATCATTATCATCATTCCTGTGCACCTTTTTTAAAGGACATACCAAATGAAAAGGTAGCTTTACCGGTATTTACATTTCTGATTGAGGGCGGAGAGAAGCTTGTACTTGTTGATACAGGTATGGCATGGACGGACAGGGCCAGCAAGTATCATCATCCCGGCTCATGGCAGGACCCGGGCCAGGATATCGAATCCATGCTAAACGCTGTAGGCTATAAACCCTCAGACATAGATATCGTTATATTCACCCATCTGCATTGGGACCATATGTTTTATCTTGAGAAATTTGCCCATGCAAGACTGGTTGTTCATAAGAGAGAATATGAGTTTGCAGTAGACCCTATTCCTCTGTACTATAAGTCATATGAAGCGCCCGCACTTGGCCTGGATTGTCCTCTTAACGGACGTACTTTTGAACTGGTAGAGGGAGAAACAGAGATTCTTCCCGGAATCAGAGTATTCGAATCCTTCGGACATTCACCCGGACACCAATCCGTAGAGGTAGATACAGACGAAGGAAAATATATCTTGGCGGGTGATTCAATTTTCGTACTGGGTAATCTCAATCCCATACCGGAGATACATTATAATATTTCTCCTCCCGGACGCTTCTACAACATTGTTGAGGCTTGGAAGAGTATCGAATATCAGAAGGAAAGAGCGCAGGACAGCTCGTTCCTGCTATTAACCCATGATATGACCTTGCTCGACAGAATTAAGGAAACACCGGTTATCGGACTGAAAAAATAGCTAAAAAGGAGCGGATGGGGCTGTTGAAAGATTGTATCGGCTTTTGCAGCAGCACCATCTTTCGTTCCCTTAGGAGGGTTAGTAAAAGCTTATGAAGACAATCGCAATTATCGGAAGCTGTGACACAAAATTTAAAGAAGTCGCCTATATGCGTGAGATTATTGAGAAGGAGGGCATAAGTGTCCTCGTTATCGATATTTCCACAGGACCGAATCAATCCCATGGATATGATATTTCACGGGAAGACCTGGCACTTGCTCATGGAACCAATTGGGAAACCCTTGCGCCGAAGACAAAGGGTGAAAAGATTGCGTTTATGGCAGAGGCAGCCGCAGGCTATGTGGAGAGCTTGTATCAGGATAACAAAATACATGGAATCGTATCCGCAGGCGGGCTGCAAAATACAGTGATTGCAACAAGGGCGATGCAAAGGCTGCCGGTTGGATTTCCAAAGGTCATGGCATCGACGGTTGCAAGCGGCAAAAGATATTTTGAAAGCATCGTGGGAGGCTCCGATATCGTTGTTATCCCTTCTATCAGCGATTTTACAGGAATAAACATCGTTACACGCCAGATTCTGTCAAATGCCTGTGCATGCTGCACAGGTATGGTTAAGATGGCAGGAAACGTACTGAAAAAAGGGGACAGGCCGGTCGTTGGCGTTACGCTTATGGGTATCACGAATATCGGTGCCTGTGCGGCCATTGATGAATTAGAGAGACATGGTATAGAGGCAATCGGCTTCCATACAACAGGCATCGGCGGGGCTACCATGGAGCAAATGGCTTGTGATTTGCTTATTGATGGTATATTGGATTTGACAATTCATGAAATAACGTCGCATTTCTTTGGAGGAGGATTTTCTTATAGTGATAAAGCAGGATGCAGGCTGAAAAAAGCCAGCAAATGCAAGGTACCCATGGTTATCTGTCCTGGCGGGCTGGATTTTGTTGATTTTAATATAAAAGAATTTCCGCCGAGAATGGATGAAAGAAAATATATGATGCACAACGGTGATACGGCACATATCAAGATATTGCCGGATGAGGCGAAACAGGTAGCAAAAATCGTGGCTGAACGGTTAAATGAAGTGGATTACCATATCCGGCTTTTAATTCCGACCCATGGCATGCGGCATAACACATTGGAGGGCCAGGAGCTTTACTATAAGGAAGTGGATGATATCTTAATCCGCACGATAAAAAACAATATAAGCAATAAAAATGTAGAGATTATTACGATGCCCGGCAACCTGGATACAAAGGAATGGGGAGTTATGGCGGCTCATCATATGATAGAGGAACTGAAACAGGCTGGTATACTATGAGTTGCGGAAAGGGAGGTAAAGATGAAGACGATTGTAATAGGCTGTGATAATGCGGCAGTCGGTTTAAAGAATATATTGGTACAGCATATGAAGGA
>JAEZXP010000019.1 GCA_023419655.1 Bacillota bacterium | reverse complement strand
GTATGGGACGGTACAATCACCAACGAATTACTCAGCCGGTTGAGCAGCTGCCGTTTGAAAAGGATAATCACTGGTACGAAACAAAGTCTGTAATCTAATTCGTATTATCCAGCCATACCTCGATATGGTCCTCAATTATTCCGAATTGTGCAGGCCCAATATCCAGCAGGAATTTGTGAAAGTCTTTTGCATTAAAGGCATCACCCTGCTTTGTTTCAGCGAGATGGCGCAGATTCATAATTTCAAGGTATCCAACTGCATATGGAAGATAGATGGCAGGCTCTTCTAAAAGAACCTCATATATTTTAACAGAGGTATCCTCATCACCGGAGAACTGATTGATATAAGAAACAGCCTTTGCCTTCGTCCACCCTTCGTAATGGATACCGATATCGGCTCTTGCATACATCAAAAGGACGACTTCGTTATTGGTTTCAAATAAAGCCGCCAAATCTTCATCAATGCCGGAATATTGATAGGAAAGGAATTCCACGTAGGTAGCCCATCCTTCATCATAGCCAAGGAAGTTAAGGAGGGTTCGGATTGGAGCGGGCTTTTGGCTCCTGAAATATACATTCTGATAAAGATGACCCGGATAACCCTCATGGGCAACAGTTGTATATATCGTAGATAAGGTTTCAAAATCATTGCCGTTGATATAGATATTATTGTCGGTATAATTATCGATGGCCGGAATCAGATACATGGCCGGGCTAAGATAATCGGACAGGGATTCATGAACATACTTAATCTCATAATTGACATCCACAGGCTCCGGAAAGTCCTCAAGAATACTTACTTTCAAATCCTCTACGATATCCTCCGGGTCCGTCAGGGGAAAGGCTGTAAAGGCTTCAAATTCGTCCATAACAGAGGGCTTGGAAATGGCCAGAGTTGTAATGTTAAGGATGCCGTCTCCGATGGCAGTGTCCAGCATTTTTATAATATCCTTCATGCTTTTATTGGAGCCGGTTTTAAGCCTGGTGATGCATTCATAATATGCCTGGCCCTCGGGATAATAATACAATCCAGCCTCATTTATTCCGGTTCCCTTAAGTTCTTTAAGAACCTTTATCAGCAGTTCGTAAGAGGGGATGACATATTCAAGAACCCGCCGGCGGTTTTCCTGCTTGTATGTATCCCGCTCACTTTCAGATAGTCCGTCAAAGGAATCAATCTTCTCATTAAAATATTCTATTAAAAAATTCTGCTCGGGATTCTCAATAAAAGCGTCGCACTGCTCGATAATCCTGTCTGCCACGATATCCGTCATGAACAGACCCTGCTTGGATTTTTCTCTTTCAAACGCAGCCACATCTTCAAAATAGTCATGTACACAGGCAAGCAGTTCAAGATAGATATCGATGTCATCCCTGGTATAAAAATTATATTCTGCAAGCAGAATCGGCAGCTGGGCCTGCAAGCCGGTGGTAGGGCCAAGGGACTCCAGATAATAAAGATAATTGCCCAGCTCTAACTCCAGCTCAAAGTAATTCTTCAAGATGTCATAGGTCAGCTGCTGCTCAGGCGTCAGATGCCCATAGTCGAACTTTTTCAAAGCTTTAAGGTGATTTTCTAAAGAAATTAAATCCTTCTTCATTTGGCTTACGCTGTATTCTCCCAGGGTGGTTTCGGTATGTACGATACCAAAATCTTCGGGACGGGAAAGAGAATAATTTAATGATAATGTATCGGACTGAACCTCCTCAATAAAAAGCTCATGAATAAAGGAATCGAACAGGACTTGCTGGGATTCGGGAATGGATGGCCGGTCGCATCCGCTGCCGAAGACAAGAAACAGCGAAAATATACTTAGAATCAGATAGAGTTTTAACCTTTTTTTATACATTACTACCTCCATATATGGGTTATAAATTGTATTCGTATTTGTTTAAGTTTATTCACCGGTTAAGTTTTATATCCCCACAGCCGAAATATAAGTTGTGATATCAAATAGTATATCAGATTTGCTAAATAATAAAAGAAAATTGTTGAACCCGGAGGGACTGAATATACATGATAAGTGTTAATGGCGATAGCGGCTCAGATATTATATTGGAATTGCTTCGGCAGTCGCAGGCAATCAGAGCAGCGATGCAAAAAGAAAAAGAAGACGAGGCTCCGAAGACAAAAGAAGTCCAGCCGGATAATTCGCATCATCCGAGGGCTTCCTTAAGGAGCCCGGATACGGATGGGAGCCTTATGCTATCCCGTAAAGACCAGTATGCCAATCAGCGCAGAAAAGACGAGTCTTATAATAAGATAAAGAATTGGATAGAGGACATTTTAAACCGGATGACAGCCCAGGACTACAAAAGACTTTCTGAATCAGGCTTTCAGGTAGAGGATTTAACAGTAGAAGCGCTGACCCATGCGCTGCAGTTAATTAAGGATTATGAGGAAATAAATACGGACAGCAGGGAAAAATCTGCTGAAAAAAATAAAGAAAAAGCAAAGAGCAAGACCTCTGCTACTATATCAGAGGAGGATATTAAGAACAGAATGGAGGGTGAGAACCTTCCTGTTACAAAAGAATCGGTTGAACGGGTTAAAGGCGCATTGAAATTAAGCGAGGATATCCCCAATATAGATAAGAAGGATATCTTATATCTTCTGTGCAGTGAGCGCCCTCCGACGATTGAAAACTTATATAAGGCAAGGTATAGCAGCCAGAGAAATGAGCCTGAAAAAAGGCTGTCCGATGCAGAATGGACGGAGCTGATTCCGCAGGTCAGTGAATTTATTAATAAGGCAGGGGCAGCGCCCGATGCCGATATCCTTGAAGGTGCCAGGTGGCTGGTTGAAAACAATATTCCACTGTCGAAGGAGAATATTAATCTCCTGACAGGTCTTGAAGAGTTAACGGACACCTATGATGCGGACAGGGTTTTTGACAAGATTATTGAGGGTATGAAGGAAGGCACCTTGCCGGGAGAGGTTATTCTAATCGATAAAGAAAAACTGCTTCAGGCAGGTGGGATATCGGAGACAGAAGATACTGCTCGTATCGGCGGTACAAATATAAAGCAGCTGATAGAGGATACACACAGGATTTCAGACGACGATATTGTCCGGACGGTTCAGAAAGACCAGGATATAACGATTAAAAATCTTACAGATACCCCGAAAGAGGATGTAACAGATAAAGAGCTGCCGGAGGATAGAACCTCTCGGGAGGAACAGTCCGCGAAGGAGCTGTCAGAGGAGCAGATGCTCAAGGTATTGCGGGCAAAAAGACAGCTTGAAGAGATACGTCTGAGGATGACGGCAGAGGCCGCCCTGCGATTGGAGAAGAAAGGCTTTGACATCGACACCCATCCGCTGGAAGAGGTTGTAGACCGGCTGCGGCTGGAAGAAGAACATTATTGCCGGGAGCTGTTTCATCAGATTGGAGCAGAGCCTGATGAGAATGAAATTCGTCTATTACAAAGCACGAATGAGAATATTAATGAGCTAAAATTCATGCCTGCTTCTATTCTGGGAATGACGCTTCGTGAGAGAAGCCAGCAGACGGTTTCAACACTGGTTGATGCAGGCAGGAGCATTCTGCCGGAGCTGGAAAAGGCAAAGGAAGCTTATGAAGCCTTGTTTACACAGCCCAGAGCAGAATACGGAGACAGTATTAAGAAGGCCTTTGGCAATATGGACTCTCTTATGGAGGAGATGGGCATAGAGGATACGGAATACAACCGAAGGGCCATAAGAATTCTGGGCTATAACCGGATGGATATAAACAACGAATCAATCGAACAGGTGAAGGCCTATGATTTTAAGGTTAATTATCTCCTTAAGAATATGAATCCCGAGGCAGCAGTCCGGATTATTAAAGACGGAATAAATCCGTTGGATTTGCCGATTGAGGAGCTGAATGACCGGATAGAAGCTTTGAAGGAGCAGGGCTATTCCTCCCTTGATAAATACAGCTCATATCTTTACAAGCTGGAAAGAGAGGACGGTATATCCGGGGAGCAGAGAAAGGCTTATATCGGAATATACAGGTTATTACACCAGATTGAGAAATCAGACGGAGCCGCTCTTGGAGCCGTAATAAAATCAGACAATGAGGTAACCTTAAGTCATCTTTTAACCGCACTCAGGACATCAAAAAAAGGCGGAATGGATTATAGGGTTGACGATGAATTCGGCACGTTACAGGATGTATCCTTTAAAAGCGAATCGATAACGGAGCAATTAAAGGCGGTATTTAATAAGGAGGGCAATGCGCCCGGCCAGTATTCGCCGAATCAGCAGGTTCAGGATGAGCTTCAGAAAGCCGTCATAAAGGAGCTGCTTAACGGCCTGACACCGGGACATTTAAATGAACTTCACCAGAGTATCCGAAGCATGACGTCTAATCCGAATAAAGAGGCGGGAGATATATGGAATACTCTGGGGAATATACCTCTGGAACAGCTTCTGGACCAGATAAGGAAGATACAGGCACCCCAGGGTGAGGAGCAGGCTTATTATTATGATAAATTAAGAGAGCTGAGGGATATATACAGAAACAGCGACCAGGCGATTCGCTTTCTGAATGACTTTAAGCTTCCCTGCACAACGACGAATCTGGTGATGGCGGGGCAGGTTCTAAGCAGTAGCGGTACGGTATTTAAAAAGCTGTTCGGGCTGGCCCAGGAAGAAAAGAACGAAAAATCAGAAACGAATCTTAAGAAAAAGCTGGAACTGTCCGATACATTAATAGACAGGAACACCATGGATGAGGCATATGAAGAGCTGGAGCTGGAAGTACAGGCGGTTATCAATAAGGAAGCGGCAGAAGAGCCGGTAAATTCTTATAAGCTTACCCAGCTAAAGAACATGGGAATCCAGATGCATTTTATTAAAACCCTGGCAAAAAGGGAGTTTTATCAGATACCGGTTGAAACGGCAGGAAAAATCACCAATGTAAACCTGACAATCATCCGGGACAAAGCATCCGCAGGCAAGGTTTCGGTTACATTGAATTCGGACAGGCTGGGAAGTATAAAGGCGGAAGCATCCTTAAAGGATAAGACCCTGAATGGATATGTAGCCTGTGACCATATAGAAAGCCTTAAACTGCTTGAGAGACAGACAGAGCGGATAAAGTCAGCGATGCGGGAAGAGGAAATTACCGTAAAGCAGTTGAACTTCTGTCTGCAGCAGGCGCCCGATACAGTGTATGCATATCAGAAATCCTGGGATTCGGGGGAAGAACAAAACCCTGAAACGGAGCGAATTCTGTACAGGGTGGCAAAGGTCATGATTGATATGATTCGCTTGGCGGAGGAATCGGATGCGGAGGTTGCTTAATTACATAACTTATTCGGCTACAAGGAGGTTGCTGAAATAATCTATAGAATATTTGCTGCCTGTTCGCTCAAGGATGGGTAATGGGATGGCAGCCTAAAGAAAGGAAAGTGTGCGAGAATGAGGATTAACCATAATATTTCAGCATTAAAAGCCAATAATCAGTTGTCCAGAACGAATAAGCTGCTGGATGCAAGTCTGGAGAGATTATCATCCGGCTACCGTATTAACAGTGCTGCAGATGATTCGGCAGGACTGGCTATATCAGAGAAGATGAGGACACAGATTTCAGGCTTGGAGCAGGCATCCAGGAATGCCGCGGACGGAATATCTGTAATACAGACAGCAGAGGGAGCCCTTATTGAGGTGGAAGCCATGCTGCAGAGAATGAGAGAACTGTCGGTGCAGTCCGCAAACGGTATTTATACAAGTAAGGACAGAAATGCTATCCAGGCGGAAATCAACCAGTTAAATGAAGAGATTAACAGAATATCAGAAACCACCGAATTTAATACGATGACGCTTCTGGACGGCAATATTGACAGAAAATCATTTTCCAGCAATAACAGCGTTAATTTAATTTCGCTGTCCGATTCGGTATCTGTTGGAGATTATGGAATTAAAATTACACAGGATGCCAGACAGGCAGTTATCGTCGGCAATGAAGTCCAATTGGGAACAAACCCGGTGACCGGTACGCCTCATACGACAGCTACCCGCAGAATCACTGCCGCAGAGGCAGGCTCCATTAATATAAACGGAGAGACGGTAGACATAAATGAAGGGGACACGATTGACGAGGTATTCCAGAAAATCAGGGATGCCTGTGATAATATCAATGTAAATGTATTCGCAGCGGACAAAAGTGAGATAGACGGCGGAACACAGCCGTCAAAAACAGATAATCTGGATATGGCCGGATATAAGAGTAAGCAGCTGGCATCAGGAGATTCTCTGGTATTTGTATCGGAGGACTATGGCTCAGACCAGAAGATAGAGATATATGGTGACAATCCGGACCTGTGCAAGCTGCTGGGACTTACCGTATCAGGGGCAAAGGCTGCTGGAATCGATGCCAAGGCTGAGATTGACTATACAAAATTCAACAATACAGCTACCGTATCCATCCGGGGTAATAAGGTAACCGTGTCGGACAGGGATAATTTTAAGATGGTATTTGAAGTGAGTCCGGGGACGGTAGGAACAGACTTTACGGATACAAAGATTACGAATGGTGCGACTCCGACGGACCCTCCGGTAGTGGTAGCTCCAGGAGCACCCAGCGGCGGAACACCGGAGGATATAATCGTAACCGTATTGGATGCAGGTCCCATGGACCTTCAGATTGGTGCGAACGAGGGGCAGACGATGTCTGTCAGAATACCGAAGGTAACACCGAAGACGCTTGGAATAGACAGAGTGAATATAGGAACGGCAGACGGAGCTCAGAGGGGAATTACCCTGATGGATAATGCGATTAATGAGGTTTCTGCCATAAGGTCCACGCTTGGAGCATATCAGAACCGTTTGGAGCATTCCATATCGAATCTGGATGTTACAGCAGAAAACATGACGGAATCCTTATCCCGTATCGAGGATGTGGATATGGCAGCTGAGATGGCAGAATATACACAGAGAAATGTTCTTGCACAGGCAGGAACCTCAATGCTGGCACAGGCCAATATGAGACCGCAAAATGTTCTGACCTTATTGCAGCAGTAATATCTTTTTTGTGCGGATGATATTGTCATACATGAATGACGGTGCTATAATGTATACATAGCACGGAATGAGAGGAAATATGACGAAAGAAGCGATTCAATCCTTTACTGCGAGGATTACTCAGGCATCGCGGAGTGAGCTGGTAGTAATTCTATATGAAATGACCATCGCTAAAATTGAAGAGGCTGAGAAGCTTTATGCAGAGAATAATTTAAGTGATTTTGATAAGGAGCTTAAGGGAGCGCAAAGGTATGTGAACGAACTTATGGCGGCCTTAGATTACAGATATGCAATTTCTTATGATTTGCTGAACCTTTATCTATATACCAACAGGCATATTATAACGGCTATATTAAAACGAAATCCGGATGCACTTCAGAATGCAAAGGAGATTCTTAATAAGCTTCTGACAGGATTTGAGGAAATCAGCAAAAAGGACACAAGCGGTCCTGTGATGAAAAACACACAGCAGCTCTACGCGGGCTTAACCTACGGTAAGGGAACCTTAAATGAAACCTATATTGATTCCAGTAATAAAAACCGCGGGTTTATTGTATAAAAGCCATAAACGAAAGAGGTTTATGAAGCTACATAGGAGGATACTGTGGATAGCAAAAGATAAAATCAAGAGAGCAACGAAAAGAATAAAACATAAGAAACAAATGATAATAAAATGAAAAACAAAGGATAATTTAAGAAGCTACTTAAGAAAATACGAAGCAGGGCTGATACAACATTGTATCAGCCCTCAAGGCAAGGACCCTGGATTTTAAAATCAGAAATCCAGGGTCTTTTCTACGAATCATTTACGAAAAGTCTGAGACCTCTGTTAAGAGGTCATATTTTTCTATCGATTGAATATGAAACATATCTTGTGGGTTTATTATATGTACCATTTTCAGATACTTGTTCTATTTTGAGTGGCTTCCAACTGTAGATGTAATTTCGTTATAATTGACAAGTTGTGGAAAGTCAATTATAATGAAATTACAAATATTATTAATTGGAGTTGAATAATAAAATGAAAGTCAAACATTTAGCTGTTTTAGCTGTTTTTATATTATTGTTTTTTGTTGGTATATTATTGATATTAAAAAGTAATACATGGAATTTGGGAAGTATTCAAAGTATGAATTTAGCAGGCTCTATTATATCAATTTTTTCAGGAATCGGTTTTTTTATTGAGTATAAAGAATATAAAAAAACGAAATAATAAATCATTTACGGTTTGAGGGCAGATGCAATATTGCATCTGCCCTGTTTGATTGGTGTAAGAATTCTATGACTTTGTTTCAACAAAGCTTGTATCCGCTGCCTTCGCTTGCTTTAATAAATACTTATATCTATTTTGTATGGCATTTAACTCATAGATGCAGCTGTCAATTAAGTCCGGGTCAACCACATATTCAAATTGAGAATAGGCCGCTTCTAAAGCCAGCTTTGTCTTATTTATTTCTTTTATGAGAAGATCGTCATGGGGACTTTTTTTTCTGGTCCTGGAAAACAGCTTCATTTTCACCATCTCTTTCCGTTGTGTTCTATAATTCTTATAGAATACCAATTTTATTAATAGTATAGTCAGAAAAATAACCATTTATTCTTTTATTTAGAATAATATGGATAAAAGCGTATATAAATATTGTAGGTTGTTTTATTTTTATAAGTAGGAAGCTTGCGGTCATGGGGAAAGGAGTATTATTCATATGGAAAGTATTATATTTGCCGTCATTATTGTGTTATGTGTTGTTTTCATTGGCATCTGTGTTATCAGAAAGCGGCCGGACCTTATCGTCGACTTTTTTCTTCGGGCCTGTGTAGGAACGGCGGGAATCTATCTATTGGATTTTGTACTTGGCATGGGCGGATACCGGATGACCGTGGGCGTTAATGCAGTAACGATACTATCGAACGGTTTCTTGGGTCTTCCCGGATTTATTTTACTTTATGGGCTGGCATTCTATTACTCAGCCTGAATATTTTTGTGCATTTTTACCTTATATATCAGAAAATTTGTATAAGTATTACAAAGATGGTTCGACATTATAAGGAATATATTGACAGCAATGTAAAGTTCATATATTATTAACATATCCCCATTTTTAAAGCAAAAATTAACATCATTTGTCTTTTGGAGTCTCCATTTATCTAAGCTTAAGGCTAACTCACGGAATTACATTCTATAATTAAATCATTCCTTCAATCAAATTCATAAATATTAAATCATTTTCAATAACAGGAGGTGAAATATTGGAGAAGCTGATGGCCGTTTTTGATACGGACATTCTATATGCATCCCGTTTAATGGAATATTTAAAAAAATCAGGATGGGAGGAATTCGGGATATTATTGTTCACCCGGCGGGAAAGCTTAGTCGATTTTTTAAAGTATCAGGCCGTTGATATTCTTTTATATGGAGGTGAGGATATTTCGGCCGAGCTTTTAAAAGATAATATAAAATATATTTTTTGGCTTTCTCATGATAAGAAGGCGGTAAGGGACAAGCAGGAAAGTATTTATAAATATCAGCCGGCGGGAAGAATCGCATCCGCTGTTTTGTCCGGATATACAAGACTGGAGGATAACAGGGGAGGTGCAAATTATGGGGAGGTTCGGTTTATATCCGTGTTTTCTCCGGTTCCCGGGATAGAGAAGCGCTCCTATGCCTGGGCGCTTGCGAAGGAATTATCCGATAGAAGAAAGGTCCTTTTTATTTCTCTTGACCCGCTGCAGACAGCCTTTATGCCGGGAGAGAAGGAGGCAGGAGAATCCATGTCCGAATTCTTGTATTATCTGAAAGAAAGCGGTTCGAATTATATGGATAAGCTGAAAACGTATCTTAATTATTCAGATAGATTACCCTACCTTGCAGGTGTTTGGCATGGCTTTGACTTGCTCTCTTTAAGCAGGGAGGATGTGGAGAAATTCATAAAGGACATGGCTATACAGAAGGATTATGAATTGATTGTATTTTATCTGGGAATCTATACGGAGGCAGCCATGGAGATTTTAAGCCGGAGCAATGATATCTATATTGCAATAGCTGATTTGCCATATGAAGAGCTTGCGGTAAAGGAATGGGAAAGGCAGATGGAGCTGATGGGAGTTTTCATCCGGCAATTAAAATGCCACAGGATAAAGCTTCCCGCAGCAGGGCGGATGGCAGGTGCAAGTTCGTCACCCGAGCATATATACGCGGCCATAAAGCCTGCGGCAGAAGAAGCGGCACAGATATACGGATGATGATAAGAACAAGAGAACGGATAATGAACGGATTAGATAAGCTGAAAGGAGTATCAATGTATCAATGAGTAGATTAAAAGAAAAGCTTCAGCAGGACGTACTGGACAGGATAGACCTGACCACCGAGATATCGGATGAGGAACTGCTTAACGCAATCGATGAGATATTGGTCGTAAAGAGCAGAGAAAATTATATTAGTATGCAGGAAAAGAAAAGACTTCGAAGGGATATCTTCAATTCTATCCGGAAGCTGGATATTTTGCAGGATATGATAGAGGACCCCACAATTACTGAAATTATGGTAAATGGTGTAAAGGATATCTTTATCGAGCAAAACGGTGTTATATCCCGAAGCCCCAAATCCTTTGAATCAGAAGAAAAGCTTGAGGATGTGGTTCAGCAGATTGTATCCCAGGCCAACCGTATTGTCAATGCGGCAAATCCCATTGTAGATTCCAGGCTGCCGGACGGCTCAAGGGTTAACATTGTGCTTCCTCCCATAGCATTGGACGGGCCTGTCATCACAATACGAAGATTTCCCGAAAATCCTATCACGATTGATAGGCTCATCGAATATCAATCCATAACCCGGGAGGTTGCGGAGTTTTTAGAAAAGCTGGTAATAGCCAGATACAATATATTTATCAGCGGAGGAACCGGCTCAGGGAAAACCACATTTCTTAATGTTCTATCCAACTATATCCCCGAAACAGAGCGGATTATAACCATTGAAGATTCTGCGGAATTGCAGCTTAGAAGCATCAGCAATCTGGTTCGTATGGAGGTAAGAAACAGCAATACGGAGGGCAGCAATCAGGTGACGATAAGGGATTTGATTAAGACATCCCTTCGAATGCGTCCGGACCGGATTATTGTAGGGGAGGTAAGGGATGAAGCGGCAATCGATATGCTGCAGGCACTGAATACAGGACATGACGGCTCTCTGTCTACAGGACATGCCAACTCACCGGCAGATATGTTAAGCAGGCTGGAATCCCTTGTTCTTCTTGGCGCAGATATTCCGATTATAGCGGTACGCAGGCAGATTGCCTCCGCCATAGATATAATCGTACATCTGGGCAGACTGAGGGACAAATCAAGACGTGTGCTGGAGATAACAGAGGTACAGGGAATGAAAGACAATGAAATTATTCTGAACCCGCTTTACAGATTCGTGGAAGAAGCCGAAGAAAATGAAAAAATAATCGGTAAGCTGGAGAAGGTTAATGGGCTTATACATATGGAGAAGCTTAACCGGGCAGGGCTATCGTTGAAGTAGATAAAGAGAAAGGCATATAGATGGTTGAAAATTATGATATCTACCGTTTTTCTGTTAAAGAAAAGTTAAGGTATATCCTTGAGGGGGTTATGGTGGCGCTGGTGCTGGGAATCTTATTCTATAAGAGCATCTATGGCATAATCCTGCTTAGCCCTCTGATACGCTTAAACTACAAAAGGAAAAACAGGGAGATGGCCGAAAAAAGAAGGTGGCAGCTGGGCCTCCAGTTCCGGGATGGCATAAATAGTCTGTCGGCGGCCTTAAGTGCCGGATATAGTGCAGAGCGTGGATTTGCAGAAGCATTAAAGGACTTAAAGCGAATGTATCCGGAAGAAGCGATGATTATAAAAGAATTTACCTATCTGGTTAACCGGATACAGATGAATATTCCAGTGGAAAAAGCGTTAAGTGATTTTGGAGAGCGCAGCGCAGTAGAAGATATTATCAGCTTTTCTGAAGTGTTTGCCACTGCGAAACGAACGGGAGGTGATATAAACCAAATCATTAAGACAACCGGAAATATCATCAGCGATAAGCTGGAGGTAAAGCGGGAGATTATGGCGATGATAGCAGGTAAAAAATTTGAAGCCACGATAATGAAGATGGTTCCGGCAGGAATCCTGTGCTATCTGTCAATCTCTTCTCCGGGATTTCTGGATACGCTGTACCATAATCTCCTGGGTATTCTTATTATGACAATTCTTCTGGGTGTCTATCTTTTCACCTATCGTATCATCGACAATATAACCGCAATTGAACTGTAAGGAATATAATTATGATATATATTAATTTAAAAGACATCGATAAAAAGGAGCATAAGCTGTATTTTCTGTATCCGATAGCAAGCTTTCTTCTTACAAAAACAGGACTTGAAAAAAGATTATTGAATAAATCTGACATATCAGAAAAAATTCGTGCCCTGCATGTTTCTGATAATCGTGAAATTCAGATAAGGCTTTACTGGTATCAAAAAATATCTCTTATTCTGGTAATAATCTTTGCATTCTCAAGCTTTTCTTTCATCGCATCCATTCAATCCGCCATGAATAAATCCGATACCTTCGAGGGCAATCTAATTCGTCCCGAGGAGGGAGAAGGAGACCGTAAGATAAAGCTAAGGTTTCGTATGGCAAAGCAAGAGGACGGGACGGACATCTACGAGGATGAAATAATCATCAATAATAAGGAACGGGTATATACGCAAGACGAATGGGAAGGGGTATTAAAGAAGGTAATTCCCTATCTGGAGGAGGCCATGCTGGGAGAAAATGAAGCTGCGGACAATGTGAATAAGAATCTGAATTTTATTCAGAGGATTCCGAATACGGCGATATCCATAGAATGGATTCCGAAAGATTACCGGCTAATCTCAGGCAGGGGAGAGCTTAAAAACACAGATATGACGGATGCGCAAGCCGAGACCCTGGTAACAGCAATTCTTAAATATAATAATAAGAGAGTGGAGCATACAATCCCTCTTACAATAAGACCGGCAAAACTGGATGAGAAGGAGATACTGTACAGGGAGCTGGAAGATGCCCTCGATACAGCGGGAAAGGAGACAGCCGCAATAGAGGAATGGAACCTTCCCGGACAGATAGGGGAATATTCTCTTACCTGGAAGACAGATAAAAAGAACCGGGGAGTATCATTGCTTATATTGGGCCTGCTTGGAGCGGTGCTTATAGGACTCTATGGGGACAGAGAACTGGACAGCAGAATGAGACGAAGAAAAAATCAGATGCTTCTGGACTATCCGGAAATTATTAATAAATTTGTTCTATTGATAAATGCAGGAATGACGATTAAGCAGGCCTGGAGCAAGATAGCAGAGGATTACGAAAAAAAATCCAGATGCAACAAAAGAGAAATACGGTATGCCTATGAGGAAATGCGGGTGACGTGCCATGAATTAAAGCTGGGTATATCCGAAGCAAAGGCCTATGGGGAGTTTGGGAAAAGAGCGGGGCTGCTTTCCTATATGAAGTTTAGCTCTATTTTGGTGCAGAACCTGAAAAAGGGAAACCGGAATATGGTGGATTTATTAAAACAGGAGGCGATAGAGGCATTTCAGGAGAGGAAGGAAACCACAAAAAAGCTGGGTGAGGAGGCTTCCACGAAGCTGTTGGTACCCATGATGATAATGCTTCTGATTGTGCTAATTATAATTATGATACCTGCGTTTATCTCTTTTAGAATATGACATATCCTATCTATCAAGGATATTCGCGATAAGAAACCAATACATAGAAGGGAAAACTGTCCGTATGGACAGAGGATAGAAGATGAAGAAAGGGATAAGTAAATTATTAAAGACCGAAGCAGAGGGAATCGGCGTTGTAGAGATTATATTAATTTTACTGGTGTTAATTCTTCTGGTGGTTTTATTCAGAGACCAAATCACAGATATCGTTAACAGTGTATTTGAGAATATCAATAATCAGGTAGAATATCTGAATAATCCGTAGAAAGGCAAGAGCCGAATGGATAAGCATAAACAACATCAAAATCAAAGCGGGTCAATTACAGTATTTTTAAGTATAACCTTACTTTTAATTCTGGCGCTGGTAATGACAGTCATTGAAGGGGCCAGGCAGGCTACGGCCAGAGTGTTTGCAGAGAGGGCATTGACAACATCAATGGATTCGGTTCTGGCGGCATTTTACGGACCGCTTATGGAGGAATATCATCTGCTGGGACTGGACGGCGCATATGGGGAGGCTTCCTTTAACGGTGAAGAGCTGGAGGAAAGAATGCAAAATTATATGTCCTACACCTTGAAGCCGGCACAGGGAATACCGGAAGCAAGCAGCCGTATGGAATTATATGGACTATCCCTCGATTCGGTTGAGGTGCAAAGCAGTACAAGCCTTACCGATTATCAGGGCAAAATATTCATACATGAGGTCGTCGAATACATGAAATACAGGACGCTGGGCGATGTCGCGGAATTCTTTTTGGATAAGGTATCTTTGCTGGAACAGCCCGGAAAGGTCAGTATTCTTTATGAGGAAAAGGCAAAACTGGAAAAACAGCTGGTTGCCATTGATGAAGGGATTCTTGCCCTGATGAAGTACATCGACGGAATCGCTACCGGAAAAAATGGGATTATAAAGGGGAGAGACGGCAGATTAAAGACAGAGACGCATTTTGCAAAGCGGATTTTATACGGTGTTCCAACCATGGAAAGTGCGGGAATTAATAATGAGATTGTATTTATAGCACTTTGGGACAACTATACCGACCCGTCCGAAGCATTTCGAGTGATGGACAGCTGCCTTGAACGGCTCGAGATTATACGGCAGGCCATCAAAACCTTGGAAAATAACTTGTATACGGTTCAAGAAGAAATAAAAAAAGAGGAAAATGCCTTGCAGCAGCTTCGAGAAACCCTGTCTGCTTATACGGGAGAGGATGAGGCGTACCGGGAGAGCATGGCGATAAATATAAGTGAAGCAGAGGAAAGAATTGCCGGACTGGAAGAGAATGAAGAGACAATTCGCTCAGGTATAAAGGATTACAGCAAGGAGCAGGCAGACAAAACGAATAGCATAACGGCCAATGTAAATGAAATATCGAGTCTGCTCTCAGGAAGCCTTACAGCGACAGAACAGGGAATTTTAGAGCTGGAGCAAATCATTGCTGCGGCAAAGGATTCCAACCCCCTTATTAAAGCCTATGAGGAAAGTCTTCATAATGAGAAGGAGGGCCTGGATGAAAATGTTTATGAAAGCCTGGAGGAGGGGCTTTCTGAGCTTAAAAGGTATCAGCTGGATAACAGCGGAGGATATGACTTTCCCGGAATGAAAAGTACATTAACGAATAATTATGGTATATTGCAAAATTGCATCGACAGCCTTAACAGCGGACATCAGGCATTGTCCAGTCAGGATTTTATAACCGCTAAGGATAATTATAAAGAAGCATACCGGGAGCTTATGACTTATGATACCAAGGGGCTTAAGCTCAATTACAGCACGCTGGTAATCGGAGAAGACAGCTCAACCGATTATCTGGATGGAATGAAGGAGCTTATTGAAGCAGGAATAACCGGCCTTGTAATCAACCCGGATTCTATATCCTCCGGTGAGCTGTCCGCCGACATGCTTCCGTCCGTTATGGACGGCTTATCCGGGGAACAGGACAGCTTTTCGTTTTTAACCTTACTTAAAGGCATGAAAATCGGCGGGAAGGATGCGGGAACCGAGGGTCTGTTTGGTATATTCGGCGATTATGGTATCCGCACTCTTTTGGGAACGGCCGCAGATGAGATACTGGAGCGTGTGATGGTTCAGAGATACATAGAGGAGCATTTTTATCGATTTCCTGTCAAGGAGGAGGAACTGCGGGGAAGGAAGCCCACGGTACTTAGCTATGAATGGGAGTATCTGCTCTACGGCAGGGCGGCAGATAAGGATAATATAGAAGCAGTCATAGGAAAGCTTATCCTGATAAGAACACTTCTGAACTTTGTGACAATACTGGGTGACAAGGAAAAATGGAATGAGGCTAAAACAATTGCCACGACATTGGTAGGGTTTACGGGACTTCCGATATTGGTTGCAATTACCCAGGGCATATTGATGATAGTACTGGCGATTGGCTGCGGCCTTGTGGATACCTGTGCCCTTTTGGAAGGAAAAGAAATCCCCATCCTCCGAAAAAAGGCAGAATTAAAATACGCGGACCTTTTGCTGTTAACCAGAGAAAACATACGAAAAAAAGCCGATGCTTACAAGGAAGAGAAAGGATTCTCCTATCAGGATTATATGACGCTGTTCTTATATACGGCCAATCAGAGAAAGCTGTCCTATCGTATGATGGATTTGATTCAGGAGAATATTCATATTCGATATGACACCGATTTTAAGCTTAAAAATTGCATCTTTGGATATGAGGCCCGGGCAGCCTTTCGGATAAAACCTCTTTTTACGACCTTATCCTTTATGAAAAAATACGTCGATGCGGACAGCAGTATTCCTATCATCCTTGAGGCAGCGTACAGCTATTAAAATATCACCGGAAAATGGTGATAGGAGATGTCCGTTCTTCTAAAGAACATCCATTCTTATAACAATTCTATTAATCAAATAAAAAAACCTCTCTCCAGGAAATCATTTGCTTATACAATTATATAGAAGAACGGTCATCCCGTATCATCATTGGAAGGTATATGCGGACGGGGAAGCTGTATCTGGCAGGCGGAAATATGAAACAAACAGCGAAATTCAACCGAATAAAAGAAAAAAGAGCAAAAGCCTCTCTTACGGTGGAGGCCTCTCTGGTACTGCCTCTTTTCTTATTCTTTTTTCTGAGCTTTCTATACTTTATACAGATAATAACCGTTCAGGAGGTTATACAGGAGGCATTGACCGAAACCGGCCTTAGCATGGCAAGGGCTGCATACATCTATTCGGATTTTCAGGATGCAGAAGATGTGAATGCCATGGACTTGTCCCCTTTGGAGGAAGGCATCAAAACAGGATTAGAGGAGCTTGCAGGGATTGTCATTCATAATATAGCCGTTAAATATGCCCTGGGAAGCAGGCTGAATGAGGAGCTGGTTAACACTTCCTGTATAGCAGGAGGCTTCGACGGGATGCGCTTTGACGGCTCGGAGGTATTCGAGGGCGACAATGATATCGATATCGTAATCCGGTACCGGGTCAGGATTCCCGTCAGGATATTCGGGCTTCATGAAATGGATATGATACAGAGAATCCGGGTCCGGGGCTGGAACGGAAACCAGATTCCTGCTCTTTACAGGATTGCGGAGGAGGAAGACAAAGAGGAGACCATCGTCTATATCACAAAAAGCGGTACCGTATACCATCTGGACAGAGACTGCACCCATATACGCCTGTCTATAGAAGAGATACATGAAAAGCCGACATGGCACAGGAATAAAAACGGCGGCAGGTATTATGCCTGTGAAGCCTGCTGCAGCAATGACCCGGTATCGGGAAGCTATTACATAACCGTATATGGTGACAGGTACCACAGGAGACGGGACTGCTCTAAAATAAAAAGGACGGTTCAGGAAATTCCCTTATCCGAAGTAGGAGAAAAAGTACCCTGCAAGCGGTGCAACAGATAGCTTAAAGAAATCTTTCATCGCTTAAAGCGGGATGGGAAGAGATTTTGCGGTTATGGGATGTATCGATTCAGAGATAAAAATAGGAAAAATCGGAGGAATAGATGGGAGAGTATATCATAAAAGGCCTGATAGGCTTGCTGCTGATTATCGTCGCAGTTCAAGATATCAGGTGGAAGAAGATACGAATATGGATTGTTATACTATGCGGGATATTTTTGGGCATCTGTATTCCTTTTTGCCCGGTATTATCTGTCTGGAACAGGATAGGAGGTGTTTTTCTGGGAATAGGCGTGGTGCTTTTAAGTAAGGCAACCGGAGGAAAGATAGGTATGGGAGACGGACTGGTGCTGGTGGTCACCGGCATGGGACTGGGTTTTTGGGGGAATATCGAGCTTTTCGCCCTGGCTCTTTCCATTGCCGCAGTATTTTCCATCGGACTTCTGGTGCTTAGAAGAGCTGACCGAAAGAAAGCCATTCCTTTCATGCCTTTTCTTTGCCTTGCTTACATCTTCCTTAGTATTCCGATATGGAGTTAGGCAGGCACGCAGGGCATACGCAATAATAGAGCGGACAGCAGGTAATCGGAGAAGGAACCAATATACCAAAGAACATAGAAATAGATGAAAAAATCAGGAGGATAGAAGCGTTGAAGAGAAAAATCCAGGCAAGCTTTACCTTGGAGGCGGTGTTTATCATGCCTATCGTATTATTTATCATTGTCTTTATACTATATCTGTCCTTCTATCTTCATGATATATGCAAAATTCAAGGGCTTACGGATTTGGTGCGGCATAAGGCCGCCTTGAATTTTAAGCGGGAGGCAGATGTTAATACGGGAAAGATGAATTATGATGGGATTAATAAAGGGATATTTGGCAGGCTGCTTGAGGGAACAGAGACCAAAGAGACGGATGTTGAAAACCATCTGTATCGTATGCTGTCAAAGGGATTATTTATTACGAGGGTTACCGATGTTCATGTATCAAAGGATACCTTTCATATCGCCATAAGAGTAGAAGGAACAACCCGGATTCCCATAAAAGCCATACAGCAATTATTTTCTTCCGGCAGAACCCTTGCAGTTGAGGCAAAGGCGCCGTATCATAATCCGGCCGAGACTGTCCGGATGTCGGAGGTTATACTTGATACTGGCGAGGAGATAAAAGGATTTGATAAATTAAAAGAGAGTATAGGAAAGCTTATACCATAATAGCTTTTGATTCATAAAGGAGGGAAAGATGGAGGCCAGCTATAAGAAGGATTTTCGCCATAATTATCTTGTGTTACCCAGGACAGAGAATAGCAAAGGGGAAGATTATTGTGTACAGATGCTGCAGGCAAATTCGGTAAAGGGAATAATAAGGCCGGAGCCCAGAACCATTGATAATCACGTGCTTTATTATTACGATATTACATCGACACAGGCCTTTGAAATCATCTACAGCAAAAGCACAATGAATTATAAACAGATTAAAAGGATATTTTCCGATTTGGCAGATTTGCTGGAGCAGACCGATGAATATCTGCTTAATGAAAATGACCTGATTCTGGTGCCGGAGCATGTATACATCGGGCTTTCTGCGGAGCAGATAAATGTATGTTATCTGCCGGGATACAATAAAGACATAAAGAATCAGATGACAGCATTCATAGAGCATATTCTGAATAAGGTGGACCATAAGCAAAAGGATGCGGTTCTTTACATATATAACCTGTATAAAGTGTGCCGGGAGGACGGAAATTCATTTAATGAGCTTCTGTCGGCCATCAGGGAAAACAATACGGATACAGAGAAAGGCATAAAAATAGAAAGCAAAGAGAATTCTGACCTGGAGCTATATGAGATGGATAAGCTGAAACCCGCCGATAAAGGTAGAATAAAAGCAGCTCAAATTCCGGTTATGCCGGAAAAGATATCCGATGAAAGGGAAAAATATTATTATCCATTAATAACCTATATCTATACGGCAGCCTGTGTTACAGGTGCAATCTTGATGCTTATTATCAGTATTAATACGAAACTTATCTATACCTCCCTTGGCAGCAGGATAGACTACGGCAAGCTTATGGCATTACTTGTAATACTGCTGTGTATTGCAGGATATCTTATGAAAAACATATGGAATAAGAATAACCGGCTAACAAAAATCATAAGCAATCAGGAATATATCGACCCAAGAGAGGATGACAAGGCTAAGATACAATCGGAAGATAAGCTGGAAGAAAGAGAAGCAATATATGATGATACCTTACCAGAAAAAAGGCGGAGGATGGCAGAGGAGATGGAGGACAAATCAAATCCTACCGTACTGTTAAATGCCGGGATAATATCTTTTGGATGCTGTCTTGAACCTGAGAATAAGGAGATGTACGAACCGATACACATAAAGAGCTTTCCGTTTGTGATAGGCAAACATCGAAATCATGTGGATACTGCTTCGACAAGGAGGTCGTAAGCAGATACCATGTAAAGATTACGAAAGAAGAAGATGCCTATTATATAACGGACTTAAATTCCACGAATGGAACCTGTCTGAATGAAAGGCCCCTGGTCTGCTACCAAAGATATGAGATAGCGACAGGTGATGAGGTGGCGATTGCGGGTGTCCGGTATTTGTTTCAGATATACGGGTAAACTTAAATTAATATTTATTATGAGCCTGCGGGCTCTTTTTTATAGGAATAATCGTTTATTGGTATAAAAGTATGTGAAACAAGAAAGATATAGAAATTATATTGAAAATGCCGGGATAAGAGTGTTACAATCTAGTTATGAGGAACCGGGCTTTCGTTCCTGTAATCGTAATATGGGAAGATGAAATGGGGTATGTGTGTATGTGTGTGAAGAAATATGTAATGGCACTTGATCAGGGAACAACCAGCTCCCGCTGTATTATATTCGATAAGTCAGGAAAAATAAAAAGCATGGCAGGGAAGGAGTATACGCAACGATACCCTAAGCCGGGCTGGGTTGAGCATGACCCGATGGAAATCTGGTCATCACAGATTTCAGTTGCAACGGAGGCGATGGCAAAGTCCGGTATCGAAGCCGGGGAGATTGCTTCAATCGGGATAACCAACCAGAGAGAGACCACGATTGTATGGAATAAGAATACGGGGCAGCCGGTATACAATGCCATTGTCTGGCAGTGCAGAAGAACCGCCGATATGATTGAAGATTTGAAAAAGAGAGGATTGGAGCCTTATATTAAAGAGACGACCGGCCTGATTCCGGATGCCTATTTTTCTGCTACCAAAATCAAGTGGATACTGGATAAGGTTCCCGGAGCAAGGGAAGAGGCGGAGAAAGGGAATTTATTATTTGGTACGGTAGATACATGGTTAATATGGAATCTGACAAAGGGCAAAACCTTTATAACGGATTATACCAATGCTTCCAGAACCATGATATTTGATATAAAGAAGCTTGTCTGGGATGATAAGCTGTTGAAGGAACTGGATATTCCCTGCGGGATGCTGCCGGAGGTGAAGCCCTCAAGCTGCGTATACGGCGTTTCGGATAGAGCTCTCTTTGGAGAGGAGATTCCGATATCCGGGGCGGCAGGGGACCAGCAGGCGGCATTGTTCGGCCAATGCTGCTTCAATAAAGGAGAGGCTAAAAATACCTATGGAACAGGCTGCTTCTTACTGATGAATACAGGAGAGGAGGCGGTTACAAGCAGCCATGGACTGCTTACAACCATTGCCGCCTGTTCAGATAATACTAAAGCGGTGTATGCCCTGGAGGGCAGTGTATTTGTCGCCGGAGCCGCCGTACAATGGCTGAGGGATGAGCTGAAATTAATCCGTACGGCTGCTGAGAGTGAAAAATATGCATATGAAGTAAAGGACTCGAACGGTGTATATGTTATTCCCGCCTTTACCGGACTGGGAGCGCCTTATTGGGACCAGTATGCCAGGGGTGCAATTGTAGGCATAACCAGAGGTTGCAGCAGTGAGCATATTATAAGGGCCACCCTGGAATCCATCGCTTACCAGACCCATGATGTACTTAAAGCCATGGAAAATGATTTGGGCGAAAGCTTGAAATCTCTCCGGGTGGACGGAGGGGCCAGTGCGAACAACTTCCTTATGCAGTTTCAGGCAGATATTCTGGATACGGATGTACTAAAACCGGAATGTACCGAGACAACGGCTTTGGGAGCGGCATACCTGGCGGGATTATCCGTAGGATTCTGGAAAGACAAAGAGGAAATAAAACAAAACTGGGCTTTATCAGAGACATTTACTCCGAATATGGAGAAGGAACAAAGAGACAGCCTGTTAAAGGGATGGCATAAAGCAGTCGGCCGGTCATTTTCATGGGCTGACCGGTAAAGATTAGGAATAAAAGGGCATGAACGAGGCAGAGAAGGAAAAGGCAAAATGAGAATAGAGGACGGCATTATCAGTAAGTTATCGGATAAGGGTTACCAACAGTTGGACATTAAGATAGGCGTTATGGACATGTTTTACCGTTCGGATTATATGGGAACGGAAATTGTCCTGATTCTTCGTGCCATAACGGGAAGAGAAATATCCTCCGAAGAGTACAGGGTGATAATCAATAATATAAAAGCCCGTTTTCATGAAAGCGGTTTTTCAGATATCCATCTGCTGGGCCTGGTGCTTACAGCCGATTTCGAGCGGGCGAAAAAGTTTCATCTGAATCAGGACGACCACTTTATTGTGGACTTGCTGAACAGGCGGCTTATCATCTATGAGAACGAATCCCCTTATTTTTCAGAGCTTATACCTGCAATAGAAGATATTGTCCATGACGAAGAGCATGCCACAGGGCTGGGCGAAGGCGGATACGATATAAGCTGCAAAGATGGGCAGCATAGGGTGAAATGGATATCTTTATTCAATACACTGCTTATCGTAGCCAATATTGTTCTATACCTGATTGTCCATCATACCGGAATATTCGGGGAAGACGGCTATGGGCTGCAAAGGGGAGCCCTGTCCTGGTATTTGATAAAAGAAGGCGAATACTACAGAATATTGACCTCGATGTTCCTTCACTCGGATTTCGAGCATTTGATGAACAATATGCTGGTGTTATTCTTCGTTGGAGATAATCTGGAACGGGCAGTAGGAAAAATAAAATATCTGATTATTTATTTTGGCTCCGGAATGATTGCAGGTATTTCTTCTATAAGTTATAATATGTTAAAAGAGAGATTGGTACTGTCTGTAGGAGCCTCCGGCGCCATCTTCGGCATTGTGGGGGCAATGGGATATATCCTTCTCATTAATAAAGGCCGTTTGGAGGATATCAGCAGCAGGCAGATTATTTTATTCACAGTATTCAGCCTCTATGGTGGTATAGCGAATGCAAATATCGATAACATCGCTCATATCGGAGGCTTTATCGGAGGAATTATTCTGGCCCTTATCGTATACCGGAGGCCCAAAAAGCCCTATGTGGATAATCAAACGTACCAAGGATGACAGGAGGAGAGTTGATTTATGAAGGTCAATATCTATTATGGCGGCAGGGGGTTAATTGAAGATCCGACCTTATATGTAATCGGAAAGCTGACAGAGGTGCTTGAAGAGCTGCGGGTAAAGATAACAAGATATAATCTGTATGAAGAGAAGAATGCGCTGTCCATGCTTCCAAAGACCTTGAAGGAGGCGGACGGTGTTATATTGGCAACAACGGTTGAATGGATGGGAATAGGCGGTTATATGCAGCAGTTTTTGGATGCCTGCTGGCTGTACGCAGACAAGGAGAAACTGGAGAAGCTGTACATGATGCCTATTGTTACGGCAAGTACGTATGGCGAGAGAGAGGCCAAGCTTGTTCTGACACAGGCATGGGAGATGCTGGGAGGAATCCCTTGTACCGGTTTGTCTTCCTATGTTGAGAATCATGTGGAATTTGAAACAAATACGGATTATGCCAGGACGATTGAAAAGACGGCGGAATCCTTTTACCGTGTTATAAATCAAAAGACAAAGATGCTTCCGGCAAGCAATATCGTTCTTAGGCAAAATCTCCTTAAGAGCAACACGATTGTCTTGACACCTCAGGAAAGCGAGCAGCTTTCAATGTATGTATCGGACGATGCATATGTGAAGAAGCAGAAGGAAGATATCGAGGAGCTTACACAATTATATAAAGAAATGCTGGACGGCGGCGACATGGAGGCCGGTCAGGAGTTTATCCGTAATCTCAGGGAGAACTTTCATCCGATTGATGATTTTGCGGCCTCTTACTCAATAAATTTATCTGATATCAAAAAGACCCTGATTGTTGAAATACAGGAAAATCGTCTGAAATGCTATTATGGAGAGAAAGCAGATGCAGACGTCATTGCAAAAACAACCAGGGATGTGATGAACAAGCTTGTTCTTGGACGAATTACTTTCCAGGGAGCATTCATGTCCGGTGAGTTAACGGCAAAAGGGAATTTTAAAACCCTTCGCACATTCGACCAGGTATTTCAATTCAATATATTATAGAAAGCCTTATGATTGAAGCGGCAGCAGGATGGTAAACCCGGTCAGAGCTTCGGTGGAACGGACATGAATACGTCCAAGATGACCTTCAATAATTCGTTTTGCCAGTGCAAGCCCTACTCCGGTTCCATATTTTTTGCTGGTTACAAAGGGCAGGAATATCGTATCAAGTTCGCTTTCAGGTATCGGAAGACCGTTATTATTAATCTGGATGGAAACCATGGGATTTGTACCGGTGGATTCAATGCCCAGGATAATTTCTATAAAATTGCCGGGAGAGGTGGCTTCCAGAGCATTTTTAATCAGATTTGATAATACCTGTTTTATTTTACCTGAATCGCAGGAATAGGAAGAAATTACGGATTCACATTCCAAAGAAGCCTTAACAGACAGATGCTTTTGCTGGTTTTCTGCCTGAGGCATAAAGTTCTCTGCGACAGTCGTAATTAATTCGAAGAGATTGGTGCTTTGCATAGTGAGAACCGTGCCTGAATTAAGCAGCGAGGCATCGGACATCATCAGCTCCATATCATGGATTAACTCGTGCAATTGGCTCCAGTATTTGTAGTCCTTTGTTTCGGGGTGCTTCATCTCTATGTATTGCAGAGTTCCTTTTATAAGTGATAAAGGATTTCTAAGTTCATGTATGAACATGGAGGTTATTCGTTTGTTTTCCTCCATTATTTTCTGGATGGCGTTATCGGTTATATTTCCTGAATCCTGATTCATGAGAGCTCCTTTCCTGGATGAGGGTATCCGTGATTCTTGAAAAAATTTACAGAACTAAAACCATATTATCAAAGCTTGGGAGAAAACGCAATTGAAATATACT
>JAEZXP010000252.1 GCA_023419655.1 Bacillota bacterium | reverse complement strand
ATATATCGAAAGCTAAGCAGCAATTAAATCAGTGGGATATAAATCCCAAATATTATAGGAGGTGCGGGCATGTCACGTATAGGAAGGATGCCTATCGCTATACCTGCCGGTGTAACGGTAGATATAGCAGAAAATAATAAAGTGACCGTAAAAGGACCCAAAGGAACACTGGAAAGAGTGTTACCTTCCGAGATGGTTATAAAGGTAGAGGGAGCAGAACTTACTGTATCCAGACCGAATGAGTTAAAAAGAATGAAGTCCCTCCACGGACTGACAAGAACCCTGATTGCCAATATGGTAACAGGTGTCACGGATGGATATCAAAAGACCCTGGAAATTAACGGTGTTGGTTACAGGGCAGCCAAGGCAGGTAAGGATTTGACACTTACGCTTGGTTATTCCCATCCGGTAGTTATGGTTGATCCGGAAGGTGTTGAATCTGTTTTAGAAGGACAGAACAAAATTATTGTTAAAGGTATAGATAAAGAAAAGGTTGGCCAATACGCCGCTGAAATCAGAGCTAAGAGAGCACCCGAACCGTATAAGGGCAAGGGTATTAAGTATGCTGATGAAGTAATCAGACGTAAGGTTGGTAAGACCGGTAAGAAATAAAGGAGGAGTGAAATAACATGGTTAGTAAAGAGTCAAGAACTGATATCAGAAGAAGTAAGCATAGAAAAATCCGTAACCGTTTCACGGGTACTCCTGAGAGACCGCGTTTGGCTGTATTCAGAAGCAATAATCACATGTATGCCCAGATTATTGACGATATAGCTGGTAATACTTTAGTAGCAGCTTCTACCCTGGAAAAAGATGTTAAAGCAGAGCTTGAAAAAACCAATGATACGGCAGCCGCAGCACATTTAGGTACTGTAATTGCCAAGAAGGCATTGGAAAAAGGAATTAAGGCTGTTGTCTTTGATAGAGGCGGTTTCATATATCACGGAAAGATCAAAGTGTTAGCAGACGCAGCCCGTGAGGCTGGTCTGGAATTCTAGGTAAGGAGGAGAACACATGAAACGTTCAATTGTTGATACAAGTCAACTGGAATTAGAGGATAAAGTGGTATCAATCAAGCGCGTTACCAAGGTTGTAAAGGGCGGACGTAATATGCGTTTCACAGCATTAGTTGTTGTAGGCGACAGAAACGGCCACGTAGGCGCAGGGCTTGGAAAGGCAACAGAAATTCCCGAAGCAATCCGCAAGGGCAAAGAAGATGCCATAAAGAAGTTAGTTAGCCTTCCGATTGATGAAAACGGTAGTATACCTCATGACTTTATCGGAAAATTCGGCAGTGCTACGGTGCTCCTGAAGCGTTCCCCGGATGGTACCGGTGTTATTGCGGGCGGACCGGTGCGTAACGTACTAGAGCTTGCCGGATACAAGAATATCCGTACAAAGTCTCTGGGTTCAAATAATAAGCAGAATGTAGTTTTAGCTACGATTGATGGATTAAGCCAGTTAAAGACCCCTGAGGAAGTAGCAAAGCTTCGTGGTATTCCGGTAGAGCAGCTTGCTAATTAAGCTCGACCAAGTAATTAAATGTGGAGGTGTCAAAATGGCAGACAAATTAAAAATAACACTAGTGAAGTCTACGATCGGTGCCATTCCTAAGCATAAAGCAACAGTAGAGGCTCTCGGTTTGAGAAAGCTGAACAAAACCGTTGAAATGCCTGATAATGCTGCAATCAGGGGAATGATTGATCAAGTAAAACACTTAGTAAAGGTTGAAGAAATATAATTACTAAAAAAGGAGGTGCGCGTAGATGAATCTATCAGAGTTAAGACCGGCAGATGGTTCCAAGAGGGACCGTTTCAGAACAGGTCGCGGACATGGTTCAGGCAACGGCAAGACAGCGGGCAAAGGTCATAAAGGACAAAAGGCACGTTCCGGAGCGCCAAGAGTTGGTTTTGAAGGCGGTCAGATGCCGTTATACAGAAGAATTCCAAAACGTGGATTCACGAACAGGAATTCAAAAGAGATCGTTGCAATTAACGTAGATGTATTAAATAGATTTGATGATGGTGCTACAGTAACAGTTGATTCATTAATTGAAACAGGAATCATTAAGAACCCGAAAGACGGGGTTAAGATTCTTGGCAATGGAGAACTTACTAAGAAGCTGGATGTCAAGGTTAATGCATTTAGTGCGAGTGCAGCAGAAAAGATTCAGGCTCTTGGTGGAAATGCTGAGGTGATTTAGTATGTTTAAAACATTCCAAAATGCGTTAAAGGTTAAAGATATCAGGACAAAATTGATGTATACATTGGTTGCTCTGATAATTGTGAGACTGGGAACCCTGCTTCCTGCCCCTGCGATTAGCAGAGAGGCGGTAGAAGAAGTGTTTTCAAACATTAATCTTGGTTTCTTTAACAATCTTACCGGCGGTTCCTTTACCAGGATGTCAATATTTGCCTTAAGTATTTCTCCGTACATTTCGGCATCCATTATTATACAGCTCTTAACGATTGCGATACCGAAATTGGAAGAGCTGCAAAAAGAGGGAGAAGACGGCAGAAAGAAGATTGAAGAGCTGACTCGTTATATGGCAGTTGGTCTGGCAGTTGTTGAATCGGTAGCCATGGCAATTGGTTTTGGCGGAAGCTCAGGAGTATTGGAAGGCGGACTTACATTTACAAATGTGGTACTTGTGGTAGCGTCCTTTACAGCTGGCTCGACTTTCCTGATGTGGCTTGGAGAACGAATCACACAAAGAGGTGTTGGAAATGGTATCTCTATTATTCTTTTGATTAATATTGTATCAACCATGCCAGCAGACTTCATAAGACTGTATTATCAATTCGTATATGACAGACCTGTATGGCAGGGAATCATTGCGGTAATAGTGATTTTGGCAGTCGTTGTATTTACCATCGTATTTGTATTAATATTACAGGATGGCGAGAGAAAGATACCCGTTCAGTATGCGAAGAAAGTACAGGGCAGAAAGATGGTGGGCGGACAAACATCGCACATTCCTTTAAAGGTAAACACAGCAGGTGTAATTCCGGTTATTTTTGCCGGTTCTCTTATGTCCTTCCCCGGTGTTATCGGTTCCTTTATGGGCGTGTTCCCGGGAAGAGGCAGTTGGGGCCAGAAGCTTCTCAAGGTATTGGACCAGAGAGAATGGCTGAAAATCAGCTTTACCAACTTTGATTTTAATGAGTTTAAGTATTCGATTGGATTATTGATTTATATAGGACTTATCATTTTCTTCGCTTATTTCTACACATCAATTACATTTAACCCGATTGAGGTAGCGAATAACATGAAGAAACAGGGCGGCTTTATACCTGGTATCCGTCCCGGAAAGCCTACTACTGAGCATTTGACCAAAGTACTGAATCATATTATATTTATCGGAGCAATCGGGCTTATCATTGTATCCGTTATTCCTATTCTTTTTGCAGGAACATTTAATGCCAGTGTAAGCTTTGGCGGCACATCAATCATCATTATTGTCGGTGTTATCATTGAGACAATCAAGCAGGTTGAATCACAGATGCTTGTACGTCACTACAAGGGCTTTCTTAATGATTAATTGATGAATTGTGATATGCAATTGATACAGCTGATAAAGTTTGTTTTAAAAACTTCCGGGTTACCGGTATTCCTTTTAAAGCATATTAAAAGGAATACCGGTAGACCCAGTTTGTTATTTTGAAACAGATTATCTTACAGATTTTTATCAGGAGGACAGTGTCATGAAGGTAGTTATGTTAGGGGCACCTGGTGCCGGTAAGGGGACACAAGCGAAAAGGATTGCCGCAGAGTACGAAATACCACATATTTCTACCGGAGATATATTCCGTGAAAATATAAAAAATGAAACGCCGCTTGGAAAAAGAGCCAAAGTATACATGGACCAGGGACTTTTGGTGCCGGACGAATTGGTACTGGAGCTTATCATGGAGCGTTTTGCGGCAGCGGATTGTAAGAATGGCTATGTATTGGACGGTTTTCCAAGAACCATCCCTCAGGCAGAAGCCTTGGATGAGGCCTTGGAAAAGAAAAATGACAGATTAGAATATGCAATCGATGTGGAAGTTTCGGATGAGGTAATCATAAAGCGTATGGGCGGAAGAAGAGCCTGTCCGGGTTGCGGCAGAACCTATCATACCGAGACACTGCGTTCCAAAGCAGAGGGTATCTGCGATTATTGCGGTACGGAGCTGGTTCTCAGAGATGATGATAAACCGGATACAGTTAAAAAACGGCTTCAGGTATACCATGAACAGACACAGCCCCTTCTTGACTATTATCGAGACAAAGGTATACTTTATAGCGTAGATGGTACCGGTGGTATTGAGAATATATATAAAGAAATTATTCATGTACTTAGAGCTTAAAGTGCAGGCACGATCTGAAAGGAAGAGTTAAATGCCAATAAGCATTAAATCTGAAAAAGAAATAGAACGGATGCGTGAAAGCGGAAGAATTCTTGCAAATGTACTGAAGGAATTAGAAAGCTTTGTAAGACCGGGGATTTCCACTTTTGATATTGATAAGAAATGTCGTGAGGTAATCAAGGGCTATGGTTGTATTCCGTCTTTCCTGGATTATAACGGTTTTCCTGCTTCTCTTTGTGTTTCAGTAAATGATGAAGTGGTTCACGGAATTCCTGATAAGGAGCATATTCTTAGAGAGGGTGATATTGTCAGCTTAGATTGTGGCGTAATCTATAAGGGTTATCATTCCGATGCAGCCAGAACTGTTCCAGTCGGTGAAATCACCAAGGAGGCGGCCAAGCTGATAGAGGTAACAAAGCAAAGCTTCTATGAAGGTATTAAGTTTGCCAAAGAAGGGAAGCATCTATATGATATCTCAGAGGCCATTCAGACCTATGTTGAATCCTTTGGTTTTTCCATCGTCAGAGATTTGGTGGGACATGGAATCGGAAAGAATCTTCATGAGGAACCACAGATACCGAATTTTAAGCAAAGGGGCAAGGGACCTAAGATTATGGCAGGCATGACATTTGCAATTGAGCCGATGGTGAATGTGGGAAGATATGATGTATATTGGATGGATAACGACTGGACCGTTGTTTCAGAGGATGGCTCTCTTTCAGCACATTATGAGAATACAGTTCTTATAACCAATGGTGAACCTGAAATCCTGACAATATTATAGAAGACCGGAGTTATTAAATGCATGAATTAATTGGATGTTTTGTTCAATCAAAATCCGGTCGGGACGCCGGAAGATACTATGTAATAATTAATACCCGTCATGAATATGTATATTTAGTGGACGGTAATATTAGAACTTTAGACAATCCTAAAAAGAAGAATCTGAAGCATATCAACAAATCAAGTTACTTTGATCCCGTACTTGCCGAAAAGGTTATTCATAAATCGGTCAGAAATGAAGAAATCAAAAGAGCTATAAAATTGTTACAGGTTGAAATCTCATATAAGGAGGTTGAGTAATGTCAAAATCTGATGTTGTTGAAATTGAAGGTACAGTGATAGAGAAACTTCCCAATGCGATGTTTCAGGTAGAGCTGGAGAATGGACATAAGGTATTAGCACATATCAGCGGCAAGCTGCGCATGAACTTTATTAAGATTGTGCCTGGTGACAAGGTAACCCTTGAGCTGTCACCCTATGATCTTTCTAAAGGAAGAATTATCTGGCGTGACAAGTAGAGATTCTTAGAGATAATATTATGAAAAAATTGCTTGCTATTAATTTTAAGCAATGATATAATAATTTTTGGCGCATTTCTATATTGCGTTCAAAAGAAGCGCTAAAAACAGGCGAACTTTTTGAAAGGGGTGAATTACTGTGAAGGTAAGATCATCAGTAAAACCGATTTGCGAAAAATGCAAAGTAATTAAAAGAAAGGGAAGCATCAGAGTTATCTGTGAAAATCCCAAACACAAACAAAGACAAGGCTAATATACAATAGTTCGTAATAATACTGTTGTTTTATATATAATAGTTCTTGCTTTTTGTGTTACAATCATCTGCCGTTGGCAGAGTTATTGTGATATTGTGGGCGGAGAATCTGCCTTAAGATTTGTGACCGTCATCATAAAATCTTAGCAGCCATAGCAATATGCGTCTGTTACAATTTAAAGCGGCTGATGTGGCAAGCTTAGGCTTGCTGCGAAAATGAGAGGTACCAAGATGTATCTCGTAAAACAATATTATGTTGGAGGTGTACCATACACATGGCTCGTATCAGTGGTGTAGATTTACCAAGAGATAAGCGCGTAGAAATTGGACTTACCTATATATATGGTATAGGAAGAGCAAGTTCAAACCGTATTCTTGCGCAGGCAAACGTTGACCCGAATACCCGTGTCAGAGATTTAACCGATGATGAAGCGGCTAGAATCCGTGACGTTATTGACCAGACACAGATGGTTGAGGGTGATTTGAGAAGAGATATCGCACTTAACATTAAAAGATTACAGGAAATCGGATGCTATAGAGGAATCCGTCATAGAAAAGGACTTCCGGTTCGCGGTCAAAAGACCAAAACCAATGCCAGAACCAGAAAAGGTCCCAGAAGAACTGTTGCTAATAAGAAGAAATAATCTTTGAAGCGCAAATTTATTATAATAAGGAAGATAGATTTACTTCCATATTTAGAAAATCCAATAGGAGGGTTTGTTTAAATGGCTAAGAAAATAGCATCAGCAAAAAAAGTGACGAAGAGACGTGTCAAGAAGAACGTAGACCGTGGACAGGCACATATTCAGTCATCTTTTAACAATACAATTGTTACGCTGACGGATGCAGAAGGAAATGCTCTTTCTTGGGCTAGTGCCGGTGGATTAGGCTTCAGAGGTTCAAGAAAATCAACTCCTTATGCAGCACAGATGGCAGCAGAAACAGCAGCTAAAGCAGCACTTGTTCATGGTTTGAAGTCCGTAGAAGTTATGGTAAAAGGCCCCGGTTCAGGCAGGGAAGCAGCAATTCGTGCGCTTCAGGCATGCGGAATAGAAGTAACAAGTATCAGGGATGTAACACCGGTTCCACACAACGGATGTCGTCCGCCAAAACGCAGAAGAGTCTGATAAGGAGGTAGAGTAAAATGGCTAGAGATATGGGTCCAGTTTTAAAAAAATGCAGATCCCTTGGTTTAGAGCCGATGTATCTGGGAATTGATAAGAAATCCAATAGAACCTTTGCCAGAGCAGGTAAGAAAAACAGTGAATATGGTTTGCAATTGAGAGAAAAACAAAAAGCAAAATTTATCTATGGCGTGTTAGAGAAGCCATTTAGAAATTTATTTGACAGAGCCCAGAAGATGAAGGGTGGTACAGCCGGTGAGAACCTGCTGACTCTGTTAGAGCTTCGATTAGATAATGTAATTTTCCGTATGGGATTTGCCAGAACCAGAGCTGAGGCAAGACAGATTGTTGACCATAAGCATGTATTGGTTAATGGGAAGCGTGTAAATATTCCGTCTTATACAGTAAAGGTCGGAGATACCATAGAAATTGCAGAAAAAGCCAAGAGTGCCCAGAGATATAAGGATGTCCTGGAGGTAACCGGCGGAAGAACCGTACCTGCATGGTTAGAAGCCAATCAGGAAACACTGTCAGGAGCAGTTAAAGAGGTTCCTACAAGAGACCAAATCGATGTCCCGGTTAGCGAAATGCTAATTGTCGAGTTGTATTCCAAATAATAAATTTGTTTTGATTATTATTTATAGAATAGCAATCAACTCAAATAACCCAGAAGGAGGGTCCTGTTGTGTTTGATTTTGAAAAACCCAAAATAGAGATTGCTGAGATTTCCGAAGATAAGAGATTTGGCCGTTTTGTAGTAGAACCCTTGGAAAGAGGATACGGAACAACCTTGGGTAATTCTCTGAGAAGAATTATGCTCTCTTCATTACCCGGTGCTGCAGTAAGCCAAATTAAGATTGACGGAGTAGTTCATGAATTCAGTGTTATTCCTGGTGTTAAGGAAGATGTAACTGAAATTATCATGAATATTAAGAACCTGGCAATCAAAAACACGAGTGATACGGATGAGCCAAAGGTTGCTTATATTGAGGCTGAAGGCGAAGTGGTAGTTACAGCAGGGGATATACAGGCCGACCCGGATATTGAGATACTTAATCCAGAGCAGGTGATTGCTACCTTATGTGGAGGCCCGGACAGCAGATTATACATGGAGCTTACAATAACAAACGGAAGAGGTTATGCAGGTGCTGATAAGAATAAGAAAGAAGACCTGCCAATCGGGGTAATCCCTATCGATTCAATCTATACTCCGGTAGAACGTGTCAATCTGTCTGTTGAGAATACCCGTGTAGGGCAGATTACTGACTTTGATAAATTAACCTTAGATGTATATACGGACGGTACATTGGTACCGGATGAAGCACTTAGTCTGGCTGCAAAGGTTTTAAGCGTTCATCTGGATTCCTTCATTGACCTGTCAGAGCATGCAAAGACTGCTGAAATCATGGTAGAGAAGGAAGATAACGAAAAAGAAAAAGTGCTCGAAATGAATATTGACGAATTGGAATTATCAGTTCGCTCTTATAACTGCTTAAAGAGAGCAGGAATCAATACTGTTGAAGAGCTTACGAATAAGACAGCCGAGGATATGATGAAGGTAAGAAATCTTGGACGTAAATCTTTGGAGGAAGTATTGGCAAAACTGAAAGAGCTCGGCTTATCCTTAAGACAGAGCGATGACTAATCAGTTAGTTAAGAGAATAATGCAGAGGAGGGAAAGATATGGCAGGTTACAGAAAGCTTGGCAGAACATCAAGCCAGAGAAAAGCTTTACTTAGAAACCAGGTTACGAATTTATTATATCATGGTAAAATCGTTACAACTGAAGCCAAGGCAAAAGAAATCCGCAGAATCGCGGAAGGCATGATTGCACTTGCTGTAAAGGAAAAAGATAATTTTGAAACCGTTACAGTAACAGCTAAGGTTGCACGCAAGGATAAAGACGGAAGAAGAGTTAAGGAAGTAGTAGACGGTAAGAAAACGGACATTTATGATGAAGTACAAAAGACTATCAAGAAAGATAGCTCTACCCGTCTTCATGCAAGAAGGCAGATGATGAAATATCTGTATCCGATTACAGAGGTACCAGCGGAGAATGCCGGTAGAAAGAGAAACACAAAATCTATCAACTTATCCGATAAGCTTTTTGACGAAATCGCACCGAAGTATGCAAACCGTAATGGTGGTTATACCAGAATTGTAAAAATCGGGCCTCGTAAAGGCGATGCTGCGATGGAAGTTTTAATCGAATTAGTATAATAATTAGCATAATTATTATTCAGGGGACGTGCAACCAATTTGAGTGAACGTCCTCTTTTTGTTCCGGAAAAACCGGCAAGCACTTGCCGTCATAATCCGCACTTGACGTAGTGGCGTTGTATAGTATATACTTCATAGAAGTTATAATTATAGGAACGAGGCTGTAATAAATGATTAAAGTAAAAGACCTGGCATTTGAATATATAAGAAGAGATGAAGAAGGCAATGTTGAATCCATTAACAGAGCCATCGACGGAGTGAGCCTTGATATTAAGAAGGGTGATTTTATTGCAATTCTTGGCGCTAACGGCTCCGGTAAATCGACACTGGCGAAGCATATCAATGCGATTTTGTATCCCAGTGAAGGCACGGTATGGGTAAACGGTCTAAGTACTTCGGAAGAAGAAAATCTATGGGAAATTCGCAGGTCTGCCGGGATGGTATTTCAGAATCCGGATAATCAGATTATTGCTACTGTAGTAGAAGAAGATGTGGGCTTTGGCCCTGAAAATCTTGGCGTACCGACAGAGGAGATATGGCAAAGGGTTGAAAAAAGCTTAAAAGCCGTGGGTATGCTGGAATATCGGACACAATCCCCCAATAAGCTCTCCGGGGGTCAGAAGCAACGAGTGGCAATCGCCGGTATTATGGCGATGAAGCCGGAGTGTATTGTACTGGATGAACCCACCGCCATGCTGGACCCTGACGGACGCAAGGAAGTTATATCAACGGTGCATATGTTAAATAAGCAGGAAAATATAACGGTATTATTGATTACCCATCACATGGATGAGGTCATCCATGCAGATAAGGTGTTTGTTATGGAGCAGGGGCATATTGTGATGGAAGGAACCCCGAGAGAGATATTTTCAAGGGTCGATGAGATTAAGAAATACCGTCTGGATGTTCCTCAGGTAACAGAGCTGGCTTATGAACTGAAGAAATCAGGGGTGAATATTCCGGATGGGATATTATCTGCCGATGAGCTTGTGGAAGCCTTAGAAGAGTTAGTACGCAGTAACGCGTAGATAGATATCTATTTTTCTTGAGTTTAGATAATAACAAGGAACCATATAACTTGTAACATGGATTTAATGAGATGGCAGGTGATAAATTTGCAGATAATATTTGATCATGTGGATTATGTATACAGCAGTGGAACGAGTTTCGAGAAACATGCGCTCAAGGATATCAATTTTAAGATAGAAAAGGGAGAGTTTATCGGTTTAATCGGGCATACCGGCTCCGGTAA
>JAEZXP010000229.1 GCA_023419655.1 Bacillota bacterium | reverse complement strand
GAACAGGCACGGCGATTATCCTAACCGGGGTTGAGTTTGTGGATGGACATAGTAAAACATTTGTGGTTAGTACCAATAATAACGGAGCGGCTACAATCATAAACGGGAAGCCTCTATACAAGCCTGGGACAACCCAGGCACCAAAGTTGATTGCCGGCAAGGCTGTAACAGTATGGTATAGTGCAGCTGGTAACTGTTTTTTTATCAAGGCTAGTGCGGAAGGAAATGCCAACGCTGGACACGTACTAGCAGGAAAGACATTCAGCAATGATGATGATACGGGTATATTAGGTGAAATGGTAGATAATGGACCGGCCGAGGCAGAAGTTATTGAGCTCACTGCGGAAGATGTAGAATACACAATACCAAAAGGCTATCATAGCGGCCTTAGAAAAATTAAGTCAAAAATATCCGGACTGGTAGCGAGTGTAATTAAGGCTGGTGTTACAGTCGGTGGTATCCTTGGCACTTTTACATCGGATGCAACTGTAGCAGCAGGCGATATATTGTCTGGCAAGACAGCTTATAAGAACGGTAGTAAAATAACTGGGTCAATGCCCGATAGGGGCACAGTAAGCTATGAACTGCCCATCAACGGCAGCTATACCGTCCAATCAGGAAGGCACAGCGGAAGCGGGAAGGTAACGCAGGATATTCCGACACAAGGGGCACAAACAATCACTCCAGGCACAACGGATAAAACTATCGCAAGCGGACGTTATCTTACCGGTGTACAGACCATTAAGGGGGATGCTAATCTAATTCCTGCTAATATACTGCAAGGTAAAAGTATATTTAACGTTATGGGGTCACTGAGCAAAGGTGCACCATATGCAACCGGAGTTGTTTCGGCAAAAAGTATGCCATCTCTAGCTTTCCAAGCGCTGCGTAATGATGGCAGTGGCGGCACAACAACGACACAAATAAGCCCTTATTTAGAAGTAACAGGGTTAACATTTAAGCCCAAATTTATAATTACATACTATACGGCCCCCCTGGCGGTAGATTGGGGAGTTTTTACAAGCCTTGACCTTGATAGGAATGTATATGGGTCATCCACGCGCTTTGATACTTCGTACAATACCGCCGTAGCGGCAGTTTGGGTAAAGTATAACAATGATTATATAAATGAAACCGGGTTTTTATTACCGGTATGGAATACAGGAAAACAATACACATGGATAGCGATTGGGTACTAGAAAGGAGAGCACGATGAATTATTTAGTTATTTATGATGCCACGGGCTTTATCATCAGCCGAATGGCAGGCGTACCTTATATGTGGATAGAAATACCTGAAGGGAAAAGGATTGTCAGTATCGATACAGCAAAAGAGAAGCACGAACCTGTCTTTGGAGATATACCGAAGTCTGAGATTGATGTTTTAAGAGAAACTGTCGATATGCTTGTATTGTCAATGTTGGAGGTGTAAATATGTTTGAGACTTTAAAAAGGCTACATCGTGAAGGAAAGCTGACGGAGCAGGGACTTGATAATGCTGTCCTGAAGGGATGGATAACAGCACAGCAGAAAAATGAGATTATAGGAGCTGAATAAGCTCTTTTATTTTGCGGAAAGGACGGTATACCATGCATGAGTGATTTAATCATAGTAGCCATAATAACAGGCAGTCTTAGTCTTGCCGGCACATTAGCCGGCTCTTATTTTGCCCAGCGAAAGAGTACGGCTCTGATTGCTTACAGGTTGGAGCAACTCGAAAACAAAGTAAACAAACATAATAGCGTCATAGAACGGACATACATACTTGAGAAAAAGTCAGAGATACAGGACGAAAAAATCAAGGTAGCCAACAACAGGATTAAAGATTTAGAGGACAAGGTGGTCTGATGAACAAGAAAAAAGGAGTTTACTCCAAGGTAATTGTTGCGGCGGTGATAGTTCTCAATGTGCTATTTACCGCTGCTGTTTTATACGTGTTTTTAAAAACTGCAAGCGAACCAACAACACTTATAGCATCTTGGTTTGCCTTTACTACGGGTGAGCTGCTCATGCTATCCAGTATCAAAAAGGTTAAAGAAAAGAAAGGCAAAGGTGAAAAGAATGAAAATTAATTGGAAACAGAAACTGACCTCCCGTAAGTTTTGGGCGGCTATAATCGGATTTGCTACGGCTGTAATGACAGCGTTTAATGTAAACAACCTAACGATTGAGCAGGTGGTGGCGATTATTACAGCCTGTTCTACTCTAATCGCTTACATAATCGGCGAGGGACTTGTCGACAGTGCAAGAATTAATAAGGAGAATGATAATGGCTAAATTAACAGGAAAAGGACTTGCGGAGCACTGCATATCCAAGCTGGGTACACCTTATGTATATGGAGCGAAGGGGGCGGATGGTCCGCTGACACAGTCAAGATTAAATAGTCTGGCTATAGCGTATCCGAATATGTTTACAAACATATATGTTACCAAAGCAAGACGATTTGTAGGACAGGTATGCACCGATTGCTCCGGATTGATTTCGTGGTATACAGGTAAGAACATTGGGTCATATCAAATGTATTCTTCTGCATATACCAGACTTCCAATCAAGGAGATAGATAAATTTGCCCCGGGTGTTGTCTTATGGAAGCCCGGCCATGTAGCGGTTTACCTGGGTGATGGCAAGTATACTGAAATTGAAGCGAAGGGTATCGATTATGGTACAGTCAAAGATGATGCAAGAAAGAGGGGCTTCCAGTACGGCCTTACCTTTAAGGAAATTGATTATACATATGACGAGAGAGTACAAGGTACATGGAAGGGTAAGAATCCGTATAAAGAGCCTGCCCGGACAATCTTTTATGACCGGGTTAACAAAGAGGTTGTATGCACCGGAGAAGGCGTCAAGTGGGTACAGTGGGAACTGGTAGAGGCAGGATTTGATATCGAGATAGATGGCCGGTGCGGGCCAGCTACTGATAAAGCGATTCGAGAATTCCAACAAAGCTGTAAGATTAAGGTTGATGGCCGGTGTGGTCCGGATACGAGAAAGCGGCTTAAAATCAATTAATATATTTTGGCTGCCAGGTGTCACGGACTGGTGGCTGAATCCCCTCACCTCCTCCCTTGAGGGATTATTTGTACTCCTTGATAAAAGGCATTCGGTTTAGGCTGGGTGCCTTATCAATATATAGTATTTACAACACAATTTTAAATTTAATAGAATACAATATACTAAGTACGCATTATTTATGTGCGACAGATGCATACATTGATTATATTTTTATAAAAAGTGAATAATAAAAAAAAGACTGTATTATTATGGGAGGTCGTGGTAGAATTATGTTAAGGAAAAAAAATAGGGGGTTTCGACTAATGGATAATACAAAAGTAAAAGCCGTTAATGATGACGATATAGTTGAATTGCTGCAATCATTAAGCGTTTATGATAGTGTGATTAACGGAGAACAAAAATGTATTTTTTGTGAAAAAGTAATAGCTATTGATAATATCGGCGCAATATTTCCCCTGGATAACAAAGTGGCTTTTTCCTGCAATGATGAAAAATGTCGCTTTAAATTAATAACTATGCAAAAAGGGGAGGGAATCAATGGTCGAGCAGAACGTTAATGCGGTTCTTTTGAATAAAGTAACTGTAAATGATGTAAACTCATGGGCAAATTTTTTAGGGATAGGCTCATATTTATTGGTTGGTATAGTAGGGGTTATAGTAGCAGTGGCATTTTGTGTACTGAATATTGAAAAAGTAATGAAGTTTCAATCATGGATTGCGAAAATATTTACAGCATACTCCAAAAGGTCTAGAAAAGCAACTGTTGCATCTGATATTAGAAGCAAAGCTATAAAAGCTGCAAAATCTCATAAAGGTCTTGATTCGGACGTAATAGTCCAGGACTTAAAAATTGAATGGGTGAAAGAAGAAGATATCGATGCATTCATAAAAAACGGACAGGTAATTTTGAAGTTAAATCATAAAGAAAATCCACATAAAAATTTTGTTACTGCAGTTTCGACATATGTGAATCAGGCGTTGCTATCAAAAGCAAAAAAATATATAGATCAAGATGTAATTAAGACGTCTACTTTGGCGGTGGCTCGGTCAATTATTGTCGATGGAGATATGGATGCAGTAGATTATTTTGATGAATATATTTTAAAGCCAATTATAGATGACAACGAAGAGATTTTGGAATTAATGCAGGAAATTAAAGAAATAGATGGCAACGGTATGTTTTACGAGATTCTATTGAATGAATATGCAAAAGCAGGAAAGGTATTGTTCCCGAGTATAAAAATAGATCCATGTTTTACAGCTGAGTCCCGAGAATTTCTTCATTTTTTACATAGAATAGCAGCAAAAATAGAAAATGATCCGAACGGATTATGCTTTAATAGAGAATATTTTAAAGTAGATATATTTTTAACTGCTAACGATTTTACTCTAAAAAAAGGTGGGACGGATTTATTTGTAAAAAAGATATTTCAGGCAATCAAGGATGGAATTGAGACAATATATGTTTTTGGCTTAGGAAGAAAAATCGAAGTGGCTAGAAATATCACTCAACAGATACAGGGTGATTTTAGAGTTGCAAACGTGAAATACCATAGATATAATCACAGAAGGATAGATGATGGCAAGCGGATAAAAGGTATTTGTTGCGAGATTAATATTTATAAGAATGCGGTTGATGAATAAACCATTGTATTTTCTTATACCCTCCTATTGCAAACACTGTCATATTGTGGTAGTATTTGGATGGAGGGAGGTTAAGAATGATGGATTATGAACAGATTAAAGAAATTACGATTGCCATGATTAACAAAGGGTATATAATTAGTGGTAGTGACAATGAAAAAACCGCAAAAAATCTAGCTGTGTTTATCAACACATTAAAACAGGAGCTTAAAGAGGATGGACCATTTGGGAAAACCCCGACTCCTGAAGAAATAGCGGCTCAAATCGGGATTGACATTCCTGTAATAACACTGGATTAACAAGAGAGCACCCTCCGGGGTGCTTTTCCTTGCCCTTATCTTGCCCCAAAACAAAAAGGCGGGTATTTTGGTTATTATGAACCGTACCCGCCTTATTTTTATTTCTATGAGTTCTTACATCTGGGGCTCATTGTGAAATAAAACATCTTGACAACAGAAGATATTCACCATCCGAAACCGCAACATAATTGTTACCTGAAAAGTTGTTATTAGAAACAATGTCATCATGCCTGCTATCACTATAAATGCAATAATACCCACTATCAGATTCGGATGCCAACTTATATTCTCCTGCCTCAATATCGGTTCCAACCTTTAACATAACTCCAGAGGAATCTGATTTTATAGTATATCGGCTATAGAATTCTTCGGAGGAAACAGCGAATGCTCTTGATAGTTCTACATACTCATCATCATATACGGTTATGATGGAATTGACCTTAAAGTTATCGTTAAAAATTATGTCTGACCCATTTGCATCAGATGTTACTGCAAAGTATCCAGCTCCGCTAGTTGATAATACTATATATTCGCCGCTTGGTATATCTGCTCCTACCTTATACTGACCTGAATAATAAAGCGACATGCCCTCAAAAGGTTCTGGTTCAGGAATAGGGGTTGGTGTATTCGTGGGGGTTGGTGTGACTGTAGCTGTTGGTGCCAGGGTGACAGCAGTGGTTGGAGAAGGTGACTGTGATACGATGTTATCTTCGTTGAAAGCAGCGGGGCTATGCGTACACCCAGTTAAAAACGTGGCAAAAATAAAAATCAAAAGAACTCTCATTATGACCCTCCTAAGTAAAATGCCCTGTACGCAATTTTGTCTCTCTCCAAAGTTGCGTACAAGGCTGTAAACAAATTATAGCATATTATGTAAGATATGTAAACAAAAAGCTCTGTAGTCGTGTTGCATTTCGTGTTGCATACATATGAAAATAGCCCTCTTTTTAATGAAAAATAGCATAATCAGAGAAAAATAAAAACACGCACAAAGCCAGTATTTACAGCACTTGTACGTATTTTAAAGGTTTATCGATATAATCTATGGATGGGTTCGACTCCCCTCAGCTCCATACTGTTAAACAAGTGAAAAGCCTGTAATATCAGGTGTTTGAACAGATAAGGGATACTAACACAGATTAGAACACTGTGGGAGTATCCCTTTTTTTAATCCTACAATATACTTACTGTTCTACTGTCTGAGCTTTTAGCTCAGTAATCCTAAACTGATATTTTAACTACAAATACCAGATAAGCTATAAAAGAAAAGAGAATAAGCCAAATTGTATTTAATATAAGACCTATGATTGGAAGTTTTAATGAATTCCTTTTCCGAATTTGAATAACAGCAATAATTATTGCTCCAATAGATAGTAAGGGAATGAAAAACCATATTGCTGATAGTATTAAAAAAGACTGCATTACTTGTTCATTTAGATGATATCTTACACCAAATAAGAATAGAAATGGCCATGTAATAATCTGTAGTAATAGTGCAATTACAAGTATTAACAATGAAGATTTTTTTTGATTTACCAACTTAATAAACAAGTTTTTCATATAATACTCCTTTTAAATCACTTGGTTTGATTACAATAAGCAGACAGACTTATCCTTAAATCTTATCATTTCATGAACATCTTTTATATTAACTGTTTACTGCTTTTTATTTTACATCAATTATTCAGTTTGTACTAACTGTTATTTTCTATATAATAGCTTAGCTGTGATACCCATGTTTAAAGCATGACTAAACCACACAATTTATGTCAACTCTCTAAGCCATTATAACACAAGGCTTTCAGCCGTTCAGTGAATTGATGGTAATTAGCTGTGCGAATGATATGTAGAAAAATAGGCCCATCCATAAGGATGAGCCCAAAGAATTAAAAACCACAGTATTTTAAAATTTGACTTAATAAGTCGCTGAAATTGCATGAACTTAATTTATAAAACATAATTTATGCCTCCTTTGATTGATTATCTCTTAGGAACAAATACATTGTAACATATATGTAACAAAATCGTAATATAAAAGTAATGGATTGACAGGGGATATTTGGAAGAGCGGTGAGAGCTTACTGGTATGCCTCTTATGCCCGGTACAGGGCCGGAAAAAGTATACAAGATTACTCAAGACAAGGTTTTGAATGAGCTGGCGGCTATTGAGTTTTCTAATGGTGCAGATTTCGCCCAAGTTGTAGAGGAGCCTATTATCATCAATGGTAGTCCGGGCTCTGGAGCTGTTGGGGCGGCATTTAGGGGTGTTTAAGGATAAGATATGTAAAGAAGTTCTGATTTCGTGTTGCATACATATGAAGATATAATCTATGGATGGGTTCAAACTCCCCTCAGCTCCGTCAAACACGAAACCTGTCGAAGAGCTGGGGTTGCTTTGCTGGCAGGTTTTTGCTATAATCAGGCCATTAGTGGTATTTAATGGAGGTAAAAAATTTAGGTATGGAAAATTATACTGGTAAAAAAGTTGCTGCAACTCATATTCCATTAATAATTAATCCTGATTCGGGTTTTTTGTATTTTGGTGAGGAAGGTATTGTTTTTACAACTACTTTGGGTGATTCAACAATAAAAATAGAGTATTGCGATATAAGCGAAGTTTTAAAAAAAAGAGCACTATTTGGTATAATTCCTTGTTTTTGTATATGGACACATCTTGGAGAAAAATACAAATTCCTTGTTTTTAAGCGTGCGGCTGTTGTAGAGTTTTTGAAAAGTAAAATATAAACAGGGGTATGTGGTAAAAATACAAAAGCTGCATTAAAGAAATTTAAGGAAGATAATGGATTGAAAGTTGACGCGAAAATAGGAGAATAAGTAAAAAAGTTTTGAAAATAGAGTGAAATGAAGAGCATCCTTCGGGTGCTTTTTATAATTGTTGTGTTTCATTAGCCTTTTAATAAAACAGTCAAGAATTTTATTGAAACTTTGAAAAATTTATAGGATAATAAGAGAACATTTGAATAATATGGTATTTTATTATTTGGATTTATTATGAGGATTTCATTAGGAAAGGAGAGAATAGATGTATGACTACCTATACATCTGGCAAATTTTATTATGGCGACTATTTTGGAATTAAATTTGAAAAAATTAATCAGAGGAGAGATTAAGTATCAGGCAGTGAACTTTGGGTTAAATCTCTTGATTGCAAGACTGCAAAAAAAGTATAATGCAAACCAGACACCCGGCGAAATGGATGATTGTTTGCAACAAATGAATAGTTTTCTACAGAAATATAAAAATATAATGACAAATGAAATAGAAGCGATTGAAAAATTATAGGAGGAAATGCCATGTTTATAACGCTAGAACAAACGATAAAATTAATTCAGGAAGGGAAGCTATTACATATTGCGGCAGATGATTCGTTATTGAAGCAATTACCGAAGGGGAATTGGATTGGTGGAACAACGCCTTACTTTATCACGGAGCAGGGCGGCATTTTCTGTAAGGATAAGCTATATGTTGATGAGATAGGCAGTGCAGCAGATTATAAAACCAAAGTATACGATAAGAGTAATGTGTTAAATATTACGGAGGAAGCCTATGCCAACGGACTGACCATCTTGCTGATGCCTTTTTCCAGTGAAGTAGCAGTATATTATTCTAAGGAAGCACCGAATTCCGATGATATATTAATGCATCCTATCGTGGGCTGGATTACCGGATTTGATTTGTCATCCGATGAGGCTGCCAAGGTTTATGATGGTTTTAGCGGCATGTCCTATGCGGATAAAGCGGTTGCTTTACATATTTGTCTGCCTGATAATAAGATGGCTACTCTCGGTATTGTTAATATATTTGATGTCGCTGAGAATAGTTCAAAAATCGAGTTTTTAGAGGATACGTTATCAGTTGGTAAATGTTTGGTTGACGGACAAGAGACGGTATTCGCTGATTATATCAGGGAGAATAATATGGATACACAATTGCCGTTAATTGCCGATTATAATGGTGTATCCATTAATGTCTCCATAAAATCCATTTCACAGGAAAGTGGAAGAGTCGAATTGTATGCGCCGGTATTTGCCGGTAAGGAATACAGATTCGCCTGCCCCGTCAGTGATTATGCAGAAAGCTTTACAAAACGCCTGCAAGACTTTGAGAATGTTACACCTGCTTTCTCCTGTAACTGTATTCTGAATTATCTTTACGGCAAGCTGGATGATAAAATAACACCGCCGTTTGCCGGACCTGTAACCTTTGGAGAGATTGCATATCAATTATTAAATCAGACATTGGTATATGCTCAAATCATCTAAGGACACAGAGTTTTTAGATTCAATATCTTTAGGAATGCCGCAGTTTATGGTTTTTCTGCCGGCATTCCTTTTTTATCAAAAGACTCTGTCAGAAGGGCAGCTCAATGTTGACGAATGAGATACCGTATGCTAAACTTATCTCATATTTACAAATATAATAAAATAAATAGTTGTAACATGGTTTCATGTGATTATGCATGGATTAGAGGGAAGTCCGGTGAGAATCCGGCGCAACCACCATTACCGTATTTAATGAAAGTTATAAGTCGGGATACTTGCCATGTTACAGGGTTATTGGCAATCTATTATGAATTTGCCGAACACTTTTGGGTGAAGGAAAAGTGCAACCATTCTTATGATGCTTTTTAAGATGCGTCTGTTTTGGTTTAATTAAAAGCATGGACGAATCGTATGGTTAAGCTTAATATAAGATTGTTGCACTTTTTACATGAAGGTAAAAGGTGCTTTTTTATTCTATGCTTATCAAACCGGGAGGGGGATGCGATGACTGACAAGCTATCCAGAGAAGAATGCCTGCTCTTATTATGTGAACGGGCAGCACAAATCAATCGGCTTCCTAAAAAGGCTGATTTTGCAGAACATGAGGTTGTCAGAATAAAGGCATATTTCGGACCCTGGCCAAGAGCGCTGGAGGCAGCTGGTCTTAAGGAACCCAGACCCGGGGATAAATTAGCGAAAGGTCGTGGAAAGTGTGCAAGTGTACGTACTCAGGGGAAAAGAAACAAAAGCGGCAATTTGTGAAAAGCCTTAATGCGGGCATGTAAATGAAACCATATGATTCATAACGGAATACGGTAATAAAGGTATTAATATATTTTTATTCTCAAAATACAAGCGATGGCGCTGTATAATAAATACGAAGGAGTCGATAACATGAAAAGATTAACAAAAAAGATAATGGTTATATGGATGTCTCTATTAATGATAGGTGCAATGCTTCCTGCAAATGCATTTGCCGCAGAAAAAACGATGGATTTAACCTTGCGGATTGAAGGAATAGAAGAGAATATTTTTTATGATGAGGTGAAGGTTCCTTATACCGATACATTAACTCTTCAGGCTGCTCTTGCCTATATTGATTTGAATGATGAAAGTATCCGCATAACAGGTGTCGATACTGCCTATATCACCGACATTAATGGCGAAACAGCCGGACAGTTTGGCGGCTGGGACGGCTGGCTTTATCTGGTGAATGGTGCGGAAGCCTCTGTTGGTATAGATGGTCTGCAGTTATCAGATGGTGACAGCATTGTACTTTATTACGGAGACCCCTTTGGTGCAGGGATGCAGTATCCGGCAGCGGATACCTCGGATATTCGTGAGGGTATTATCCGATTCACAAGCGCTGACACCACATATGATGCAGATTTTAATGCAACGGTTACGGTTAATCCTGTAGTTGATGCGACGGTTATATTGAGTAATGGTAATGAAACCACGAATTATGTAACGAATGAGCGTGGAGAGATAAGTATGGATAAGGCCCAGCTGGTGTCGGGTGCGTATACCCTTCAAATCTCAAAAATCAGTGATGCAGGGATTCCTCTTGTACTGCGGTATGCACCGGATTATACGATTAAGGTTGATGTGGCTGATACAGATACCGATTCAAAAGTAACGGATTCGGATGTCGTAGCGATAGATGGAACGACAGCGAAGGAGAATCGTACCGGTAGTCCTAAAACCGGCGACAACAGTAATATGCTGATGGTACTCTTTGGAATTGGGGCAGCAGGTTCATTATTGGGGGTAATCTATTATAGAAGAAAAGAACTGTATGAAAAATAAATTATTAATAAAGTCAATTATCTGCTTTTTACTGATATTTTTAATAAGTGCCAAGATACCTTCCGCTGGAATAATGGCAAAAAGCAACTATGCCGCCGATGACCTGGAAAAGGTCATCGACGGTATCATTTCATATAAACAAAAAGAGGCCAAGGTCTCCTCTGTGCAGGAGCTTATCGATACAGAGCTTGCAAAAAAAGCAGGTACCGGTCCGGCGGAGTGGTATATACTGGCACTTAACCGATACAAGGAGAGCTGCGATTACAGCACATATCTGGAAGCCCTGGACTCTTATGCAGAGAATATGGAATCTGCAAAGGCTACTGATTTACAAAGGATGGCCCTTGCATATTCATTTTGTGGTGCAAATGATAAATTTATAGAAGATACGATGAAAGATACCATAGGCAGCTTAGGAATTATGAGTTATATCTATGGGCTGATTCTTATGGACAGTAGGGCTTATGTAAGTGAGAAAATCAGCAGGGAAGATATAATCGATGAGCTTTTGTCACGAAGGCTTGAAGATGGAGGATGGGCTTTAACCGGAAAGGTATCAGATATAGATATAACGGCGATGGCGGTTCAGGCGCTGGCTCCTTATTATAAAGAGAATGAGGTGAAAATTGCGGTTGACGATGCCCTCGGGCTGCTGTCAAAGCGGCAGCTGGATACGGGAGATTATAAAAGCTGGGGAGTTCGAAGCTGTGAAAGTGTCGCCCAGGTAATAACGGCCTTATGTGCTCTTGATATTGATGTTCAGACAGACAAGAGATTTATTAAAGATGATAATACATTGATAGACGGACTGATGCATTACGTACTTACCGATGGAAGCTTTGGCCATACAATTGACGGATTATCCAATGATACGGCAACCGTGCAGGCAATGCATTCATTAATCGCTGCATGGCGACAGAGTAAAGGTCTGGATTCTTTTTATACAATGACGGATTCAATAGAAGCGGTGGACCCACCTCAAGATACTTCACAGGAAGCCGAAAGGCCGGATAGTGAATTAATAGAAGACGGTGTAGCCAATGAAACCGGTACTGCCAAAGTGCCGGTTTTGGGTATGTGGACTTTTAAATTAATACTATCCGCTTCGATTACCGGAATGATAATAATCGGGTTGATATTACTTTACTTAAGAAAAAGATTAAGCAAAAAGAATGCATCTCTTCTTATAATGGTAATGGCAATCGTTTTAATCGGCGTATGGTTTATCCGGTTTGAATCTGTCACAGATTATTATAATGTGAACAATGAGACCATCGAACCGGACAGTGAGACGGTTTTTATCAGTATTCGGTGTGATACGGTTGCAGGACTGCAGAGTTCATTGGAAATACCGGCAGATGGTGTTATTCTGGAATCCACAGAGCATAGCATAAAGGAGGGTGACAGCGTATTTGATATCCTGCTTCGTGCTGTAAAGCAGAATAAGATACAGCTTGATTACCAGGGGGCAGACAAGAATCTATTAGGAACAGTCTATGTGAAGGGAATTAATCATCTTTATGAATATGAATTTGGAGAGCTGTCAGGCTGGATGTACATGGTAAACGGTGAATTTTCGGGCAAGGGCTGTAATGACTATCCTGTCTCAGACAAAGATGTGATAGAATGGGTATATACCCGTGACTTAGGAAAGGATGTTGGTGAAGAATGAGGGGGTATTCATCGTTACACCCGGTTGTAGTATTCATACATTTTACTGCAGTGATGGTATTTGTGATGTTTATTAATAATCCCGTTATCCTGATTGCCTCCCTTATCGGAGCCTGCTTATGGCGATTCATGAATGACAGGAGACAATGTATAAAAAATATGCCCTTTGACCTTTTCGTGTTTATCATTTTAGCAGCAGCTAACCCGCTATTTAATCATAAGGGAAATACAGTACTTTTCTTCATGAATGGAAAAGCGATTACACTGGAGGCTGCAGTATATGGAATATTCACAGCCATTATGATGATAGCCGTACTTCATTGGTGCAGGATATTCACGAAGATAATGACCAGTGAAAAGCTTTTATTCTTATTTGGTAAAATATCTTCGAATCTTTCCCTGGTATTATCGATGGCGCTGCGTTATATTCCCATGCTTCGCAGGCAGGCAATAAAGGCTAACAATACCCAGACTGCGATGGGATTCTATTCAAAGGATGATTATATCGATAAAATAAAAGGACGGATGAGGGTATTTTCCATATTGGTAACATGGTCGATGGAAAATGCAATCGACACGGCAAATTCAATGCGGGCAAGAGGCTATGGGAAAGGAAAACGTACACAATTTTCTGTTTTCCGTATGACAAAGGAAGATTATCTGGTACTTCTGGGAACCATTGTCTTTTCCGCTATTGTTATTATAGGATATACGACGGGGGAGGTACAGTTTAACTATTATCCGAAGCTCAGTTTAGTAAGTGCATCGGCCGCGGCCAATATGGTATATATTGCTTACGGATTGCTGGTTATGCTGCCATCGGGCTTGGAAGCAAAGGAGAAACTTAAATGGACATACTACAGGTCAAAAATTTGAATTTCACATATCCGGGCGAAAGCCAAAAAGCGATTGATGATGTTTCCTTTGCAGTGAAGAGCGGAGATTTTATTGTGGTGTGCGGAGAAACCGGGTGCGGTAAGACAACTCTTTTACGCACATTAAAAAGAGAGCTTGCCCCGGTGGGTGAGCGTTCAGGCACAATCTGCTATAATGGTTTCCGGCTGGAGGAATTGGAAGAGGATATTGCCGCCTGTGACATAGGCTTTGTTATGCAGAATCCGGACAATCAGATTGTAACAAATAAAGTATTTACTGAGCTTGCCTTTGGATTGGAGAACATGGGACTTCCCGCAGCGGTGATAAGGAGAAGAGTCGGTGAGATATCAAGCTATTTTGGAATTGGTGACTGGTTTCATAAAGATATCAGTGAGCTTTCAGG
>JAEZXP010000198.1 GCA_023419655.1 Bacillota bacterium | reverse complement strand
GTATAGACGACGATAAGGCATACGTCGGAACACCGTATAGATAGATTGTTATCCTGAATGGAGATTTCATAAATCTCCGGACCCTGACTGGAATAAAAATCACCGCATTTAAGCGAATCGATAACGTCACTATACTTCAGGCTCTTGCTGTTAATCATGACGAATCCTCCAAATGCATCCTCGCATGTGTGGTTATCGTCGGTTGACAGGCAGTATATTTTGTTGTGACAACGAAGCATTTCGTCATAAACCTGAGGATTATATCCATAATATCCGTCAGACACTTCGCTGCAGTGGTTATAAATCTCCACCGCAAAGCATCCTTTTAGTTTGCTGTAATCCTCGTATGTCTGCAAAGACCAGAAAGGATGATTATAGCATACCAGGAAACCTTCTTCGGTTTTTTCTTTTATGTATTCATTTATGGCGTCAATATCATCATAACCCATGTGCATAAGCTGGGGAGTTTGTGTTATATCCGGGTCGGAAGAATACAGGTTAAAATGATAGACCTTTTTCTTTTCGTAAGGTTCTCCGTGGAGGTCTTGTATAACTTCAAATTCACAAGCATTCAGTGCAAGAAATTCATCATCATTCAGGTATGAATGATTTTTTAGTATATCATGGTCTGTAAAAGCAACTACACTGTATCCCCGGGCTTTATACATCTCTTTCGTCTGCTCGGGAGTCCAGAATCCATCAGAAACAGTGGTATGACAATGTAAGTTGGCCCTGTAAATATTTCGGTCATTTTTAAATAGATATTTCCTTTCAGCTTTCAATTCATATCTCCTTTCGATGTTGAGGTGTTTTTAATTTATTCTTCCTTCATTTCGTAAATTTTCTGAAGCATATCCAGGCAAAGTGTTTTTTCATCTGATGTTTCGGAAAACTTGCAGCCTTCTACAAGTCTATACCCGAACATAAGCAGAATCATCTCATAGATACAATGTTCGAAGATATGGGAGATATCCGCATATTCCGAAAAACCCGCGTAATACGCCCGGACACATCGATGGTAGTTTTCTACCATGTAGTTAACATCTGCCTCATCCGCAATCAGGCTTGCGATATCCTCACCCATGTAACCCCATCCGGCAGTGTCCCAATCAATGAGTGCGATTTTACCATTATAATCAAATATATTTGCAACCCAGAAATCCCTATGGCATAAAACAATGGGCAATTTTGAAATACGGTTAAATATTTCATCCGAATGCTCATCAATATGAATAATCATGTCACATAAATGCTTTGGGATAGGGCAGTCATTGGAGCGTATGTAATCATACACTTCGTTCCATGACCTGTAATGCAGATAAAAGTTTTTCATGTAATCCACTTTGCTTAGATTTGTAAGGGACTGCAATATGTCCGGATGTTCAACGTACAGTTTGCCCTGAAACAGCCCCAATTCTCTGGCTGCGCGTTCATACATTTCGCAGGTCAGATTTAAGCCGGACGTACCACTGATATATTCCATCCAGATTTGGAACTCATCGCCGTTCATCTCTGCGTGATAACATTCCGGCCAGCGAAATGAATCATTGAACAGTTGTCCTAAATCAGAAGTATACAGGTCATATTCTCGCCGCCAGGAATCAGGGTCGCTGTAGCGTTCCCATTTTCTCTGCTTCTTTAAGACAACATTGTATGGTAGTTTTTTGCCGTCTGTGGCCTCTGCTATACCTGTGACAAGCTGCACATTACCCAGAGTGCCGCCATGCAGTTGCCTGGTTTTATAATCAGCATGCTTTATGCCGGCACCAAGCATTTTACTTAAAACATATGTCAGTGTTTCAGACTTGATTTGTATTTCGCCCTGTGTATTCATATTCATTGTCCTCCTGTTAATGGTCTAAATTCACAATTGCATGTAACCTCATCGCTGGATTCATAAATCGCTGTATATACCCAATGTTCACTTCATAAAAGACGGCTCCTGTAATTCCTCAAACAAGAGAAGACTATTTTAGGACGTAAAAATACCGTGAACAAGCAGCCTCTTAAGAAGCTGTTGTCTCACGGCATAAAAAAAGATACGCCTTTATCGTATCTAACGAACAGCAGTATTCACGAAAGGTTACTAATCAAGCGTCCATAAGGCACTTTCGTCCAAGGAACGCTTCTGGCATAAGAAAAAGATATGCCCGATATTCTGTTTTAAGATGTAATCACCAATACCATATCCGTCATAATTAAACATCTCCTTTCGGAAGTATATATTATCCCACATGGGATATAGATATTGTAAAGTGTTGTAAGAGTAATGTCAATCAATTTAATAAAGGATGATAAGAAGAACAATCAGGAATATAAGAAATGGCATGACAGAATGCAGGTTATATGGTAAAATGGTTTTATTAACGATTGGCAATTTTCAAAAGATGATTCGTGTTATAAGGGAGATTAAAATGTCGGTAGTTTTTAGAGAGTTTTCTCCGGCGGATAAGAGCTTTTATATTAGCAGCTCGAAGGTTTTCTATAATCCTCCGTATGTAGTTCATTCTGTGCCTGAGCAACATTTTGAGAAAACATTTCAATTATGTATAGATAAAAGCCCGTTTATAAAAGGATTTATTATAGAATGGAATAACGAGATGGCAGGGTATGTCCTGGCAGCCGTAGCATATTCTAATGAAGCCGGCGGTATGTGTTTGTGGATTGAAGAGATATATATTCTACCGGTTTATAGGGGCAAAGGTATTGCGAAAAAGTTGTTTGAACTGATAGAAAAGAAATGGGTACCGGAGAATGATTATAAGAGGGTACGGCTGGAAGTAACAGGGGATAACAAAAACGCGATTGCTTTATATAAACAAATGGGATTTAAACAGCTTGATTATAAGCAAATGAGTAAGGATTATTTTGCTTAATAATTATATGAAATAAGATGGAAAGGGGTAATTCTGTGAAGCCTGTAACTGAGATTAGAACAGTGAAACTTATCTCCGCGCAAAGACCACAATTGAAAAAAGTTGGCTATGCTTTGCTCGGAGGTTTCATTTCTTAAAATAGCTGATGCCAAACTGTCTTTATTAATTCTCATGAAAATTTTATTTTACATGAGGATTGTTTTGAGTATCTCATTTTGGCATCCGGGTGCATTCTCCTTAAAATAATCAGAAAACGATGAACTTGGCTAATTGAGGATGATGTACGATTTTAAGAAATAGGGATCAGGATTAATCCATTGATATTAATATATTAATGACTGCAGCAGCATTAGCCTGTCTGCAGTTTTTTAGTGTGAAAAACCTTGGTTAAACAAATGTTTTTTTGATTAAAACTATAATGCCATAGAACTGCCGGACAGGTTGAAGCTGCTAGCCTGGTCCGGCTTTATTTTTGCAATAAATTTATTAGAGCAATTATAAGTCTCCACATCAGGAATAAGGAATTTATCACGGGGAGGCTTTAAGGAAGGAAAGGAATATCTTATGATTTATCAAATCAATAACGGACTTGTAAAATATGCGGCTGACACCATACTTGAGTATATTAATTTTGAAATAAAAAATACGGAGAAAATCGCAGTTGTCGGTCGAAATGGCTGTGGTAAGACCACTTTATTTAAGCTGATTGCGGGTATACTTTCGCTGGATAATCCGGACAGTGATGAAGAAAGCTGGATTAATAAAGCTGGGAATGTAACGATTGGTTTTTTACAGCAGATTAACTTTGAAAATGAACATTCAACGGTGGAGGAAGAGCTTTTAAAGGCGTATGCCTCCCTGCTTGAATTGAAGGAAAAGCTGGAACAGCTTTGTATCCGAATGGAGACGGACCATTCCAGGGAGGTGCTGGCAAACTATTCAAGAACATTGGAGCTTTTTGAGACCTTGGGAGGTTATACCTATCAATCGGAAATGGAAACGGTTGTGACGAAGTTTGGATTTGCGCTGACAGACTTGAAACGTCCGGTAAAAAACTTTTCCGGCGGACAGAGAACAAAGCTGGCATTCATCCGACTGCTGTTAAGCAAGCCTGATATTTTACTTTTGGATGAGCCTACGAATCATCTGGATTTGCCCACGATTGAATGGCTTGAACGATATTTGAAGCAGTATCCGAAAGCGGTGGTTATCATCTCCCATGACAGAATGTTTCTGGATAAGATAGCGGATGTTACCTATGAAATCGAACATAGGAAGATGACACGGTATCAGGGCAATTATTCGGCATTTGTAAAGCAGAAGCGGTTAAATTGGGATAAGCAGCAGAAGGATTATCAATTGCAGCAGAAGGAAATCGCAAGGCTCATGGCATTGGTTGAGAAGTATAAGCACCATCCAACCAAGGTGGCGATGACCAAATCAAAATTAAAACAGATTGAGCATATGGATATTATTCAGGCGCCGGAAAAATACGACCTCAAGACCTTCCGGGCAGAATTTAAGCCCCTAAAAGCAGGAGGACAGGAGGTCCTAAGGGTGAATAGGCTTGTTATAGGCTATGATAAGCCCCTGTGTGAGGTTAGCTTTGTACTAAAGAAGGGGCAAAGGCTGGCGGTAATTGGTGAAAATGGAATTGGAAAATCGACGCTATTAAAAACACTGGTGAAACAGGTCAATAAGCTGGAAGGAGAATTCTTCTACGGATTTCAAATTGATACGGGTTATTTTGACCAGCAGCTTGCCCAAAATGATAATGACAGGACTGTATTGGAGGATTTTTGTGAAGAATTTCCGGATATGGTTATATCGGAAGCCCGCTCTGCACTTGGCTGCTTCTTATTTGCACAGGATACGGTCTATAAAAAGGTCTGCCAGTTGTCAGGCGGAGAGAAGGTGCGGTTAAGCCTGGCCAAAATCCTTAAAAAAAGACCTAATCTTCTTATTCTGGATGAGCCGACGAATCATATGGATATTGTGGGGAAAGAGGCATTGGAGGAAATGCTTATAAACTATGAGGGTACGGTTTTATTCGTATCCCATGACAGGTATTTTGTGCAAAAAACAGCAGATTCACTGTTGATATTTGAAAGGGATAAGGTGAATTATTATCCCTTTGGCTATCAGGAATACACAGAAAGAGAGCTTACATCAGATGAAACAGGTACTTCCATTAAGTATGAAGCTCATAAAAATGCTCCTAAAGCAGCTTCCAACGGAACCTATCAGGATAGAAAAGCTCTGGACAGAAAAAATCAGGAAACGATAAAGCTGGAAAAGATGATAGAAGAGACGGAAAGAGAAATCGAAAGAATAAAAGCACAGATGGAAAGCCCGGAGATTGCCTGTGATTATGTTAGGTTGAATGAAATGTATAATCAGCTGATAAGTGAAGAAGATAAGCTGGAAAAGTATCTTGATTCTATACAAAACTAAAAAGTTATTATACAATTGAAGAATGCAGGTATGGCTTTAGGATTATGAGAACATGGTTTAAGATTATGGAAATCCCACTCCAAGAATGTAATATGCTTGGAGTGGTTTGCAAAACAATGAATAAAAGAAAGAGGTACAATAGATGTATAAGCATCATGAGGAATCAATAGAAAATATGATTAAGCATTACAGAGAAGATGAAGAAATCAAGGCACTATTTTTAATCGGCTCGGTTGCTACCGGTACGGAACGTCCGGATTCAGATATTGATGGTGTGGCGATTGTATCAAAAAGCTATTGTGAACAGAAGAAAAATGACGAAGGACTTGAAGAAGTATATTATGGCAAATGCACGTATGAAGGAGGATACTTCAATATTCATTATATGACTCGTGAAGATTTAGAGGAAATCGTAAGAAAGGGGTCTGAGCCGATGCGGAATAGGTTTTCCTGTGCTCGTACTCTTTTCTGCGATGAACCGGATTTACCGGACTTGGTAGCGCAAATTCCTGTATTTCAAAAGAGTGAAGCTGAGGCCAAAAAGCATCGGTACTATTGTACATTTAAGATGTTCCACACCTATTTCTGGCTATCCCGTAAACCGGAAGGT
>JAEZXP010000150.1 GCA_023419655.1 Bacillota bacterium | reverse complement strand
ACCCTAAAGTATACATCAGTATGACGAATATATCAACTTGTTTTTATGAACTTCTCACAAAACGGGTAGCCATTTGTCCGCAGGATATTGTACAACAATATTCCATCCTACTAATTAAAATATGCATCAAATACCTTTTCTGCGATAGGTACGGCATATTCACTTCCTGAGCCTTTATTCTCAACAATAACACTGATTACAATCTTTGGGTCATTTACAGGAGCAAAGCCTATAAACCATCCATGAGAATCCTTTCCCTCCTGCTCGGCGGTTCCGGTCTTTCCTGCTGCCTTAACACTCAGATTCTTCAGCCTGGAGGCTGTTCCGTCTGTTACAACTGCACGCATAAGACTTTTCAGATAATCCGCTTCTTTAGACGTCATAACCTCGCCGGCCTCTTCCGGTACATATCCCTTAATCACTCTTCCTCCGGCACTTTCTATCCGGTCGATGACATAGGGCTTCATCATAACGCCGCCATTGGCAACTGCTGCAGCAATCATTGCATTATGAAGAGGGGATATCAAGGTTCTGCCTTGGCCGATAGCTGTCTGCATGGCTTCTTTTACCCCTGATTCGCCGGTCTTTAGCATAAAGCTGCTGGGATTATTGGTTATTCTGGCAGGCAGTGCCTGATTGAAGAAAAAGCTTTCGCTAAGGCTCCGGAAATTATCGATGGACAACGCCTGTCCTATGGTAGAAAATGCGGTGTTACAGGATTTTGCAAAGGCATCCTTCAGGTCAACATTTCCATGGGCCTTGTTATTATTGCAATGAATCGTCATGCCGTCGTACTGCGTTTTGCCGCTGCATTTGTATCTGTAATCTCCGTAATCCGGATTCTCCCTTATATAGGCAAGGGCCGTAAGCACCTTAAAGGTGGAGCCTGGGGGATAAAGTCCCTGGGAAGCCCTGTTAATTAAGGGCGATTCCTTCTTCTCATCTTCCGAGAGCTTATCCCAGTTTAGTTCTATATCATTGGGATTGTAGGACGGCTTTGAGACCATGGCAAGGATTTTACCGGTCTTTGCCTCCATGACAACGACGGCTCCTCTGTTATTCCCCAGCGCATCATATGCCACCTTCGTCAGCTTATGATTTAAGGTGGATACGACATTGTTGCCCGGATTCTTGACACCGGTCAGGTCATTATACATGGCCGCAGCCGAATTGCTGTAAGAGGTAAGAAGCGTAATATTTTCCACCTCTTCAATCCCTGTCCGGCCTCTCGTAACCCTTCCCACCACATTGGCATACATATCATCATAGGGATAGCTGCGAACCTCCTTTCCCTCTTCATCCCCTATGGTCTCCGCCAGTACAACACCATCCGCCGACATAATATTTCCCCTGATTACCCTTTTAGCCAGAACATCGTGCCGCAGATTATAGGTACTGTTAATGACATCATCACTCTTTACCAATAAAAAATACGAGAAATAGCCCATCATCAGGACAAATAATCCCACAAAGATATAAATTACAGATAATGCTGTATTGTTCTTTCTATTCTTCATGTTTACGCTCATTTCTGCCCGATTGCATCCATGTATTGCCTCCATGGTAAATTCCCTGAATCACCATGAACATAATTATCGTAGCCACAATGGAGCTCCCGCCGGAGCTGATTAAAGGTAATGTAACGCCTGTGGAAGGTATGAACTTTATAACACCTCCCACGGATAAAAATATCTGGAATCCGAACATAACGGCAAAGCCCAGAGATAACAGCCGGTAGAAATTATCCTCCAGCTTAAGGGATATATTAATCAGAAGTATAAAACAATTAATGTATATTAAAATCAAACACAGGGCAAACAAGCCCCCGAATTCTTCTGCTATCGCTGAATATATAAAATCACTGTCAACCACAGGAATCGTTGTGGGCAGTCCCTGAAACAGCCCCATACCGAACCATCCTCCGGTACCGATGGCAAAAAGAGACTGTGATATCTGGTAGCCCTCATTGTCAATATATCCGAAGGGATTTTGCCATGCCATAACCCTTACCTTCACATGGTCAAACAGCTTGTAAGCAACCCATGCCGCCATGCTTCCTCCTGAAAGACCGAGAAAAAGATACAAGGGTTTTTCCGTTGCGGCATACAGCATAAAGATATAGGTCACAAAAAATATTAGCGCGCCTCCCAAATCCTTTTGAAAAACCAATGTCAAAACAGTCGCGCCAGCCATGACCGTCACCGCGCACACTCTCTTAAAATCCGTTCCTTCATCGAATAATGCCGCAATACAAAATACAAAAAGCAGCTTTACGAATTCCGTCGGCTGAATGGTAAACAGCTTAAACACCGTCAGCCAGCTGGTCGCTCCGTATCGTTCCGTTCCCACAAGCAGCACCAGAACCAGCAGTGCAATTCCCGCTATACCATATATCCATCCATAATTTCTTATCCATTTAAACCGGTAGATAAATGCGGGAACAGCAAGACCAATCCCCAAAGCAACGGCTGTTATAAGGAACTGGCGGACCGCTTTATCAAAGGACAGTCTGGTAAGAATAATAAATCCGATGGAAAGCAGCATCAGCATATTTCTAAGAAGCAGTCCGGATATTCCGGGATAAACGATGCGGTAAAAGGCTAATACAAGGACAAATACCAATACCTCACCGCCGTACAGAAGTAACAGTTTATCACTTTGCACTTGCAGATACATGGCAAAATAGCCTGTGAAATGGAGCGTAAAAAGAAAACCCGTCATCCACCGGTAGGACTTATCCTGAATGGATTTATTCTTTTTAACGGACACCCTGAAAGCATGATACGTATATGCTCCCATTAAAAGAAGCATCAGATATTTTGTCAACTCAATTGCCACACTCATTCTTTCACCTGCTTTATATACATCTATTATTCAACACCACGTTTAAAATGACCGGTTGTGATATTATCAAACTCCAATACTGCTTTTTGGCCATCTACGAATACATCCCTATAAGCAGACAGCACCGCTTCCATCTCCTGCGGCGTTTCATAGGTAAAATCCAATCGGATTTTGTCCGGCTTTAAGTCCATAATCCTGTCCGACTGTCCCAGCAACGAAAGCCGCTGTCCATTATAGATAATATTATAACAGCTGCTGCAATTGGTTTTGATATAGAACTTCTTACCTATTCTATCCACGATATAGTCTGTTCGGGTTTCTCCTGCCGCACACTTATTGCAGCTCTTCGTACTGGCATGAAGGCACTGGGCCGATACCATAACCGGAAGATATCCATATACCATAAGCTCGCCGTCCTGCAAGCCCAGCTCTTTAAGCTCCCTATGGTTTAATTCTACTGGTGCTGTAAATTGCTGAATGTCTTTTTCTCTCCAAAAGCATATGCTCTCTTTATTAAAGACATACATAGTATGGTCCAGCCTGATTTTCTTATGCCGTCCGGTATCTTTAAATATGCTCTTTAGAAGCTGCACCTCTTCAAAATTCCTTGCAATAAAGCCGCTGATTGCATTATCTTCCGTTAATGTAAATATGCCCTTATTCAGCTTCTCGTATACCGCCGGCCTGCATATATGGGGCAAAAGAATAAAGGTCTCTTTCCCTGCCGCCGATGCCGCACCTGACAGGACTATCATCTTTTGTAATGAAAAGCTATTATATTCCACATAGATGGATGATATCTCCGGATATGACATCGCTGTTATGAATTGGTCCTCCGTCTGTACTCCGACAGATATATTGATGGTATCGTTATGGATATCATTATTCGCACCATCATCATATCGATTATCGTTCATATCACGACGGCTTCTATGAGCTTGTGGTACCGGCATGTCTTCGCCTGTTCTATCGTATGCTTTGATTATTGCCTC
>JAEZXP010000101.1 GCA_023419655.1 Bacillota bacterium | reverse complement strand
ACATAAATAAACTCCTTTCACTGCGGATTGGGAAACCAATCTAATTGTAAAGGAGTGCTGGAATTTAAGGAAGACTAAATTCCACATTTACTTTCGATAACTGGAATTTAGTTTTTCATTCAACCTTTAAAAATACTTGGACTGGATTTCCTTGAAATCAGAGATGAAAAATGCTATGCTTATACAAGGTTTTCTCTGACCTATCATACCAAGAGACGGAGGTTCTTATGTTAGAAATATTAAAAGCTATATTATTAGGCATTGTGGAAGGAATTACAGAATGGCTTCCCATCAGCAGTACGGGGCATATGATTCTGGTTGAAGAATTTGTTGAGCTGAATGCCTCAGATGAATTTATGGAGATGTTTCGGGTTGTTATACAGCTGGGAGCGATTTTAGCGGTTGTATTGTTATATTTTCATAAGCTGAACCCTCTTTCACCAAAGAAATCGACGCAGGAGAAGAAGGATACCATGAGTATCTGGTATAAGGTTATCATCGGAGTAATCCCTGCCGGAGTTTTAGGAGTACTGTTTGACGATTGGTTTGATAAGCATTTTTACAATTACATAATGGTTGCCGTTATGCTGATTGTATATGGTGTTTTATTTATTATGGTTGAAAACAGAAATAAAGGGAAAGAACCAAAGATGGAAAGCTTCAATGCGTTATCATATAAAACAGCTCTTTTAATCGGTATCATTCAGGTATTATCCCTGATGCCCGGAACCTCCCGTTCAGGAGTAACGATACTGGGTGCAATATTACTTGGAACCTCCCGTTTTGTTGCGGCGGAATATTCCTTCTTTTTATCGATTCCGGTTATGTTTGGGGCCAGTGCACTAAAGCTGCTTAAGTTCGGTTTCAACTTTACCGGTATGGAGATTGCTATATTAATTACGGGAATGGCAGTTGCTTTTATTATATCCGTTATAGCCATCAAATTCCTGATGAGTTATATTAAGCGGAATGATTTTAAGGCATTTGGATGGTATCGGATTGTTCTGGGGATATTGGTTCTGGGATACTTTGTAATCTGTGGATAATATAGATTGAGCTGCGAAAGAAAGGCTGAACATGACGAAGAAAAAGATGGCGTTATACGGCACGTTAATAGTTCTTGCGGTTATCCTTCTGACAGTTATTCTGATTGTTATAATGAAGCGGCAAAATGCCGGAGTTAACGGCCGGAATGGGGCCGGGAACCGAATATCAGATACATCGGATACAGATACGGAACCGAACTCGGACCCGGAGGATGAATTCGTATCTGAAAACCCGGATATCCCGCAGGGGGAGATACAGCCTGGGGATAATTCCGCAGACGGTGAGGCCGGGAATAGTCCGGATTCACAGGAGACGGATAGCAATGATAACAGCGAGACGGTGCAAGTACCGGATAATACAGATGACCCCCAGCATGAAGGCACAGAGGGGATTGTTATAGATGTAAGAGAGATAGAAAAATCAGAGAATGAAACAGAGATGATTACCTACGGTATTGATGTGGCGAAGTGGCAGGGAGTGATTGACTGGGCAAAGGTGAAGGAAGCGGGAGTGGAATTTGCAATGATACGGGTTGGCTACAGAACCCAGGTAGATGGCGAAATCACGGAGGATTCCTATGCAAAGTATAATTTGCAGCAGGCACAGAAGCATGGCATTAAGCTGGGGGTATATTTCTTTTCAACGGCCATCAGCAGGAAAGAGGCGGAAGAAGAGGCAAAGTGGGTAGCGCAGTACATTGCGCCGTACAAGATTACCTATCCGGTGGTATATAACTGTGAGGGCTTTACAGACCCGGATAACAGGCAGTATGGCATGACGAAGGATGAAAGAACTGGTATGGCGGTAGCATTCCTTGATTTTATTAAAGGAAAGGGCTATGAACCGATGTTCTATGCGGCTAAAAATGAACTGGAGGGCAGCCGGGACTGGGATACGGATTCGTTAACGTCAAAGTACAAGATATGGGTTGCCCAGTATCCGGATAAGATTGATTCTGCAGATGCGAAATCTTCTTATTCAGGTGCTCATGAGATGTGGCAGTATACCAACAATGGAAACGTGCCGGGAATCAAAGGGGCGGTTGACCTTAATATTGCTTATTTTGGCTATGAGGAGGAAGCGGCTGCAAAAGAAGATACCCCTGTAAAAGAGGTTACAGCAGACCCGACGGCACTTATCAAGTTTAAGGAGGTAAAGGAGACCGTTACGGCAAAGGAAGTTACAAATCTAAGGGATATCCCCGGTCTTGACAATGGCAGCAAGGTGATGGAGACGCTTCAATACGGAGATACGGCCACACGGACGGGAATAGGGGATAACGGCTGGTCAAGAGTAGAATATAAGGGAAAAACCCTGTATGCGGTAACCAGCTATCTTACCACGGATTTAAATTATAAAGAAGCCTCACAGCCCACGATTGATAACCCGGAAGCGGGAATAAGCTTTACAGAGGTTAATGAGAAGGTAACGGCTAAAATTGTAACAAACCTGAGACAGGTTCCAAGCACGGAAAGTGATGATACGATAGCCGCTTCGCTTGAGAACGGACAAATTGCTACACGAACAGGAATAGGAAGCAACGGCTGGTCAAGGGTTGAGTATGAAGGGCAAATCCTGTATGCGGTAACAAATTATCTGGAGGTTGTTACAGAAGAGTAATTCAGGAGTAGTCATGCCTATTACAATATAGATGACAGATAGAACGATGCATAGAAATGGAGAAAAGACATGAAAAAACAAGCTCAAAAGAGTACCCCCGAACGGAAGCTATGGGCACAATATGATGCCCTGCAATTAGGCTCCGGCTGGGATGAGAAAGATATTACAAAACCGCAGATATTGATTGAGGATGTATATGGTGACAGCCACCCCGGAAGTGTTCATCTGAATCAGTTAACGGAGCAGGCAAAATACGGTGTGTTTGAATGCGGGGGCTATCCTGCTCATTTTCACGCTACGGATATATGCGATGGGTGTGCCCAGGGACATGACGGCATGAATTATGTACTGGCATCCAGGGAAGCGATATGTGATTTGGTAGAGGTTCATGGTTCGGCCACCCCATGGGATGGTCTTATCCTTACGTCTTCCTGCGATAAGTCAGTACCGGCTCATCTTAAAGCGGCTGCAAGACTGGATATTCCGACGATATTCGTACCGGGCGGAAGCATGCGGCCAAGTCCGTATATGAAGACCTCGATGATGGCCGGAGATATCTCCTTACGGGAAAAAAGAGAAGGACAAATATCAAAAGGGGAGGTAAGGGATTATAAACTGACCGGCTGCCCTTCCTGCGGAGCCTGTGCATTCTTAGGAACAGCCAGCACCATGCAGTGTATGGCGGAAGCGCTGGGATTAGCCCTTCCCGGAAGTGCATTGGTTCCGGCAACCATGAGGGATATTCTGCAATATGCCAGAAATTCAGGCAGAAAGATTATGGAGCTGGCAGAGCAGGGAATTACCGCAAGCAAGATAATGACGAAAGAGGCTTTTTATAATGCCTTTGTGGTTCATAGTGCAATTGGCGGTTCAACCAATGCAATGATTCATATGCCCTCGATTGCAAGAGAGCTGGGAATTATAATCGACCCGGAGAAGGTAGATGAAATCAACCATAAGATACCCCATCTCGGGAATGTGACTCCCAGCGGAGCTTATCCTACGGAAGCATTCTGGTTTGCAGGAGGGATACCGATGGTTCAGCTGTATCTGAAGGATTATCTTGATTTGGATGTACTGACTGTTACCGGTAAAACCCTTGGGGAGAATCTGGAGGATTTACAGAAAGAGAATTTCTTTGCACGAAATCTTGGCTATCTGGCGAATTACGGTCTTACCAGAGACCAGGTGATTTTCCCGCCAAAGGAAGCAGAAGAGGTCGGTTCAATCGCCGTACTTAAAGGCAACATTGCTCCGGAGGGTTCCGTGGTAAAATATTCGGCCTGTGATAAAAGACTCTATGCCCACCGGGGGCCTGCAAGGGTATTTGACTCGGAGGAAGCGGCGCATAAGGCTGTGGTTGAGGGAGGTATCAATCCCGGGGATGTAATTATAATCCGTTATGAAGGACCGAGAGGATCAGGCATGCCGGAGATGTTCATGACGACGGAGGCAATCGTATGTGACCCGAGACTGAACGGTACCGTATCGCTGATAACGGACGGAAGATTTTCAGGGGCTACCAGGGGAGCCGCAATCGGTCATGTATCACCGGAGGCTGCTGTCGGCGGGCCGCTGGCATTTGTCAGAGAGGGCGATATCATTGAATATGATATCTTTGCAAGAAAGATTGACTGTATCGGAATTGCCGGAAAGCTAATGGGGCCGGAGGATATAGCAAAGGTATTTGAAGAACGGGGGGAGATGGGAATTGTTCCGAGACCGGAAAGGAAAGGACTTTTAAAACGCTATTCATCCCTTGCCCTGTCAGCAATGCAGGGTGCAGGATACGAATAAATAGATACGAATTTAAAAAAAACAAGCACACAATAAGACAATACTTGAATTGAAGGAGAATTACCCATGAAAGCAAGATTTATTACTCCGGTTGTGACAGCGTTTGACTCTGATTATAATCTGGACATGAAGGCGAACCAAAAAATCTGGGACTTTGTTATTGAAGGCGGTCTGGATGGAATTATCCTGATGGGAAGTACGGGAGAATTCTTTGCAATGCCAGCCGAACAGAAGAAGGAGCTTATCCGTGAAGCTGCCCGGTATATCGATAAGCGGGTTCCGCTTATTGTTGGAACCGGAGCCATGCGGCAGGAAGAAACGATAGAACTATCCAGGTTTGCTAAAGAAGAGGGTGCAGACGGAGTAATCATCGTACCGCCCTATTATTTTTCATTGACACAGGGAAGTCTGGAGGATTATTTTGACGCCATTGCCAGTGCGGTAGATAGTAAGATATATATATACAATTATCCGGAACGGACAGGATATGATTTGTCACCGGAGCTAATGCTTAACCTTAGAAGGAAGCACAGTAATATTGCGGGGTGTAAGGATACCGTAACGAACTTTGCCCACACCCGCAAGCTTATTGATACCGTCGTATCGGAATTTCCGGATTTTGAGGTTTATTCGGGATACGATGACAACTTTGCCCATAATGTACTAAGCGGCGGAAGCGGAGTCATCGGCGGTCTGACAAATGTTGCTCCGGAGGTAGGCGCAGGATGGGTCAAGGCCTTTGAAGAAAATGATATCGATAAGATATCGTATTATCAAAAGCAGATGGATATACTTGCACAGCTTTTTGAGTTTGGCGTACCCTTTGTTCCTTTGGTTAAAAAGGCGATGATGATGCGGGGAATCCCGATGGAGGATGTATGCTCACAGCCGCTGCAAAAGCCAACCATGGAGCAGGTTGAAAGAATTAAAGCGATTCTTGGGAAAGTGGGAATTAAGCTTCACGAATAGACAGAATCGATGAAAAAGGATATATTCAATATAGAGACTGAAAATATCATACCCAGAACGGGATTATCCGGAGCCGGATGCGATATTTCAGTCTCTTGTTTTATCTTCTTAAATGGTATTTATTTGATTACAAGCATTTAACCAGAACCAGACATGGATTCCATTCATCCCATAGTGTTGGGAAGACTTCGAATTTTGAAAAGCCCATCTTTTTATAAAAGGCAATCGTCTGGTCATATTCATGATAGTGACCTTCATCAACGGTTTTAACCTGTATAAATTTATACTTCGTTCTGGCGTATTCTTCCAATGCATGATAGAGCAAAGAACCGATACCTGCCCGATGAAGAGATTTTTTTACACCCATACAATGTACTTCTGCTGTGTCATCGCTCGTATTTGTCAGAGTAATAAATCCTAACGTTTCATTGTTTCTCTTTGCTGCCCATAGCGGCAGAGTTCTGGAATCGTCAATATAATTTTGTGTGCTTTCAGGCAAACCAAACCATTCGGGCAAATCATGCAACACCTCAGAAACAATTGCTGCTTTTTCTTCAACATCATGAACTTGAATAATCTCTATATTTATTTTCATTTTACTCCTATTATTTTGTGTAGTTATCAAAATATCCCTGGACCAATACGATAGGAGTTCCCTTATCGCCGCTTCCGGAAGTAAGGTCACACAGGGAACCGATTAAATCGGTTAAACGTCTTGGTGTTGTACCCTGGGAAACCATGCTGCCAAGCAGATTATCTTCTTTATTGCGGATATAGTCTGAGATAGCTTCCTTAAGCGCCTCTCCCTTCAAATGAGAGAAATCATTGTCGGCAAGATATTTTAATTTTACCTCATTGGGCTGGCCTTCCAGTCCGTCGGTATAGGCAGGAGATACGACAGGGTCTGCAAGCTCCCATATCTTCCCGACAGGGTCCTTAAAGGCTCCGTCACCATATATCATGGCCTCTATATTCTTTCCGGTAAGCTCAAACATTCTTTTTTGAATTTTATCTACAACCGGCTGACAGTCACGGGGAAAGAGCTTCACGGTCTCTTCCGTGGCCTTATTGCTGCCTAATAATCCGTAGGCTTCATTATATCCGCTGCCATCAATCGAAGAGGTGAGAATCTCATCAAGACCGTATACTGTCCCGGCACCGGCTTTTTTAAGCAGTCTCTTTGTACGGGCTCTGGAATGAATATCACAGCAAAGAACATGCTTTGTATGCTTAAGGATGGCACGGCAGTCATTTGCTAATATAATTTCTGCCTCACAGCCTTCATCCTGAATTAAACCTTTGTAATACTCGATATAGTCTACACCGGTAAATGTATGCTTATTATATCCGAAGAGCCGGCGGTATGTTTCCTCCGATAATACATCCGTCCATGGGTTGACTCCTTTTTCATCCAGGGTGTCTAAATCCACAAGGTGGTTTCCTACCTCATCAGAAGGATAGCTAAGCATTAGGATGATTTTTTTTGCACCTCTTGCGATACCCTTAAGGCAGGTGGCAAACCGATTTCTGCTTAGAATCGGAAATATTACACCGATATCATTCTTGCCGAATTTTGTGCGGATGTCCGAAGCAATTTGCTCTACAGATGCATAGTTTCCCTGGGCGCGGGCAACAACGGCTTCAGTAACAGCCACGATGTCCTTGTCACCTATATGAAAACCATCTTGTCCGGCAGCATCAAGGACACTTCTGACAACAATTTCAACGATATCATCGCCTTGACGTATAATCGGGGCACGAACCCCTCTGGATATAGTTCCTATCAATCTTTCCATGGCAATACTCCTTGATTAACGAATTGTGCAGGGAACAGTTCCATTCACTCACATAGAATAGTATAGCATTTTTAATCGCTTTCGTAAAACGAATCGTTATTATACTGTGCATAAGCCTGACTTATGGCATTGCCAATATGGCAATGCCAAATTGGCAATGTCAAAAGCGTATATAAAACAATGACAGGCAGCCGGCTATTGCGAATAAATATAGCCTATGATAAATGAATATCAATAGGCTATATAGGGTCATATTTTATTTTATAACCATACCGGATTATGCGTATGGATGAATCGTCTGGATGGTACCATCCTCATTATACTTGATTTCTGTGAATTTCACAGAACGTCTGTGGTCGATGCCGCCGGATAATGAAGAGTCGTGATAGAACAGATACCACTTGCCTTTAAATTCTACGATGGAATGGTGGGTTGTCCAACCGATAACAGGCTCTAAGATTCTTCCACTGTATACGAAGGGACCCGTCGGGCTGTCACTGGTTGCATATACAATATAATGAGAGGAACCTGTTGAATAGGAGAGATAGTAGGTTCCATTGTATTTGTGAACCCAGGCAGCTTCAAAGAAACGTCTGTCCTCGTCGCCTGCCAGAATAGGCTTGCCATTCTCATCCAGAATCTTAAGCTCTTTAAGCGGTTCTGCGAAGGTCAGCATATCATCACTCATGGGAGCTACATATATGCCAATTGCCTCTTCTTCCGGAGATTGAGGACCTTCACCGGGTGTGAAGCTTCCGGACTGCCATTTTTCAAGCTGTCCGCCCCAGATACCACCAAGGTACATATAGGCCTTACCGTCATCATCAACGAATACAGCAGGGTCGATACTAAAGCTTCCGGGTATATAATCCGGTTCAGGAGTGAAAGGGCCTGCCGGAGCCTTGCCGGTAGCAACACCGATACGAAAGATTCCGTCTTTATCTTTAGCGGGAAAGTAAAAATAGTATGTACCATTTTTATATGCAGCATCAGGTGCCCACATCTGCTTGCTGGCCCAGGGAACATCCTTTACATGAAGGATTTCACCGTGGTCTGTTACGGCAGAGTCAATATCATCCATAGAAAACACATGATAATCCTCCATTGCATATTGGGTTCCATCATCATCAGACCCGCCGTCATGCTCTAAATCGTGAGAAGGATAAATGTATATTTTATCTTCGAACACGTGAGCAGATGGATCAGCAGTATAAAGATGTGTTACCAATGGTTCATTCTGTTTTGCGTGTTTATTCATCTGATTTCTCCTTGTCGATAATTAGTAAAAGATATACTAATTATATCAAGGATTTAAAAACAATCAAGGAAAAATATGCATTAATTATAAGAGGATATTTATACATTTTGGATAAATAATATCGATTTTGTATGGATTATAGTTAAGTTGACATTTTAATGCGGCTATATTAATATATTTTGCATCAAAGAAGATATATTTTTAAAGGATATTGTACACAGATATGTTACTATATAAATAGACAATTCAGAGATTTGTGATTGGAGGACATGTATGGGTAAAAAAATATTAATCGTCGGCGGAGTAGCCGGTGGGGCATCGGCGGCAGCAAGACTGAGAAGACTGGATGAGGATGCACAAATAATACTATTTGAACGGGACGGATATATATCATTTGCCAACTGTGGTTTACCATACTATATCGGCGGAACAATCGAGGAACGGGAGTATCTTATGGTTCAGACCCCAGAGGACATGAATGCGCGGTTCAAAATTGATGTAAGGATATTCAGTGAGGTAACACATGTAGACACGGACAATAAAAAGGTAATTGTCAAAAGCAGGGACAGGGGCACCTATGAGGAAAGCTATGATAATTTGGTATTATCGCCGGGAGCAAGGCCGCTTAAGCCTGCGATACCGGGAATCGATGGAGACAGGATATTCTCCTTGCGAAACATACCGGATACGGACACGATTAAGAAATATATTGATGACCTGAACACTTCTGAAAAAAGCTCGGCGATTGTTATCGGCGGAGGCTTTATCGGCGTGGAGATGGCGGAGAATCTGATGATGCTTGGAATGGATGTTACGCTTGTGGAGGCTGCTCCTCATATTCTTGCTCCATTTGATGAGGATATGGTAATGATGGCGGAGCAGGAATTGACCCGGGGAGGAATAAAGCTGATTCTTAGAGACGGCGTTAAATCCTTTGCGGAAAAGGATAGCCAGGTTGAGGTTACGCTTGCCAGTGAAACGAAGCTTACGGCGGATATGGTAATATTGGCAATCGGTGTGACACCGGATACCGGCTTCCTGAAAGAAAGCGGGATAGAGCTTGGACCAAGGGGTCATATTATCGTAAATAAAAGAATGGAGACATCTGCTTTGGGGGTCTATGCGGTTGGAGATGCCGTAGAGGTTATTGATTATATTACAGGGGCAAAGACTGCGATACCCCTTGCAGGTCCTGCCAATAAGCAGGGCAGAATAGCCGCCGACAATATAGCAGGACTTGATTCGGTGTATGAAGGCTCGCAGGGAACCTCCATTATCAAGGTGTTTAACCTGACTGCCGCCAGTACGGGCCTGAATGAAAGGATGCTGAGTAAGAATGATATTACGTATCATGCGGTATTTGTTCATCCCGCATCCCATGCATCCTATTATCCCGGTGCAAGGCAGATGACATTGAAGCTGATATTTGCAGAGGACGGTAAGATATTGGGTGCCCAGGGCATAGGCTATGATGGGGTGGATAAAAGGATTGATGTTATTGCTGCGGTAATTCGTATGAAGGGAACGGCCAAAGATTTGACAGAGCTGGAGCTTTCTTATGCCCCGCCGTATTCATCAGCCAAGGACCCTGTAAATATGGCAGGCTTCGTGGCAGAGAATGTTCTAAACGGAATTTCCCACATGATAACCTGGAATCAGGTGCAAAAGCTGGAGCCTGAGAATTATGTTATGCTGGATGTCCGTACGGATATGGAATACCGCTACGGGCACATCGACGGAGCGCTGAATATACCTGTTGATGAGCTGAGAGAAAGAATCGACGAGCTGCCAAAGGATAAGCTGATTCTGGCTTATTGCAGAGTGGGTGTAAGAGGATATATTGCGGACAGAATTCTTAGCCAGAAGGGATATAATGTGAAGAATATCACCGGAGGATATCAGTCAATCCATGCTTTCCAAAAAAATAAGAAGTAATAAGGGGGTGCCGGATGAAGCCAAAGAAATGGAAATATTCCTTTATTGTTGTGCTTGTACTGGGTATGAGTATATTGCTCAGGCCTTTTGAAGCAGCCGGTGAGGTTAAGTCGATTGAGGAGGCCAGCGGCCAGCTTACGGGAATTAGTGAGAAGGAACAGGAAACACTGGAAAGGCTCTTTATCCTTACCCAGGAGATAGAGGAAATGGAGCGGGAAGAGGCAAGGCTTACCGCAGAAATAAATGAGCTTGTAAAGGAGATAGACAAGCTGGATATATCCATATTGAAGGAACAGGAGAATTATAATCTGTATCTGGGAGTTATGGAGCAGGTTTTAATCAGCTATCAGCGGGGAGGACCGGCTTCCTATCTGGATATTCTTTTAAAGGCCGAAAACCTGACATCCTTCATAAAAAGCTTAAATCTTATCAAGGATATTTCAAAAAATACCGGTGAGCTTTTGGCTTCCATAGAAGAGAGCAAGCAATATCTGGAGGAGACGAGAAAAAATCTCTCGGATAATATGGCCCTATTGGAAGTTAAAAGAGAGGAGCTTCAGGAGCCCATCGCTGCCAGAAAGCGATTGGCAGAAGAGCAGGAAGCCTATCTGGACTCTCTGGAGGATGAAAAAGAGATGTATCAGCAATATCTTGATAACCTGACCATGATGTGGGAGAATCTAAAAAGATTATTTTCAAACATCGTGGATGAGTTTTCAAGGATTATAGGTGAAGGCCATTTTACAACCGAGGACCTGAATTTGAAATTTAATTTCTTCTCACTAAAGGGCTCCGTACATCAGGATACCTTTAACCGGATTATGAATGAGAATTCTACGCTATCGGAAATCGTATTCAGCTTCAGTCAGGATGGGGTGAGGATTGAGGTACCGGATAATAATCTGGTTTTAGAGGGTTATTTTATTCTGGAAGGAAGTGCTGCCCTGCTGTTTGTACCTGAATCCGGAACCTTTTATGGAATGGCTCTGGAGACGGAATCGATGGATGAATTATTTAAGAATGGGCCTCTTTTAATTGATTTTGAGCAGGTTGCAGGTGAGATGGTAACCGTTGACATTGAGCTTGAAGATGTGGAGACGGCAGACGGATTTATTCATTTTACGATTGATACAGGCTTTCTGTTCTAGTCAGACAGAGATATTTGGTGCCGCCACAGGGGCGGCGGAATGAGAGGAAAAGATGATTGAAGCAAGAGATGTATCACTAATCTATCCGGATAGTACACAGGCACTGACAGATGTTAATCTGGACATAAGGCCGGGCGAGTTGGTATACATAACAGGACCCAGCGGCTCAGGCAAAACAAGCCTGTTAAAATTATTGATGGGAATGGAATATCCGTCGTCCGGAAAGCTGATGGTTCTGGGTAAAGCCATCCATAACAACAGGGGAAGGGATATTCGCAAAATCAGGAGAAAGATAGGGCCTGTATTTCAGGAATTTAAATTAATAGAGGGCAGAACATCCCTGGAAAATGTCATGATGGGAATGCGGTTTCTTGGAATTATGCCGAAGCAGATGAAAGCCCTGGCTCATGAGGCTCTGGAAAAAGTCGGATTGGGACATAAGAAATTATCAAAGGTAGAAAATCTGTCATGGGGAGAATCCCAAAGGGTTGCCATTGCCAGAGCGGTTGCAAGAAAACCGTCGCTTATTCTGGCAGACGAGCCTACCGGGAATCTTGATTATGACAATGCCATCAATATACTGGAGCTGTTAAAGTCCTTTATGACAGAGGATACCACCGTTATTATAACCACCCATGCAACCCATCTTATTAAGGATGAGAAGAATGCCACCTTTATAAGGGTAAATAGCGGCAGACTTACCATAGAACGGAGGGAGAAGGTATGAAAAGCTTTCTGTTCAATATCGGTTATTTTATCAAGGAAACGGGAAGGATTATCCGGCTTAACCTTCTGTCCAATATTTTCTCGGTTATCGGTACGGGACTGATTCTATTTCTTTTGGGAATTGTAATAACCGGTACCGATATCGGCAACCGTCTGGTGGTGATGCTCAATGAAGAGGCGGAGATTAACGGGTATTTTTCACAAGAGACTACAGCAGTAGAAAAAGATAACATCGTTGCAAAAATAGGAAAAATAGACGGAGTCCGCAGTACCAGGCTTGTTGATGAGGACGAGGCAAAGAACAGGATGGAGGATATACTGGGAGAGGAAGCCAGAATTCTTGAGCTTTTTGATGAGAATCCCTTTGAAGCCTTTGTGGAGATACAGATTAACGTAGAGAACATGGACCTGGTTCTTGGCAGTATAAAGGATATGGATGGTATCGAATATGTCAGAGACAACAGGGATGTGTTGGAGAAGATACAGGATATTACCCATGCATTAAAGCTGCTGGGATATCTTATGATAGCGGCCGTAGGGATAACCACGCTTATTATTCTTTCCCATATGATTCGTCAGGGGATATATAACAATAAGGAGCAGATTAACACCCTGAGGCTTCTGGGTTCTCCCGGCGCATTTATAGGATTTCCCTATGTGCTGACAGGGCTTTTGCTGACCTTGCTGGGAGGATTGATTGCAGCTTTATCCATTGTGCTGCTGATAAATGGAGCCTATAACAGTATAGGCGGAACAATCCCGTTTTTGTCGCTGCCGCCCAGAGGAGAATTAATTGATAAGATGACCTTCTTACTGCCATCCTTAAGTCTTTTGCTTGGGTTCTTCGGCAGCTTGTTCGGTCTGTCTTCTATATCCACGAAAAAATAATCAGATTCATTATAACCCAGACAAGTGATGAGAAAAGAGAGGATGACTTCATGCTTACCAGAACGAATAGTAAAAACAAAGATAAATTATCCATTCTGGGCTTTGGCTGCATGCGTTTTCCTATGAAGAACGGCAGTGTGGATGAGGAAAGGTCCATTGCCTTAATCAGAGAATGTATGAATAAGGGGATTAATTACTTTGATACGGCTTATTTTTATAACGGGGGTAAAAGCGAGACCATTCTCGGGAAGGCTTTATCCGGCGGATATCGGGAAAATGTAAAGATTGCGACAAAGCTTCCTCCGTTCATGTTCAGTAAGCTTGACGGTGCAAAAAAGATATTCGCCACACAGCTTTCAAAGCTTAGGACGGATTATGTGGATTATTATCTGCTTCATATGCTGTCAGATATGGCAGGCTTTGAGAAGATGAAGGCGCTTGGGGTAATGGATTGGCTGGAGGATTTAAAAAGACAGGGTGTTATTAAAAATCTCGGATTCTCCTTCCATGGCTCCAAGACGGCTTTTGAACAGCTAATTACAGCCTATCATTGGGATTTTTGCCAGATTCAATACAATTATCTGGATGTGAACAATCAGGCGGGCAAATCAGGGCTGCAGCTTGCCCATTCGCTGGGAATCCCCGTTATTATAATGGAACCCCTTCGGGGCGGAAGACTGGCAGAGCGTCTGCCGAAAGAGGTACTGCATGCGTTTTCCTCCCATGACAGAGAATCTACGCCTGTAGAATGGGCGCTCCGATGGATATGGAACCATCCGGAAGTTACGGTGGTTTTATCGGGTATGCGTGATGAGAAGCAGCTTGAAGAAAATGTGCGTATCGCAGAGGAGGGGCTTCCTGATTCTCTGTCGGAGGAAGAGGTTGAGGTATTTGACAGGGTAATGGAGATTATGCATGAGAAAACCAAAGTTCCCTGTACCGGATGCGGGTATTGCATGCCCTGTCCATTCGGTGTTAACATTCCGGGATGTTTCTCTGTATATAATGACAAATACCTGTTGGATGAAAAACGAAACAAAACCATCTATCTTCGCACCCTGGGCGGACTATCCGATAACCCTGCCTATGCTTCCATCTGTACAGGCTGCGGAAAATGTGAAAAGCACTGCCCGCAAAACATCGAAATCCGAAAAGAGCTAAAACAGATAAAGAAGGAGATGGAAGGACCCTTTCTAAATACAGCCATGAAGATGGCAAGAAAATTCATGAGAATTATAAAATTGGTTAGATAGTTTTAAAAAATAAGGGGAGCAAAATTGCTCCCCTAAAATATTACCACACCTTAATATAATTTTTACCTTTTTTGAGGTTCGAAATCGGACCTAAAGGTGATTCGCCCCCTTTTTTGCTGTCAAGGTAATCCGTATCCAGTACGACCTTGCTTGCGTCGGGCTGTTCAAATTCGGCATCAACGATACGAACTCTGGGAAGAGTATCCGTTGAATGAACCGGACCCGGAAGCTCTTCGAAGTTGTCGGGTAATTCAATGGACAGGTACACTTCGTCGCCTTCCTCAACAATGCTGACCTTGGGGTCGAAATTATCATTCACCAGCTTGTCTTTCTCTTTGTCAAATGGAACAGCGCCGTTAAGATACATATTATTGTTAATATATACCGGTTGCTGAACCTTTAAGAAGGTATCAAGGTCACCGTGATTCTTGTGGACCTCTTCAATATATTCTTCCATAGAGGTAGGAGCGCCGTTATAATGAGAGGTTCCGGCTGTTCCGGCGATTTCGGCTCCTTCTGATTCTTCAACCCCGACAAAGAGATTGTTGTAAAAACGGTCATCTTTGCCGTAAACAAGTGAAAAGCCTTTTATTTTTGTACTATGGGGCAGATGATACTGTGTTGAACGGGCAAGCACATCTCTTTGAACCATTCTTCCGCGAATCAGATTATTAATATAGGCACCGCCCTGTGCCACGTTGTCAATGGCATAATCAGCCGTCATGATATTATGGTCGACAATGTATGGACCATGACTTACCTCCACGAATAAATCACGGCAATTGTTGTATAAAAGGTTCTTGCTGAATCGTGTGCCCTGGGTCTGCCAGTCGGACCATATTCCTAAGGAGCAGTCATGAATTCGGTTGTGATGAATCTGGACATCGATTGCGGCATGGAGCTTGATTCCGGCTATTTCATGACCGTAAAATTCACGCTTTAAGGCGATATTGTAGATATGGTTGTGGTGAATATCGCTGAATACACATCCCAGATGACCGACGATGCCGTTCTGTCCGCAGTCATAGATGGTATTGTACCGTATGATATGGGAACCGATTTTTTCCTTGCACCAGCCATTGCGCTCGGCAGAAAATACAGATTCAAGCTGGTATTGATAGCCGGGCTTGTCCTTGCGGATGGAGCGGTAGTTATGTCCGGTGGAGCCTTCCTTGCCGATGCTGACAGCACTGCATTTTGAGTCATGAATGATATTGTTCTCGATTATCCAGCCCTTGCTCCAATGGGCGCCGATAAGTCCGGGCTGGTCAGCAGTGGGAGGTGCCCAGGGGGTTGCACCGTGAGCCATCTCAAAGCCTCTTACGGTGATATAATCGATTCCGGTTTCCTTTGGATAGAAGCAGGACCGGCGGACATTGATTTCAACGAGTTCCTTGCATGGGTCTGCGCCCTGGAAATTCGCATAGATGGTTGTGGTATCCCCGGTTACTTCTGCAAACCAGACGTATTTTGTCTGCTCCGGGTTGTGAACCGGTACAATTGTTTTGGTCCAGTTGTCTAATATCTCTGTTCGGACCTCAGGATTTATCAGCTGGTCATAGCTGGTAACCTCATAGAACGACATCCCGTTAAGATATACATCACCCAGATGCTTGATATCAGTTGTTATAAGCCAGTCACCGAATACCTCCAATTCATAGGGGTTGTAATCACCGAAAAGGCTATTGGGAAGGACCGTCTTCCATACATTGCCCTCTACCTTCTGCCAGTCTTTGATTTCTTCGGAGCCCTTGATAACAACCTTTTCATCCTGAGCAGCCTGATAGACGATTCTTCGTTTATCGCTTAATCCCTTGTATTTAGGATTTACCCATTCACGATACACACCTTCATGGACAGTAATCGTGTCTCCGGCAACTGCAACAGAGGCAGCTTTATTAATTGTAAGAAACGGCTCCTGCAAAGTGCCCTGTCCCAGGTCAGAACCGTTTTTTGCCACATGATATATCATTTTATAAAACCTCCTTTTATAATTTTATTGCCTTTAATTATAGATAATATGGGTTGCTTACTCAATCCAAAATATAGTATACTATAAGACAATATTCGTGTTTTATTTGATGAAAGAAATTGCAGCGAAACTTTTTCATGTATGATTTTGTGCTGAATTGGCAGCGGAATGGAGGAAAGAATGATTTTTTTTGAAAAGCATGGAGTGGAGGGAAAAGAATTTTTTCGTATAACATCACTTAAGAATTTTTCGTTTCCCCTTCATTTTCATCTGGCTTTTGAAATTATCTATGTTAACAGCGGAAATCTGACGATATCGATTGACCAGAAGGAATATCATCTGCAAAAAAATGATATGGCATTTGTATTTCCGAATCAGGTACATGAATTTATAACAAAGGATTATTCTAAAATCACGGTTATTTTATTTGCTCCGGAACTGGTAGGTGATTTTTTTATGAACTATAAGGGTACTGTGCCGGATGATAATGTATTGCATTTAGAAAAGAAATTAAATGTTGATAAGCTGCATAATATATACAGCCAGAAAAGCTTTCTCTATGATATATGCGACCGGATGGTAAGACAAAAGCTGTTTGTTGAGGCTTTGCAGTCAACTCAGATGAAATTGCTTTATAAGATTATTCTCTTTGTGGAGCAGAATTATTCTTCTGACTTTACCTTAAAGGACGTGGCGAAGAAGCTGCAGTACGATTACCCGTACATATCAAAATTATTTGCCCGGCAGATGGATATGACCTTTACAGAATACCTGAATAATTACAGGATTTCACAGGCCTGTTATTTGCTAAAGAATTCTGCGGATACCATCGGAGATATCGCTGTTAATTGCGGATATAATAATTTGAAGACCTTTCACCGGAATTTCAGAAAAATTACCGGTAAATCACCGAAAGAGTACCGGCTTATCGACTAAAACATTATAAAATTACAATTCGGCATATATCATAGAAAGAAACTGACAAAACCCATTGATTTTATGTAAGATTACTGCTATATTATAGATATAATGTAAAATTATAGGGGGGTTTACCTATGAAGAATGGCTTAAAGCAATTTGTTCTGGGTATTAAGTCGAAGCTTGGGAGATTACCTTTATCAAGTATTTGGGGGAGCATAAAGGTAAAGCTTGCTGTGGGGCTTTTAGTGCCGGTACTTTTTTTGGCTGTTTACGGTGTGATGTCGTACCAAAAGTCAGAAGAAGCGATTATTAAGAACTATGAAGTCAGTGCATCGGACACGATAAATGCGACAAAAAAGTATATGAATCTGGGTCTGAGCATGGCAGAGCAGTCATCGATGGAAATCGTTCTTGACATTAACTTTAAGAAATTTTTTGAGTTAAGCTTTGAGGATGCGATGGCAAGTAAGAAATCCTATGATGATTTGAAGGACAGAATTGGTCTGAATGTCAGGTCAAATTATTTTCTATCGGATATACATATCATTGGTGCCAATGGAGTGGGAGTATCCACGACCAGTGGTATAAATGATAATTTATATCCTTCTATGGAGGCGTCAAGCATAGGCCTTGCTTTCAAAGAAACCAAGGCACAATACATGTGGCTGGGGAATCACAGTGAGCTTGACGAGATATCATTCAAGGACAGAGAGTACAGTACCAATAATTACGCAATCTCTATTATCAGAAAATTCAGTGACGGACGGGGTTTTATTATTTTTGATATATCGGTGGACCGTATAAAAGAGATGTTTAATGACTATTATATGGGAGAAGGCAGCATACAGGGATTTATAACGGCGGATGGGAGAGAAACTCTGTCGGAGCCGGGTATGGGCAGCCTGTTTATCGGCCGGAGCTATTACCAGAAGGCTTTGGAATCAGAAGCAACCAGCGGCTTTTCTTATGAAAAATTCAGGGACAAGGATTATTTGTTTATCTATAATAAGTTTGACGGTATACCGGGTATGATTTGCTCTCTGATACCAAAGAGTACCATTACAAATGAAGTAAAGGGAATCCGGACTTTAAGTATTGCATTTGTTACGCTGGCATGTATCGTGGCATTTGCCGTCGTATTTCTTATAACGAAAGGAATTACCGATACCATCGACAGTATGAATAAATCAATTGCACAGGCGGCCAGAGGAGATTTTACCGTACAATTTAATACAAAGCGTAAAGATGAATTTAAGAATCTGGCGGTCGGTATATCGAATATGGTTGACAACATGAGCAATTTGATTGGGGAGGTACAGGGAGTCAGCGGCACGGTAAGCAACTCGGCCAAGCATCTGTCGTCCACCTCAAGGGATTTGCTGGAGGCTACCCAGGGAATAACTGCAACGATTGAAGATATAGGCGGCGGTATTATCCATCAGGCGGAGGATGCCGAGCATTGTCTGACCCAGATGTCAGGACTGGCGGAACAGATTAACCTGCTGTATGAAAATACGAATGAAAACGAAAAAATAGCGGACGCTACGCAGGCGATAACCAATGACGGCAGACACATCATAGAAGAGCTGAACGATAAGTCAAAGGCGACGT
>JAEZXP010000041.1 GCA_023419655.1 Bacillota bacterium | reverse complement strand
GCCCTACGGGTGCTGACGGTCTTATTGGTCCTACCGGCCCCACTGGTGCTACCGGTCCTACCGGCGCTGACGGTCTTATTGGCCCTACGGGACCTACCGGCGCTACCGGCCCCACGGGTACGGCTCCCGCCAACCTGCTTTCCGGCCTGCAGGTTCAATTGCAGGGAAGCAGCGGCGGCACGATTAATAACAATATCAACGTTTTGTTTGATACCGTTGTAAACGCACCTTCTTCGGCTATCACCTACAACGCAGGAACTGGAACTTTCTTTATCACGCAGACAGGTAATTACTATATTTCCTGGTGGGTCAACACCGATGGTGCAGAGGCAAATACGTTTGTTAATTTCGGCATAAGGGTCCTATCTGGCGGCTCAGGGACAATTTTAGCTAGTTCTCCCTCTCCCGTTACCACGCTGCAGTTGAATGGTAATGCCTTGATTACGTCCGTAAGTTCACCAACGATATTCAGTCTTTTCAACAACACCGGAACAACGGTCACTTATGGAACATCGCCTATTCAGGCTGACTTGACTATTATTCAGGTTACCTGATGCCTTTTATACAAGCTATGGTCAGTCCGAAAGGGCTGGCCATATTCTTTGTTTGCGCGCCATGGGCGCGCTCTAAGGGGTGAAAGTCCCCAACATGCCCAGGTAGTGGGAAGTGTATAGCTGAACAGCAAGGGTGTCCATCGTGAGGTGGAATCTGAAGGAAGCTGTAAGCAAATCTCTGGTCCGACGGACAGAAATCGCATAAAAGGCCAGGCTACGAGAGATAAGTTGGCAAAATACAACAAAGTCTAATTACTACCACATTTGTAGTAGCAGAGTAAATGCGGCGGATATATGGGGAGAAAGAGCGTGCACCTTAAGCGTGGAGGTCTCACAGCGGTTCCATTAGCCGAGAAACAACGAACTGTGAGAAGTCAGCCGAGCCCATAGTAGTGAAGAAGTTTCTGTAATGGAAATGGAGCAAAGGGGCGAACAATCAATCAGTTGGAGTAGGTCTCGTATTGCAGAAATGACAACACCTGCCGTAACCAATCGGGAAAAAGGTGGTCAAATCCAGCGAGATGGAAAGGAAACAACGCATGGACACAAGTAGTCTAATGAAGCAGATATTAAGTAAAGAAAATCTCAATACTGCATATCTGCAAGTCGTACGAAACAAAGGTGCAGAGGGAGTGGATGATATGAAGTACACAGAACTCAAAGAACATCTTGAAAAGAACGGCGAAATCATCAAGGGACAGTTGAGGACGAGGAAATATAAGCCTCAGCCAGTGCGCAGAGTGGAGATACCAAAGCCAGATGGCGGAGTCAGAAACCTGGGAGTACCAACAGTAACAGACCGATTTGTACAACAAGCGATTGCGCAGGTATTAACACCAATCTATGAGGAAGAGTTTCATGACCATAGCTATGGATTCAGACCGAATAGATGTGCACAGCAGGCAATCATAACAGCATTAGATATGATGAATGATGGAAATGACTGGATAGTCGATATTGACTTGGAAAAGTTCTTTGACACAGTAAACCATGATAAGTTAATGACTCTCATAGGCAGAACGATTAAAGATGGAGATGTTATATCTATCATCAGAAAATTTCTTGTCAGTGGAATCATGGTAGATGAGGAATACAGGGAATCGGTGGTAGGAACACCTCAAGGTGGAAATCTTTCGCCGCTTCTTGCAAACATCATGTTAAATGAACTTGATAAGGAGATGGAACAAAGAGGACTGAATTTTGTCAGATATGCAGACGATTGTATTGTTATGGTCGGAAGTGAAATGTCTGCAAATCGAGTGATGAGGAATCTCACGAAGTTTATTGAGGAGAAACTGGGGCTTAAAGTGAATATGACAAAGAGCAAGGTGGACAGACCAAGCGGTTTGAAATACCTGGGGTTCGGATTTTATTTAGACAGCAGAGCACGTCAGTATAAGGCAAAACCACATGCAAAGTCGATAGCAAAGTTTAAAGTGAGAATGAAACAACTCACTTGCAGAAGTTGGGGAGTAGACAATGCCTATAAAGTGAAGAAACTCAACGAACTAATCAGAGGGTGGATAAATTATTTTAAGATTGGAAGTATGAAAACTCTCTGTACAAAGATGGACAGTAAGATTCGCTATCGCATACGTATGTGTATTTGGAAGCATTGGAAAACTCCACAAAACAGAGCAACGAACTTGATAAAGTTGGGAATGTATAAAGAAGATGCATATGCAATAGCATACACTGGAGCGAGAATTGCACATGTATGCAGAGGCGCGTTGAATTATGTTATTACAAACAAAAGACTAGCCACATTTGGACTAGTCTCAATGTTAGATTATTACACTGAAAAGTGTGCGAAATGTTAAGTTGATTGAACCGCCGTGTACCGGACGGTACGCACGGTGGTGTGAGAGGTCGAAAATTTCTCACTCCGAGAAATTTTCTCCTACTCGATTCGGGAAATATCTAAAAAGTAAAAACGGATATATAGAATAACGCTGTCATTGACAAGTCATTTTATATATCCGCGAATAAGTTTCCGAATCGCCAGTATATCATTATTTCTTCAAAGCCTCTTTCAGTAATTGTCTTTTACTTTCAAAATACTTCTTATTGTGAGCAACAGCAGGAGAATCCGGTTTATAAATGGCCGCCTTATCGTTGTACTCTTCTGCCTTTATATGATTTCCCAGCTTATCGTAGCATACTACACATTCAAGGCAGGGAATATAGCCCCAATAATCCTTCTGGTAAAATCCCCATGAATCGATTGGTTTTTCAAGTGAAAGAGCTGTTTCAAACCAATAGACGGCCTGGCGGAATTGGTTATTGTTTTTAAAATGATAGCCTATCTGGCAGCAAATCTCCCCGCGGGGCGTGTCATAAGAAAAGCTGCGAAACATAGCACCTAAAGCGTTTTTTGAGTCCTCTAAAGCTTGATAGCATTTTGCTAATTCTGCACAGGCTGAAATATTATCCTCTACCCATCCCCGGTTTGAGTCCAAGAATTCTATAAAGTAACGGATTGCTTCTTCATACTTTTTATTATCTTTAAGTTCCCTTGCATAGTAATAGGTCCCTCTGGGTGAGAGCTTTTCTCCCCGGTCCAGCAGCGCTTTATATATCTCTAAGTTTCTTGACGTTTTTTCTTCTTTTATTTTGGCATGGGTTATACAGACATCTGAATTGACTATTTTTCCGGAAAGCTTTAAATATTCATGTACCGGCTCATGCCATTTTAAATTCAGGCTTCTCCTTAAAAGGCGTTCTCTATAATATGAAAAAGTTACTCTGCCTTTATCATCAAAAGCAATATTATAATGCATCATGACAACATCAATGTCCGATGGCAGCTCATTTTTTAATTTGTTAAATTTAATTTGATCTTCCGGAAGAATAACATCATCTGCATCCATCCAAAAGGTATAATCCATCGTTGCTTTATCAAAGGCAAAATTACGGGCTGCTGAAAAATCATTAATCCATTTGAAATCATATATTTTATCGGTGAACTTTTTTGCTATATCTTTCGTTCCATCCGTAGAGCCGGTATCCACAATAATAATCTCATCCACTAACTCCTTAGCAGAATTTAAACACCTTTCAAGTACGTCTTCTTCATTCTTTACAATCATACACAAACTAATCGTTATCATTTATGCCCATTCCAAACTACTTATTTACTTATATTTTATGTTCAATCCAATAATCTGATACAGATAAGAACGCAGGTATAAGCAAAAGAAGCCGGTTATCATAAACCGGCTTCTTCCATATAATATTTTTAGAATGTTAGGTCAAATTTATCGTTTCTTTAAGTTTTCGGTTGAGTTTTCTGTATATTTCCTGCATCCAGGGTTCGTTTGATGCTGAAACAGCTTCTTCAATGCCCATCCATTTTACTCCGCTATTTTCATCGGGCTTTGTAATAAGTTCTTCATCCTCAAGGGCTTTCAATAAGAATGTAATGTTCAAGTGCAGATGCGGTGAGATGTATTTTCCTTTTTTCATATGTCCATCCACGGTTATGATTTCCAGTGAGAAGATATCCTCTGTCACTGGAACGACTTTTGTAATGCCCGTCTCCTCCTGAACCTCACGGATTGCAACTGAAAGCAGATTTTCCTCTCCATCTGCATGACCGCCTGTCCATGCCCATGATTTATAGATATTATGATATATCATTAATAATTTGCTTTCACTGGGGTTTATCACCCAGGCGGAAGCAGTAAAATGTGCTATTTCATTGCTTCTGGTTAAAACATCATGATTCTCATCTATGTAATTTAACATAATTCTTTTGTCGTTTTCTTCCTGCTCATTATAAGCCAAGTAATTTTGTATCTGTTCTTTTAAAATCATTCGTTCTTCTCCTAGACCTCTTCGATTCCTGTCCCTGCGCTTCCTTTCGCCCAGAATACTATAAAAGTATGTGCTTCGCTATAATTGTACCATGAGAATCATAAAAAGAAAAACTGTTTCTATCTATCTTTTTTATATTAATATTTTCCCAAACCCAAATCAGATGTACCAATCATACGAATATCAGAAAGGTTCCTCTTGTCAGAATATGTATGTATCTCTCCTTTCAGCCTGAATTTTCCTACCTCCTGGCGCAGCATGGAGGCCTGGGCAGACATCTCTTCACTGGTGGCAGAGTTTTCCTCCGCCGTAGCAGCATTGGTCTGTACAACAGCGGATATCTGTGAAAGGCCCTGTCTAATCTGCCCGATTGCGTCATTTTGCTCTGAGATGGATTTGTCAATCTTCTCGAAATTTTCGATTACCTCAATTGCTCCGTCGCCTACCGCTTTCAGTATCTGTGCGGTTTGGCCTGTGATTTCAGTCCCTCTGGCTACTGTCATGACAGAATTTTGAATCAGTTGGGCTGTCTGTTTGGCCGCTTCACCTGATTTTGCGGCAAGGGTTCGTACCTCATCTGCAACAACCGCAAAACCTTTTCCGGCATTCCCTGCCCTGGCCGCCTCAATGGCTGCGTTAAGTGCCAGAATATTCGTCTGGAAGGCAATATCCTCAATGACTTTGGTAATATTGGCAATCTGATTGGATGCGGAGTCAATTTCAGACATAGCAAGTGTGAGCTGTTCCATATGATGATTTCCTGCGGCTATCCCTTCTTCGGATTGCTGTATAGCTTTTGATGCAGCTGCAACCATCGCCGAATTCTCCTGTGCCTGTTCTGCGATATGCTCTACCGAGGCTGTCAGTTGCTCAATCGAAGCGGCCTGCTCGGTGGAGCCGCTTGCCAACGCCTGTGCTCCGCTGGAAACCTGGTCGGAACCTGTCGCCACCTGTTCAGCTGCCGTGTTAATATTCCGAAGGGTATCGCTGAGCCTGTCTCTCATCTTTCGAATGCTGTCCAGCATGGGGCGGTAGCCGCCCACATAGCTGCTCTCAGACTGAGAATCCAACGCAAAGTTACCGTCGGCAACTGCCTCCAATCCTTGCGAGAGGTCCTTTATGATAATTTTTAGAGTATCGGACATATTTCGATAGGCCTCTGCCAGCACACCAATTTCATCCTTTGAGGCGATGGCGATATCCACTTCCAAATCACCCTTGGACAGTTTTTCAGTTGCCTCCACGACGATTCCTACTCGTTTTGATAAATTGCGTGCGATAAATATTCCAATCAACACAGCCATAACAACGCCGGCTGCAATACATGCAATCATAAAGATTTCGGTCGTTGTTACCAGCTGGTCCATCGCAGCAATCTCATCTTCTGCATATACATTGTTATAATCTATAAGGGCGGTAATGGCATCATCGACACCCTGCCTGTAGGGATTGATAACCTCGTTTATAAAATTATATCCTTCAAGCTTACGGTTGGCATCCATGCCTATATCGTCCAACAGCTCCGCCCGCTTTTCACGGTAAGCCATAACCGCAATCTCCAAATCATCAATTAATACCAGTTCTGTTGAAACTTCTTCCGCTTTGTACTTTCTCAATAAATTTCTGTAACTTGCTATATTTTCGTCAATTTCGGTTCCGGCACTGACAATGCTGACAGCTGTTTCCTGCTTGTCTTTCTGCGTATCAGCCAACACAATTTTATAGATGCCGGCACGTACTTTCTGAAAATTATTATCAATCTTTTGACAGTATTCAATTGCTTCAACCGTATCTTCATAAGCAATCCTGTATTCCGTATCCACGCTCTCAAGACTAATCATTCCGACTATTCCTATCAAACCGGCAATCAACGCTACCATCAGGAAGCCGCAGGTAATTTTTGCACCAATTTTTAAATTATTAATCCATCTCTTCATTTTTTTCCTCCATCTGTTTAATATCTTCCAGAAAGTCATTTGTTTATATCCATGCAACATCGTGCATACTACCTTACAGCAATTTGTTCTTTTCGTCTTGATACTTTTCGGATGGAATTTTATCAGAATGATGATTTTCGGACAAAAAAATAGACAGGTTTCTTTATAGAAAACTGTCTACTGGTTATAAACGGAGAAAGAGGGATTTGAACCCTCGCGCCGGTCACCCGACCTACACCCTTAGCAGGGGCGCCTCTTCAGCCTCTTGAGTATTTCTCCTCATCTGAATCATTAATATTATTTAATTGATGCTTACTAAACACACGGAAGCAAAAATTAGTATAACAAAAGCTATTTCTTTTGTCAACAGCTTTGATGCTGTATTTCGTACAAATTATATCCCGTTGAATCAATAACCGCAATGACAGGGAAATTCTCTACATATAATTCATGGATAGCTTCTGTTCCCAGGTCCTCATAGGCAATTATTTTCGATTCTTTGATGCATTTGGAAAGCAATGCCCCTGCTCCGCCGATTGCTGCAAAATACACCGCCTGGTTTTTTATCATCGAAGCGATAACCTCTTCACTTCGGATTCCTTTTCCTATCATTCCTTTAAGGCCCATGTCCAGAAGCTTGGGCGTATATTTGTCCATCCGGCTGCTGGTGGTCGGTCCCGCAGAACCGATAACCTGTCCCTTGCGGGCAGGGGAAGGTCCCATATAATATATAATATTGTCTTCCAGGCAAAAGGGAATCGCCTTCCCTTCTGCCAGTTCCTCCTGCATTCTCTTATGCGCGGCATCTCTTGCTGTGTAGAGGATACCGGTTATATATACAAAGTCTCCTGCTTTTATATTCTGTATCTGTTCCTTTGTCAAAGGGGTGGTTATATGTTTTTCCAAACAGCATCTTTACCTTTCTTATATAGACCTCGTTACATGCCTGTTCACATGACAGCCGATATTAATCGCTACAGGAAGCCCCGCTATATGGGTGGGATATGTCTCTATGTTAACCCCCAGTGCGGAGGTTCTTCCTCCCAGTCCTGCCGGACCGATGCCGATTGCATTAATGGCTTCCAAAAGCTCTTCTTCCAGTTTTCTGATATGAGACTTATCGGAGCTTTTGGTAATATCCCTGATTAACGCTTTCTTTGCAAGGGCAGCACATTTCTCAAAGCTACCTCCGATGCCTATCCCTACGATGATAGGGGGACATGGGTTCGGTCCTGCTACCTTTACTGTCTCCAATACTGCATTTTTTATTCCGTCTATTCCATCCGCAGGCTTTAACATATAGATACGGCTCATATTCTCACTGCCAAAGCCCTTCGGTGCAACCGTTATCTCAAGGCTATCGCCGGGAACAATTTCATAATGAATAATACCCGGTGTATTATCCTTTGAGTTTTCCCTTATTATAGGGTCGGACACCACGGATTTTCTTAAATATCCCTCCTGATAGCCCTGACGTATCCCTTCATTGACAGCCTCCTCTAACGGGCCTCCTTCAATATGTACCTCCTGGCCGATTGTAATATATACAACAGCCATTCCCGTATCCTGGCATATGGGTATCTGTTCTTTTTCCGCAATATCAAGATTTTCACAGAGCTGTCCGAGTATCTGCTTTCCAAGGGGAGAGGTCTCACTATTAAAAGCCTCCCGGATACCGGCCTCTACATCAGAAGCCAACTTATAGTTGGCTTCTATGCACATCTCTTTAACATGATTTATGATTTCTTTACTATTTATACTACGCATACTACATATCTTCCATATCATCGGTGTCCGGCAGGGTATCCTCTTGTGCTTCTTCATCTATTGCCTTTTCCAAATCAATGATGACTTCATCATCCGAGGTTATCGTAGTGTCTTCCCTTACCTTTGCCACACTTGCTACGAATACATTTTTATCATAGAGATTAATCAGTTTAACACCGGAAGTGACTCTTCCAAGGATGGAGATACCGGACGCCATGATACGAATAAGGATGCCTTCCGTGGTAATCAGCATAACCTCGTTATTCTCATTGACTGCGTTTACTCCGATTACCTCACCGGTCTTTTCTGTGATTTTATAGCATTTGACACCCCGGCCTCCCCTTCTTTGGGCAGTAAATTCATCCATCTCCGTTCTTTTTCCCATACCGTAAGCGGATACGAATAATAAATATTCTCCCTGGCTGTCCAGCTGCATTCCTACAATCTGGTCATCTCCGACTAAGGACATTCCGATAACACCCATTGAGGACCTTCCCGTATGCCTTACTTCCTGTTCATTAAAACGGATACACATTCCATTCTTTGTTACTAGGAAGATATCCTTATGGCCATTGGTGACTTTTACTTCAATCAGTTCATCATCATCACGAAGGTTGATAGCTATTAAGCCGGACTTTCGGATATTCTCATATTCCTGTATCTCTGTCTTTTTTACGATACCATTCTTCGTGGCCATAAACAGATAACGGTCTTCCTTGTATTCTTTAATCGGAATAATTGCCGTAATTTTTTCTCCCGGCATAAGCTGCAGCAGATTTATAATTGCCGTTCCTCTGGCTGTTCTGCTTGCCTCCGGAATTTCATATGCCTTTAAACGGTATACTCTTCCCTGATTCGTAAAGAACATGATATAGTCATGATTCATCGTCATAAACAGTTCTTCGATGAAATCCTCATCAATCGTCTGCATTCCCTTAATTCCTTTACCGCCGCGATGCTGGCTCTTAAAGTTGTCTATGGTCATCCGCTTAATATAACCCAGCTTTGTCATCGCAACAAGGGTCGTTTCATTCGGAATTAAATCCTCCATGGAAATATCAAACTCATCATAACCTATCTTCGTTCTTCTCTCATCACCATATTTATTACGGATAAATGTAATTTCTTCTTTAATAACTTCCAGAAGCTTCTTTTCATCTGCAAGGATTGCCTTATACTCTGCTATCCTTGCCTGCAGCTCTGCAAATTCTGCTTCCAGTCTTTCTCTTTCAAGACCGGTTAAAGCACGAAGTCTCATGTCGATGATGGCCTGAGCCTGAGCATCGGACAGATTAAAACGTTCTATCAACCGTTCCTTTGCAATATTGCCGTTCTGAGAGCCCCGGATGATATGGATTACTTCATCGATATGGTCCAGAGCAATTAATAATCCCTGTAATATATGGGCTCTTTCTTCTGCTTTGTTCAAATCATATTGGATACGTCTGGTAACAACTTCCTTCTGATGCTTCAGATAATAATTAAGCATCTGAAGAATGTTCAGTATCCTGGGTTCATTATTAACCAAAGCCAGCATAATGACACCAAAGGTATCCTGCAGCTGTGTATGCTTATATAGTTGGTTTAACAAGACATTGGCATTGACATCTCTGCGAAGCTCAATAACAATTCGCATACCGTTCCTGTCCGATTCATCCCGAAGCTCCGTTATTCCATCTATTTTTTTATCCTTAACAAGGTCCGCCATCTTTTCAATTAATCTTGCCTTGTTAACCATATACGGAAGCTCAGTAACAATAATCCGGGGCTTTCCATTTGCCATCGTCTCTATCTCTGTGACGGCCCTGACCCTGATTTTACCTCTTCCGGTTCTGTATGCTTCTTCTATACCGGATACACCGATTATCTCTGCACCGGTAGGAAAATCCGGACCCTTAACAATATCGATTATCTCATCGATGTCTGTCTCCCGGTCCTCTTCTATCTGGTTGTCGATTATTTTAAGGACACCGTCAATAATCTCCTTCAGGTTATGAGGAGGGATATTCGTTGCCATACCGACGGCTATTCCCGAAGTTCCGTTAACTAAAAGATTAGGAAATCTGGACGGTAATACTACCGGTTCTCTTTCCGATTCATCAAAGTTCGGAATAAAGTCCACGGTATCCTTATTGATGTCGGAAAGTATCTCCATCGAAATCTTACTTAATCTTGCTTCGGTATAACGCATTGCCGCGGCTCCGTCACCATCCACCGAGCCAAAGTTTCCATGACCATCTATCAACGGATACCGGGTCGAAAAGTCCTGAGCAAGCTTGACCAGCGCCTCATAGATGGAGCTGTCTCCATGGGGATGATATTTACCCATGGTATCACCGACAATACGCGCACATTTACGATGAGGCTTATCCGGGCCGTTATTTAACTCAATCATTGCATATAGAATTCTTCTTTGTACAGGCTTTAGACCGTCCCTTACATCAGGAAGTGCCCGGGCAGCAATAACAGACATCGCATAATCAATATATGATGTCTCCATTGTTTTCTTTAGGTCTACGTCCTGCACTTTATCGAAGATATACTCGTCCATTCTTATTCCTCCGTTTTTTATTCTATAAGGATGAGCTGATTAGCAGGAAAACCACGAACTAATCCGCTCATTCACGTTATATATCAAGG
>JAEZXP010000016.1 GCA_023419655.1 Bacillota bacterium | reverse complement strand
AGCAAAACCCCCGCTACGCCATGGTAACGGGGGTTCTACTAAAAAGGGGAGGATAAGTATTTAACTTTTCTTTAGTAATCATAATTGGAGGGGGAGTCCAATTATGAAAGAGCATACGCATTTATCCAATACAGAAGCGTTCTATATTAGGATATTACTATTATGATACAGGTTTACTTAATTTATACATAATTAATTTATTTTAACAAATAATTTTGTTGTTGGAAAATAATAAGGCAGTATGATATAATGAACGCTAAAGCGTTCATATGGCAAGTTACTTGGTAACTTGAATATGTCCTGGAAAACGGACAGAATTATGATATAATATCCGCGACTAAGCAGATTAGTCCGAGGGTCCCCCCGTTCCTAATCTGCGGACAAGATATAATATCTACGAATAACCGTAATATCAACACGGAATCAGGAAGGATGAATCATATGAGTCTACTACAAGAGTGGAGAGATTTTGCCTATGCCAATGATATGAACAGCAGGCAGGGTCAGATGTTCTGGGCAAATTATTTTAATATTGAGAAGGAAATATATCAGAAGCTTCTGGCGAATCCGGACAAGGTATGGGAAGGAACGGTAGAAGAATTATCGAATGAATTTGATACGGAGCTTAAGTATTTTGCAGGTTTTCTGGATGGTATAAATGACAGCCTTACAACCCCTAATCCCATCGAGGATATGGATAAGGATACCAAGGTTAGCCTTGCATATGATAAAGAGAAGCTTTATTACAATATGGTTGGTGCAAACGCTGATTGGCTGTATAATCTGGAAGAGTGGGAGCCTCTGCTTACCAGTGAACGCAGGAAGGAGCTTTATAAAGAACAGAAGAGCTCAACGACTATCGTCAAGGGAAAGAAAACAGGAAGAAATGACCCATGCCCCTGTGGCAGCGGAAAAAAATACAAAAAATGCTGCGGCTTAAATGAATAATAGAAGTTAATAACAATGGCAAATGAAAAGGATAAGCATCGCTACGATGCCTATCCTTTTTAACGTAGGACCTTTATAAACATTTTTATGTCTTGACTTCTTTAGAGAGTATACAAAGGAAATTATATTCGATGCTTTATTTTTTCTGATAATCTATGGTATATTTCTTCGGATATATTATTACAATGTCCTTGCTTATATAGAAGATATTTTCCATAGTTTTTAAATTCCTCTACATGCTCCTGATTCATCTGCTGGTACATATCGAACAAATCTAAAATATCGCTGTCCAGTATCTCTCCGCCTATGGGCAGATATGAATCTGTAATACCCAGAAGATAATCGCAAGAAACTTCAAAATACTTAGATAAAGCAACCAGCTTATCAAAGGACGGTTCATTTCTCTGAGATTCATAATTGGATATTGCGGTTGGCTTAACTCCAAGCATATTTGCCAAATCCCTCTGTGTAAGATTATTGTCCAGTCTAAGCTGCTTTAACCGAGTATTAAATTCCATTGACATCCTCCATAAAAGTTCTCTTTGCAATGATTATATAATGGGAAAAAATCGGTTGTCAACTTGGATATTCGGCCCATATATGGCATATTATGCTATAATAAAATAAGACACCTTGACTAACATTGTCTGAGACTTTATCATATAGTAAAGTCACCTCTGATAAAATGCTATATAAAAGCACATCATATTACTTAAAGATAAAATACGGAGACTGTAAATGGGAAAAAACAATCGTATTAACATGTATATCGATTATGAAAAATCCTACCAAAGACGAGGAAGAAAGCGGACAAGCACATTTTTGGGTGTTATTATGGTGGTTGTTTTGGCAGCATTTTTGGGTGTGGGAACTTATTATGCCGTTAGAATTAAGACCGGTGAAAGTTATCCCTTAAGTAAAAAGCTGTTGAATACAGAAAATACGAATCGGGATACTATCGAAATCTCAAAGGATACTCTTGATGAACCTGTTATTCCACCAACCATTCCTCCTGCAGGCAATGATGATGCAGAGCAGACGGGAGAAGTCGATACCAGAGAGCCGGTAAGGGCGAGGGGAATCTACGTAACCTCCAGGGCTATTATGGATAAGCGGGAAGAATTGATTAAGATGGCTGATGAAACAGAAATCAATGCCATGGTCATAGATGTTAAGGATGATAATGGAAGAATAACATTTAAAATGGATGGCACCAAAGCCCGGGAAATTGGTGCGGATACCAATACGATTTCAGATATCGGTGATTTACTGAAACAGCTAAAAGAGAAAAATATCTATCCTATAGCCAGGATTGTGGCCTTTAAAGACCCGTATCTGGCGGAGAAGAACCAGGAGCTGGCTATAAAGAACAAAGACGGCTCTCTTTACAGAGATAATAATGGTGAATGCTGGATTAATCCCTATGAGAAAGAGGTATGGGATTATCTTATAGAGGTTTCGAGGAAGGCAGCGGAAGCTGGTTTTATGGAGATACAATTTGATTATATCCGTTTTTCCACGGGAAAGGGAATGTCAGATGCATATTTTGGTCCGTTAGCCGAAGAGAAGACGAAAGAGGATATTATCATTGAATTTACCAAATACGCTTATGAAAGCCTAAAACCCTTAGGAGTTTTTGTATCAGCAGATGTATACGGTACTATCATAAGCAGCAGCATCGATGCAGGTCTCGTAGGTCAGAATTATGTGGAGATGGCAAAATACCTTGACTATATATGCCCTATGATATATCCTTCTCATTTTGCAGAGGGCAACTATGGGGTGGAATATCCGGATTTGGAGCCGTATAAGATTATCCGCAAGGTTCTTACCGCCTCAAAGTCTAAACTGGATGAGATTCCTGAAGGTGAACATAAGGCCATTGTCAGACCATGGCTTCAGGATTTTACCGCAACCTGGATTAGAAATTATCAGGTGTATGGCGGATTACAATTGAGAGAGCAGATTGTAGGCGTATACGGAGTGGGGTATAAGGAATGGCTTTTGTGGAACGCCGCATGCAATTATTCGGAGGACGGCCTTTATAAGCAATCGAATGAATAATTTGGACTGCTTAATAATATATTCTAATATAGATTGCCTTGGAGGTATCAGATGAATAAGATGTTTGCTAAAAATACAAGGGTAATATATATATTAGAAGCATTGGTATTTTCTTATATTATTACAGGCTTACTTTTACTGCTGATTTCGTTCTTAATGCTAAAGCTGGACCTTTCCAGCGCGGTTATCAGCGGGGGAATCAATTTTGCCTATATTTTATCTGCTTTTACAGGAGGATTTTTTATTGGTAAGAAGACGGAACAGAAGAAATTCATATGGGGGCTAGTTGTCGGAATATTATATTTTGTTATACTAATGCTGGTATCCTTGATGATGAATCGTGTAAGTCCTCTTCCTATGGGCAGTTTGTTCACGGTGTTTATTATAACCGGTTTAAGCGGCATGCTGGGAGGAATGATAAGCTGATAGGAGAAATATCAGAAAATATAGTTACGCATGGTGGAAGCTGTTGCAAAATACTTAAAACGGTTATGTGAAAAGCAAAAGCTTTTTACATATTTGTTCGATAGTATATTTTAGCGGCAGTTTCTTATTTTATTGACTGCGGTTTTAGCTATAATTGAATTGTATTTTAGCTTTGGATTGTTTATACTATAGTTGATGTATTCGGGATATAGAATTTAACATTAAAGGAATACATAGATATTTGCATTTGCAGAAGGCAAGATTTCTGCAAGAGCTATAAGGAGAATACATGAAGCGGGTTTTTATTACAGGTGCAAAGGGACAATTGGGACAAGCCCTCTATATGCAGCTAAAGGATGCTGCAAACCATGAGCTGTATCTTACAAGCCTGCATGCTAGTGATGATACAGTAAAAATACTTGATATTACGGATGCGGCGGCGGTTGAAGCTGCGATTACAGAATTCAGACCGGATATTATTATTAATCCTGCGGCGATGACGGCAGTGGATTTATGTGAGACCGAGCAGGAGAAGGCATATAGTATCAATGCACTTGGACCGAAGCATTTGGCCAAGGCGGCAAGTAGGATAGGAGCAAAGCTTATCCATATTTCTACGGATTATATCTATGATGGACAAGCCGGTGCTCCATATACCGAGGGAGCCCTTCCAAATCCGATTAATGTGTATGGCAGAACGAAGCTGGCAGGAGATACGTATGTTGCTAAGTATTGTCCGGATTCTTTAATTCTTCATACCTCAGGGCTATATGGGGAAGGGAAGAACTTCGTAAGAACAATGCTAAGGCTTGCGGACGAGGGGAAGAAGATTCGTGTGGTATCGGACCAGATATGTACACCGACCAGTGCGGCGGAGCTGGCAAGAGTAATTATATTTCTGATGGAGACAGACGGCTGTGGAAAATATCATGCCACCTGTGAGGGAAGTACCAGCTGGCATGAATTTGCATCAGCGGTATTTGAATTGGCGGGTAAAGCGGTAGAGGTTGAGGCCATATCGACCAGAGAATATCCCACGCCTGCAAAGCGTCCGATGTATTCTGTTCTGGAGAATAAAAAGCTTAAAGATGATTACGGCTATTATATGAAGGAATGGAAGGAAGCGCTGAAGGAATATATGTGTGATATAAAATAAAATGATATTTATTCCGATATAGATAATTGAATTCGGATGAATGAGAAAGAGGTTTCATATTATGAGATATGAGGAATTTACGATAGAAGGCAGAAATGCAGTCCTTGAGGCAATCCGCGCTGGAAAGACGATTGACCGGTTATATGTGCTTAGCGGCAGCCAGGACGGACCTATTCGGACGATAACTGCCAAAGCAAAGGCAACAGACACGATTATAAGTTTTGTGACGAAGGAGCGGTTGGACCAGATGTCCCAGACAGGGAAACATCAGGGTGTTATTGCCTATGCTGCGGCCTATGAATATGCCGAGGTAGAAGATATATTGGCTGCTGCGGATGAAAAGGGGGAAGCACCGTTTGTATTGCTACTGGATAGTATTGAGGACCCTCATAATCTGGGTGCTATTATTCGTACTGCCCATCAGGCAGGAGCCCATGGAATTATCATACCAAAGCGCCGGGCAGTGGGACTTACCGCCACTGTAGCCAAGACCTCAGCGGGGGCAATTAATTATCTGCCGGTTGCAAAGGTGACGAATCTTTCTGTTACTATCGAGGAATTAAAGAAAAAAGGCATGTGGTTTGTATGTGCAGATATGGATGGGGAAGTGATGTACAGCCTGAATCTCAAGGGGCCGATAGGTCTTGTAGTAGGCAGTGAGGGCGAAGGGGTTTCAAGACTGGTAAAAGAAAAATGTGATTTTATAGCGAAGATACCTATGTTCGGACAGGTAGATTCGTTAAACGCATCCGTGGCAGCAGGTATACTTGCCTATGAAATCGTCAGGCAGAGGCTTGGTTAAAGGACACAGATAATGATTATAAATCTGTTTCTCAATCTGCGAAGATAGTAAAAGGATTTTGAAGAACAACTTTGGCATAGAAATCATACGATAGAATATATGGAAGGTGGTTGGATGAGTATCGATACCGATTATAACATCATGACGGACGAGGATATAGTTAGCCGGATACAGGCCGGAGACCGTCCTGCCATGGACTTCCTTTTTGAAAAATATAAATACCTGGTAAGAAATAAGGCGAAAGCCTTGTTCTTAATAGGCGGAGACAAAGATGATTTAATCCAGGAGGGAATGATAGGACTTTATAAGGCAATCCGGGATTATCAAAAGAATAAACAAAGTACATTTTTTAGTTTTGCTGACCTATGTATATCCAGGCAGATTTATAGTGCTATAAAGGCTTCCAACACGAAAAAGAATATACCGTTGAACACATATATCTCCATATATGCCCCCTTATCAGATGAAGGCGGAGAGGGCACAGAAAAAGAAACATTGGTTGACATAATGTTTCAGGAAAAAGGATTAAATCCTGAGGATTTGGTTATTGACAAAGAGAATACCAGTATGATAGAATATGAACTTGTAAGACGCTTAAGCGGCCTGGAGAAGAAGGTGCTTAACTTGTATATGCAGGATTTAAAATATGTGCAGATTGCCAAAGTACTTGGCAGGGAGCCGAAGGCTATAGACAATGCATTGACAAGGATTAAGATGAAGCTTAATCAGGTACTGAAGGATATTGAGAATCAGAATGCATGAGCAGTCGTTTTTTATGTAGAAAATTCATGCTGTTGTAGCTCAGATGGTAGAGCACCTCATTGGTAATGAGGAGGTCAGCGGTTCAAGTCCGCCCAACAGCTTTTTGAATAACATAGTAAAATCAAGGGTTTACAGACTTTTGATAACAATAAAAGGCACTCGATGGAGTGTTTTTTTACTGTCTTGGGGACTATTTGGGGACTGCCCTGCATTTATTATATCGAAGCAGAGAGAGCCCGGCTTGATTTTACTTGCTCTGATTTATTTGCCCATTTATTTTGATTAAAACTTCGATTTTTCATAATTATATGGAATGCTGGTTCCGACAACCACATCTTCAATTTTTTCGATAATCAGCCAGTCATCCATGTTGCCCTGATGGTCAAATGCCAGCGCAGGCTCAATTGCCTCCACCTGTTCAAACTCCGCCAGGCACAGGCATTTTTTATGCCAGCGCGTGCGCTGCTTATCGGTTAAGTTCAGCTTGTCTTGATAATCGTCAAGGGTTTTTACAATTTCATCTTCCGTCAGCTTCACGTAATTTTTTACGGATTTTACAACGGCTTTTGCGGCAATAAGCGCCGTGCCTTTTTCGATAAAGTACAGGATTTAGCCTTCAAAAACACGGCTATGGGGTATTTTACGTCCTGCCGCCCCTCTGACAACCATTGTTTTTGTGCCGGATAAGATTTTATCTAAAACATGCTCACCCTTTTTGCCGGTGTTATCGCAGTAAACCAAATGAACCATTTGTGTTTTCTCCTTTTCAAGTATGAATTAGTTGACAGCCTGTTATGACACAATATCGCCAAAACGTTATGTTCTATTAGGCTTTCGTTTAATCATTAACAGCTTCTCCATGTCTGGAAACAATGATGTATCAGTTAATTCAAACATGACCCATTTTCCATCATGGAAGGTGGTCGCCTCGTCATAAATACGTTGTGTTTCGGGGGACAAATCGCTGCGGATTACTTCAACCTTTTCCCGCTCTGCCTTGCCGAAAATAATCATAAAGCCGAATACATTTTCCTTTGCGTACAAAGCGCAGAGCGTTTTACCTCCCCTGCGGTATTTATACTCATATGTCCATTTTTTTCCGCCGCTGTTCCAAAGACGATCCATATCGTATTTGGATTCAATCAAATCGGTCAGCTTTGTCCATACATCAAATAAGGGCTGTCCGATTAAAAAAAATTATTTCTTTATTCGCTGGTATCTCTTCAAGCATTGCCATCCCTCCGCTGTGTTATCTATATTTCATCTTAAACTCATGTTACGCTCTATATCATTACAACCAAACGGCCCAATCACCGTAATCAAAGGTGCCGCTACCATGATGTAGTTTTCCATCAACTTTCAGTTGGCGAAAAGCGTTCCGCATACGGATCAAAATTTCGGGTTGAATGTCTAAGCTGTGATGTGCGGGGAACACATTTTTTACGGGTAGAGCAGAAACCTTTTCAAGTGACGTAAGATATTCTTGTGGATCGGTGGAAGGGTAATATGCAAACAACGTGTCTTTGTAGACAAGATCGCCGGTGAATAAGTATCCATGTTGCGGTTCCCAAAAGCATAGATGCCCAGGAGAGTGCCCCGGCGTATGC
>JAEZXP010000001.1 GCA_023419655.1 Bacillota bacterium | reverse complement strand
TCTTGACATACCATTTTGTAGCTGTTATAAATAAAACAAAGGTGAAAAGCTGATTTATCAACCTTTCACCCATCCTTATCATAGAAGATTCATATTTACAGACTTTTCTTCACAGTCTCTCTACCTTTGCGGGATATTCAAAGCATAAGTTAACTCTTTTGCTGTTTCACCGCGCTTTGGATATGTTCTTATTCCATTGTCATCCTCCAGAAAAAGTCCTGTCTTCTCCATCACCCGGCATGAGCTTTGATTTCTATAATCACAGGTTGCCACTAATCTTAGAATCTTTAATTCATTAATCGCAAAATCCTTTATTGCAAGGGCAGCTTCCGTTGCAATTCCTTTTCCCCAATATTGTTTATTAAGAATCCATCCGATTTCACCTTCTGTTTTTTCGTCATTCAGACAGATAGAGACTGCCCCTATCTGCTTACTGTTAAATTCAATCGCGAATTCATAAAAGCTTGGATGTTCTTTCTCCCACTCCTTAGTCACTATCGTTAAAAACTCCGCCGTTTCTTCTTTTGTGTCATTGGGAAGCCAAAGCATAAATTCCGTATTTTCTTTGTCCGACGCATAAGCATGAACCGTATCCAGGTCCTTTATATTTAACGGACGTAAAATTAATCTGGCTGTTTTTATTTCATAATACATAACGTTATCTCCTTCATTATCTTTTCTCAAGCTGATTAAAAAATCTCCGACACTTTCCTTCTACTTTCTTTTGAATCTTAATGTCATTATCTTCCAGAAACTTAACAATAGCAGAATCTAATTCTTCTTTATATTCAATCTCAATTTCATAATCCTCTGCATCGAGGTATTTATTTTTATCAAGACTAATTTCGATACCCTCTTTCCAATTACAAATCGAACGTTCCGTAACCAGAAACCCCGCCATACTGACATCCGGCAAAGAAATTGAACATAATTCGCTTAAAAAAGTTCCCTCTATATCCTCTGGTACATCTTCCATATCCGTTTCAAATTCTCTTTTAATATGCAAAGCACCCCGCTCATCCACAGGAACTTTGATTTGCAATACGGCTTTATGATTGCATGCCCGAACACGAATGGTAATGCCTTCCTTGTCAATATAATTCTTATTATCCGTATAATAAAAATTTGTCTGGGTTCTAACTTCATCCCAGTCAAACTGCTGCATCAAAAAATCATATTGTTCTTTATTTAATAAGATTTTTATTTCTTTTTCTATCATCGTGTTATTCCTTTCATGAATGGCACTTTGTTAAAATAAAGAACCCCAAATCTGAGGTTCTCTATTTAGCTGATTTATCGAACAGGGTTGGTTCAGCTGATGTACTATTTTGTTTCAAATGGAATTTTCTCATTTTTAGCATAGGTTTGCGCATAGGAGCCTTTTTTTCCAATTATCTTAAAGTTCCCATCACATATTGCAAAAGCATCTTTTCCTATACTTTTAACTGAATCCGGAATGGTTGCACTTTTTAAACTATCACAAAAGAAAAACGCATTCTCTCCTATATTTGTAACAGAGCTTGGAATCGTTACACTTTTTAATCCATCGCAAAAGGAAAATGCCCTATCTCCTATACTTTTAACAGAGTTTGGAATCGTTATCGCTGTTAATTTATCGCAGGAAGAGAATGCACCATCTCCTATACTTATAACCGTGTCAGGGATTTTTACTTTTCCTTCACTTTTGTGCCCGTCAATAAGCACCCCATTTATAATAACCAATGGATTTTTTTCCTTCTTTTTATCTATCCATGAGGTTCCGTAAAATGCATTTCTTCCTATATCCTTAACTGATTTTGCAATCGTTAGATTGGTTAGATTCTCACAAAAATAAAATGCGTCCTCTCCTATACTTTTCACAGATTCCGGGATTGTTACACCTGTTAATCCCATACATTCCGAAAATGCACCGTCTGCTATGATTTTAACGGTTTTGGGAATCTTTATATTTCCTTTGCTTGTTTTACCATCAGCAAGTATAGCATTTACAATAACCAGGGAATCTTTCTTCTGTTTTTCCCTTAACCATTGTGTATTATCAAAAGCATCCTTCCCTATCTTTTTAACTGAAGCAGGGAATGTTATATCCGCCAGCTTTTCACAGAATTGAAAAGCACCCTCACCTATGCTTGCCACTGAATTGGGGATTGTTACTTTTGCCAGCTTTTCACAAAAAGAAAAAGCGGATGCCTCTATGCTCGTTACTGATTTCGGGATTGTCACATTCGTCAGCTTTTCACAATCAGAGAAAGTTGATTCCTCTATGCTTGTTACTGATTTTGGGATTGTTATTTTAGTTAAGCTTTTGCAGAAGCTAAAGGCTCCACTTCCTATGCGTGTTACTGAATCGGGGATTGTCACTTTTGTCAGCTTTTCGCAACCGAAAAAAGCTCCAATTTCTATACTTGTCACTGATTTTGGAATGGTTACACTTGTTAGTTCTTTGCAATTCTCAAATGCCATGTGTCCTATCTTCGTGACAGTATCCGGAATTGTTATCTTCCCCTTGCTCGTACTTCCATCAATAAGTATACCATTTACAATTACTAAGGGATTCTTTTTCTGCTTTGCATCTAACCATGCCGTCCCATCAAATGCGTCACTTTGTATACTGCTAACTGATTTAGGTATTGTTATTTTGCTTAGTGCTGTACATCCCTTAAATGCATACAATTCTATTCTTATTACAGAATCAGGTATCTTTACACTCGTTATTTTTTCATTATCAGAAAAAGCAGATAAACCTATTATCGTTACTGTATTCGGAATCTCTACTTCTTCACTATTCCCACTGTATTTAATTAATACACCATCTTTAATCTCAAAGTCATTCTTTGCTGCACCTGCATGAATCGGAAATGTATAAATAAGAAGAATCAAAAATGCAATTGCCATCATAGCCCGTTTAAATCTTATCTTGCTGTTCATTTTAATCTCCATGTCTTTATCCTTTCGTATCTCCTGATAGTTTACGCTTTTGTCAATTACTATGATTATAACTCATGCCATACCGGGATACAATACCATGTTTGGGAGGATTTTCAAGCTGAGCATGCCCAGTTGTGACAAAGAAAAAATGTGTTCTCTAAGAACGTATTTTTAACTGGGCATGCCCGGTTTATAGTGTAAAAAATAATGAGCTCCATTGGAAGCTCATTATTTTCATAAACTGGGCTACTAGGATTCGAACCTAGAGATGCTGGAGTCAGAGTCCAGTGCCTTACCGTTTGGCGATAGCCCACTATTTAATTGTTGTGACCCCTGTACAGCCGCCACGAATGATATTATAACCCATCGTTCATCATATTTCAAGCACTAATTTACGAAATTTTATACGATTGTGATTATATGATACAACCTCTTATTCCTCCGCTATATAGCCGTTCTCCGGGGTAATTACACAGTTGAGTCTGGAATCGCGTTTTCTGGTCTCTTCCATAATTCCTGTTATCAGCTTTTGCTCTTCCTCCCTGGAATATGAAAAGGGAATTACTAAATCAAATATCAGATTAATCTGGTATTCTCCGTTGACAACTCTAAAATCATGGATTGAAGCCTTTGGCTCCAGATTCTTAATGATATCCGTAATCATATCTTTCTTTTCAATTACCATCACATCATTCATTTCGACCGGGTCCATATGAATAACCAGAAAGATATCCATTTTATCCAATACATCCCGCTCTATCCCGTCTATCGTCTCATGCGCTTTCTCAAAGCCGACATCATTCGGTACCTCTGCATGGATTGTAGCCATACGCCGATTCGGACCATAGCTATGGATAATAAGGTCGTGGGTGCCTACGATGCCCGGATAGCTCTCTACCAATGATGTGATGCTCCTATATACCTCTCTGTCAACTGCCTGCCCAAGAAGAGGCTCCAGGGTATCCTTTGCAATTCCTATTCCCGCTATCATAACAAAGACGGATATAATAAGACCCATATATCCGTCAATCTGCAGGCCTGTCAATCCGGCAATCACTGCGGATATAACCGTAGCGGACGTAACCAGCACATCCCCCATGGAATCTGCCGCCGTAGCCAGCATAACGGTGGATTTTATCCTCTTTCCAAGCTTCTTATTGAATACCATCAGCCATACCTTAACCAATATGGAAAGAACCAGCACACCAATAATAATGGGATTAAATTTTACAATTTCGGGATTTAGTACCTTCTCAAACGAACTCTTAAATAATGACAGCCCTACCTGAAGTATTAAAAAGGATACGCCAAGCGCCGCAATATATTCCGCCCTGCCGTGTCCGAAGGGGTGCTCCTTATCGGCAGGCCGTCCCGCCAGTTTCACTCCTATAAGGCTGATAACCGAAGATGCCGCATCCGAAAGATTGTTAAATGCATCCGCCATAACGGAAACACTGTTAATCACTATACCTGCAATCAATTTCACTGCAAACAATATAACATTACAAATAATACCTACGATGCTTGTCAAAATTCCATATGAGGTGCGTACCGCCTGGTCCTGCATATTATCCTTATTCTTAACAAATAGCTTAACCAAAAACTCAGTCAATGCAATGTGCTCCTTTCAAACGCGGAAAAGACTTCTTAATAAAATGCCAGGCCCTTACGATAAGGCGGTACACACCATCTATAATACATTATAATGCCAAACGGTAAATTTGTTCCACATCCTTAGCTGTTAACGGCACAAAGCCTCCCATGGTACCCTTGTCTCCAAGACCGAGCTTCTCCACCATTACGGGAATATCCTCTTCCTTTGCTCCCAGCTCCTTAAAGTTTATCGGCATACCGATGGATGTGAAGAACTGCTTTAATCTCTTTATGCCTTCCTTTGCTGTCTCTTCAGGATTTGCAAAGTTCATCTCACAGCCCCATACTCTTACGGCAACCTGAGCAAACCTGTTTATATCATGCTTCATAACATAGGTCATCCATGCAGGGAAAACAACAGCAAGTCCTGCTCCATGGGCAACATCATACAGTGCAGACAACTCATGCTCGATACCATGGCTTGCCCAGTCCTGAGACCTTCCCACTCCCACAAGATTATTATGGGCAACCATTCCTGCCCACATGATATTCGCTCTTGCCTCATAATTGTCAGGGTCTTCAATCACTCTGGGTACCTCTTTGACCATCGTAAGCAGTACAGCCTCACATAGCCTGTCTGTAATCTCAACCTCTTTTGTATTGGTAAAATAGCGTTCAAATACATGGGCCATGATATCTGCCGCTCCGCATGCCGTCTGATATGCGGGCAATGTCTGGGTTAGCTCCGGGTTAAGAATCGAAAATACCGGCCTTAACGCCTCTGACCCCGCTCCTCTTTTCAGCATGCCCTCTTCTTTGGTGATAACCGTATCACCGGAGCCTTCGCTGCCTGCAGCCGCAATCGTAAGCACCGTTCCCACCGGAAGCGCTTCCTTTATGGGTTTCCCTTCATAGAAATCCCAGAAGTCACCGTCATACTTTACTCCCGCTGCAATTGCCTTGGCAGAATCAATCGCACTGCCGCCGCCCACTGCAAGGATAAAGTCCACGGCTTCCTTTCTGCAAAGCTCAATTCCCTCATATACCAATCCGCTTCTGGGATTCGGCATAACTCCGCCAAGCTCTGTAAAATCTATCCCTTCTTTTTTCAGGGATTCTTTGACCCTGTCAAGAAGCCCTGATCTTACTACCGAGCCTCCGCCATAGTGGATAAGTACCTTACTTGCACCAAATCTTTTAGCATAATGCCCGGCCTCATTCTCTGTTCCCTTACCAAATGCAAAATAAGTAGGACTATAAAATGTAAAATTATTCATAACAATCTCCTTTCCAACTGCCTGAAACGGCACTTCCTGTTTTACTCTTTTACCGCTCTATCATAACCCATTAAAGGTACAATTACCATGCAATATATTATAGGATTTAAAGCATATTCCTATAATCAAGATTGACGGCGCAAACCCAGCGCCTTTTATCGAAAGTTACGTTGTAACTTCCGATAAGCTATAATTTAAAATACGCTTCTTATAATAAAAATGGCGCATATTACAATAAATGATAGGATTCCGGGATTCAGAATATAGTCTTTCCATTTAACCGAGGAATTCTCTGCTTTGTTAAGAACTACCTTTCTGCCATTTATAATCATCAGTACTGCACCTACTGTCATTGCTCCATATACCCATAGGGCCATAAGGGTCATACCCAGCACACTTTCCTTGGCCAATACCAACGGCGCTATTCCCGCACCGACAAAATTCATCATCATATGTAGCAAAATAGAATAGATGATTCTGTTCGTACGGATAACAACATAAGCCAGTATAAATCCTAAAACGGCGGCATAAAAGAACTGCGACAGATTCATATGGAATAATCCAAAGGCAATACCTGTAATCAATATAGCCGGTAAATCCCCCAGTCTGCGAAGCTTATCCAACAGAAGCTTCCTGAATATCAGCTCTTCCACAATCGGTGCCACGATACTGGCATATAGCATGGTAAGCAGCATATTACTGTTAAGAATAAGCTCCTCCACAGGATTGACGATTTCAACTCCGTTTACGATTTCAATGATAGCGTTTATAAATAAAGTTATAAAATTAGATATATACATGGCTGCAACACACACGATAAAATATCCGATAAATTGAATCAAGGAGAGCCTCCTGCCCTCTCCCCGTTTGGAATCCGGCAGCCTTTTCATCAGTATATAAAATACCGGAAGACCGACTCCTGCCACTCCAATTGCCGTTAAGGCAATCGTAACCCAGCCGGCCTCAAGATAGTCACTAAAAAACCTGCCTAATATATATGAAACTACAACTTGAGATGCAAACACGGCAATTGTCATCAAGGACAGATATAGGCCGCTGTAATTTAGAATCTGCTTGTCAGACATCCCTTTTTCATCCAATTGCCGCTCTGGTGTGTGATTCTCCTCGTCAAAATCCATATAGTCGCTCATATACTACCTCACATTTCATATGCTTAATTTTCTTTAAGGCCAAACTTGAGCAGCGCAGTGGAATCCTCCCACCTACCTGCTGCGTCAGAATTCATAACCACGCTGACAACCTCTCTGCCATCCTTTTTTGCCACGGATATCAGGCATCTTCCTGCCATTGTACTCGTACCCGTCTTTAAACCGCTGCAATACGAATAATACCTCCCGCTTGTCCTTGCAATCAGAGAATTCGTATTGCTCCATGTTACATCCGAGCCATCTGCGAATACATTCCTTGCGCTGTTTTTATTGCATATCTCAGCGATGATTTCATTATCTGCCGCTGCCAGACCAATAAGACCCATATCATATGCCGTGGTATACTGCCCGATTGCATCGTATCCATCCGGTGTCTTGAAGTTGGAATTAATCGTTCCCAGGCTTTTAGCCTTATCATTCATTAAGCGGATAAATTCGGGTATTGCATCTTTCAGGCTGGCGTTTTCATCTTTTAGGGATTTTCTTCCCATATAGGCCGCTATAACATAAGCGGCATCATTACCCGAGGGGACCAGCATTCCCTCCAGCAGATTTCTTATTGTAAGAACATGGCCCTTTCTTAACCGTGCTACGGTAGAGTCAGAAGCAACCAAATCCAGCTCATCTCCTACCGTTACCTCCTCCTCTTCCATACACCAGTCCAGTGCCACAAGCGCCGTCAGAAGCTTCGCCGTGCTCGCGGGAAATACAGGTACAACCGGGTCCTTGTAATACAGCACCTTGCCCGTCACAGCATCAAATAATATAGCCGATTTAGCCTTTATATTTATTTCAGGATTTACAATATCCAGAGCCGTTTCAATCCGGCTGTCATAAACCATATCGGGAATATAACTCATGTAATCAACCTGCGTGCTGTCTTTTATCAATTGCATATCAGGTAACTCTACAATTGCTTCACCCAATACATCCTGCGTATCCACTTCATGCTGATTATCATCTTCCTGACCGGAAGCCTCTTCACCATCCGGATTCCCATTATCTGTACCGGCGTCATCCGTTTCGCCGTTATCGTCAGCATCACCTTCACCGAAATCCAGGCTGTCTGCATCTGCCTGGTCATCTGCATGGGGGGCATCTGTCGTTTTATCTTCTCCGGTTTTATCATTATCCGGCGAATCCTCACCGATACCCTCTGTATAAAATAATCCATCTTCGATGTCAGGAACCGGGGATTGATTCTGCGGAAAATCCATATCCTCATCCGGCTGCTTTGCTAATATTCCATCCTCATTATCAGCTTCATTTTGCTGTTGACTTTGGTTATAATTCGCATCGGTCTGCCGCCCTATCATAAGCATTGTTCCAAAGAACATGCCGGCAATCACAACGCATGAGAACAGGAGAAGTCCCAATATACTCTTTTTATTCATAAAATATCTCCTTTAGGCTAAATTCTCATCATCGTTTAGCAAAAAGGGACGTTACTTATACGGATATGAACGTCCCCTTATTACTTCCTATTGTAATATTTATAACCAAAGATTGCAAGGAATATCCTCAAATTTTTGAACTAATGTCCAAATCTAATCTCCGTGCTTCCGACACCGCCATCAATCTCAATCGTATTATCGGCCTTGTAGGTATCCCTGTATTTATTCGACACCTTATCTCCATTAACCCGGACACTTCCTAAACCGGCATCGATGTCCAATGCATAATCCTCTCTTTTGCCCGTCAGCCTGATGTCCACCTCACCTACACCGCAGTCAAATTCTGATTTTCCGGTAATGTTTCCTTCAATACTTATATTTCCGACACCACCGCCGACCTCTACATTCGAAAAATCCACCTCTGTAAAGCTTATATTTCCTACACCACCGTCAATATCAACTTTACCTGCGGTTATATTCCTGCCGTATATATCTCCTACACCGGCATTAATATTCAGATTCTTTACCGAAATATCCTCCAGCTTCACTCCGCCTGCACCGCTGTCAATCTTTATCCTGTCTGCTGTAAAGCCCTTTGGTACATATACTGTAATAACCGCTCTTCTGCTGCCGGATTTTCCAATATTGAACCCAAAAAACCTTCCAATAAAGTCAGGCTCATCTATCTCAAGGGTTCCATTTCTTACTTTTGCCTTAAAATCCGACGATACATTGGTCGCCTCTACCCTGAAACCGTTGCTTTCACCGGCCTTAACAGTCAGATTTCCTACTCTATTATTGATATCCAGCTTCTCCACATCACTAAATTCAGCACTGTAATCGACTCTTTCTGTCTCTGTCCCGTCAAATAACAGTACCACACCGGACACCACTCTTACAATTCCTGAAAGAATGCCGATTGTAAGAAGTATGGCAAATCCAATCGCCGCATATTTTATCACTTTTTGGAATGTCGTCATTTTATATCAATCCCCCCAAACATGGTGGTAGAATTAAGATAAATTGTAGCAGCATTCGGGTCGGATGTCTCAAACGCCTTATTGCTTACTCCGCCAAAGATTGGAATATTGTTTACTTTTATCCGTACTCCGCTGGGAACATAGATATCAATTCCGCCAAAGACAGCCGTAGCTGCAATCTCAACATCACCATTTATTATTGCTTCCCTCAGGTCAAGCGTTATGCCGCCAAATACGGCGTTTAAGCCGGTTCCTGTAAACTGGTCGGTAATTCTGACCTTATTGCCTGCAAAAATTGCACTGTATTCTTTTCTATTCGTACCGCGAAAGTCCCCCTGTCCGTCTATATGCACGGTATGGTCACCTTTCATTGTCTTGTTGAATGCTCCTTGGAATATAATCCGTACACCGATAATGATAAGAATTGCAGGAACAATCATATCCCACCAGTCAATTTTTAAGTCAATGTAATGAGAGAGTAAAAGCATAGAGCCTATAATCAATCCTGTTGTAGACCCGGTGCTAAAACCACTGCGTATGACACTTGCCAGGCACGGAACGATAATAAACAGCGTCCACCATCCGGGAAAGAACAGTTTAAAATCCCACAAATCGATAGCATTCCCTGCTATTCCCACACCAATTACAATGAAAATCAGTCCCCATATTAAATTCGATACTTTATTTCTCATGATATTTCCCTCCCACATAAATGTTATAAATTGGATTCACATCTGTAAATATCATAAACTAACCATAGAGGATTTGCAACATAAAACTATGATATCTAATATTTCTAATCTCCTTTTAACTTTAATTATACAAAACAAAAAAGCTGTGCCCTGCCAAACCTTGACTCTCTGTAAAAAGTCAAATCCCTTGGCAGGATACAGCCTTATCAACTTCATGAATAATCGTCACATCTAAGAACGACTATGCCAGCTTGGCTTTCGCAACATCCGTAAGATTCTTAAATCCTTCTGCGTCATTAATCGCCATCTCTGAAAGCATCTTTCTGTTAATCTCAACCTCAGCCAGCTTTAAGCCATGCATAAATTTGCTGTAGGATAAGCCATTTATTCTGGCAGCTGCATTAATTCTTACAATCCATAAGGATCTCATGTCTCTCTTTCTCTGCTTTCTTCCTGAGAAGGATGAAGCCAAAGCTCTCATTACAGACTGTTTTGCTACTCTATATTGTTTTGATCTGGCACCTCTATAGCCTTTTGCCAGCTTCAATACACGATTATGTTTTTTTCTAGCGTTTAATCCGCCTTTAATTCTTGCCATTTTCTATTCCTCCTTATCACCAATCTCTATAGATATGGTAAGATTTTCTTCATGTTCTTTACATTCGTTGGATCAGTCAGTGTTGCTTTTCTGAGATTTCTCTTTCTCTTAGCGGATTTTTTCGTTAAAATATGGCTCTTATAGGCCTTCATTCTCTTTAATTGACCGGTTCCTGTTTTCTTAAAACGCTTCGCTGCCGCTCTGCTTGTTTTTAGTTTTGGCATGATGTTTCCTCCTTATAATTAGTACAGCTTATTCTGCATAAAAGCAGTCTTTGCTAATTGATGCTGTTTCCTATTTTAACGTTTCTCTGATAAGAACATAGTCATATTTCGTCCTTCGAGCTTTGCGGGTTTTTCAATCACAGCTATATCCTCCAGCTTCGCAAAGAAAGTATCCAAAATAGCTCTTGAAGAAGATGTATGTGCCATCTCACGTCCTCGAAAGCGTAAGGTTACCTTTACCTTATCACCCTTGGCTAAAAACTTACGAGCCATATTAGCCTTTGTATTCAAATCATTGTCATCAATGTTGGGTGAAAAGCGAATTTCCTTTACTTCTGTAATCTTCTGCTTCTTCTTGGCTTCCTTTTCTTTTCTTGCCAGTTCATACCTGTACTTGCCGTAGTCGATAATCTTGCATACCGGCGGCTTTGCCGAAGGAGCTATCTTTACAAGATCCAAATTGGCTTCCTTCGCCATCTTCAGAGCATCCTTAGCTGGCACAATCCCCAGCTGCTCTCCTTCTTCACTAATAAGGCGGACTTCCTTATCCCTAATCTGTTCATTAATCATTAAATCGCTAATAGTATTACACCTCCATAGGTCATATCACATTTATAGTTCCCGTTATCCATATTCTATCTATAGGTGCTTTTCGCCTTCCTATTCAATAAAAAAAGGTGGATAACATAGATTATCCACCTGCTTATGCATATCATTATCCCTGTCGGAATAACACATAATCCGCTCTGCCAAAAAGATATTCCTAATCGGTAAGCTTCGAATGACCCGGTCACAGTAAAGGATGATAATTTACGCTATGGGTGAGAGATGGATACTCTTCTTTCTTCTATGAAATTTATCACAGCCTAATTATCATACCATGTCACTGCACATCTGTCAATCTATTTTTCTTAAACTCATATACCATTCTTCTGATTAAAAGCATCCAGCGATTTTGCAATTGCCGTTCCCAGAATTCCGCTGACGATGGCCTCCGCAACAGCATTAATACCTACCATGGCTATAACCAGTGCAAATACATTGGTTGCGTTAAGACCGGCAACCTCCTGCTGAAACCTGGGGTCATTGTAGAAAAAAATCATCAATGAGGTCATAAATAGTATCGTATTAAGCACCGCTCCTGCCAGGCTTGTTATCAGATAGCTTACGATTCTGGTCTTATCAATCTTTCTTAATCCGGTAAAAATCAATCCGGTCAACCAGCCCATCAACATCCTCGGTACCATACAGGTAATAAATATACCGACAGGATTGATTCCGAAGAGCATGGTTCCAAAGGGCTCCAGCCCAAAGGCCTGGGCAAAGCTTGTAAGTCCGAATACCGTACCAAGGATTAAGCCTCCGACCGGTCCAAGGGATATCGCTCCTATTATAACCGGTATTCCCACAACCGTAATGGATAACCCCAACGGGAGCCTGATATACCCAATCGGAGTAAATGCCAGCAGCAGGATAATTGCGATAAATAGGGATAATTGCACCATCTTCAGGGTGCGT
>JAEZXP010000273.1 GCA_023419655.1 Bacillota bacterium | reverse complement strand
GCGTTATATTTCTTCAATGAAAGAAGAAAGAGTAATTGCAAATAAGGTTCTTCACGGACCGAAAGAAAAACCCGCACTTTCGAAAGATAAAGCCGAAGAATTCACAGAGGCGGTACGAAGAGCATTATATGCCAGTAAGATATGTGCCTATGCCCAGGGATTTAGCCTTATGCGGGCAGCCTCCATGCAATATGACTGGAACCTGAGGCTGGGAGATATAGCAAAAATATTCCGGGGCGGCTGCATCATTCGCGCCCAGTTTTTAAACCGGATTATGGAGGCATATGATAAGAAGAAGGATTTAGTTAACCTGCTGCTGGCAGATTATTTCAAAGAGATTGTCAGTGAATATCAGGACGACTGGAGAACAGTGGTGGGCGCAGCCGTTTCACATGGAATACCAATTCCCGCATTTTCCAGTGCACTGGCTTACTATGACAGTTACCGCAGTGCACAACTGCCAATGAACCTTCTTCAGGCACAAAGAGATTACTTTGGAGCACATACCTATATGCGTACGGATAAAGAAGGAGTTTTCCATACAAAATGGTAGTTCATTTTGCAATACCAAGTGGTGTTTACTTGGTATTACCTAGTGGTGTTTACTTGGTATTATCTAGTGATAGTTTACTTGGTATTACTTAATGGTAGTTTTACAAAGAGCGTAACAGAGCTGCCGTGTGATTGGAACAGTATCTGTCGCCATGAAAAGGAGGGAAGATGCCTATGATGGATAATAATAATATGTTAGGTGGAGATAAGGATTTGTCTGCAATTCTTGTGATTTTTGGCGGCACCGGTGATTTAACACATAGAAAGCTGATGCCGGCCTTATATAATATGTTGTTGGACGGTTTATTGCCGGAACGCTTTAGAGTTGTTTCTATTGGAAGAAGAGATAAGACGGAAGAAGAATATCGCAATGAGATTCGGGCCTCTATTGATAAGCATTCCAGAAATAAGGTGGATGAGAGCAAATGGGCCATGCTGCGTGACAGGATTATGTATTACCGTTTTGATTTCAGAGAGCATGGCGGATATCCTATGCTTAAGGATTATTTGGATGAGCTTGATAAAATTGCGAAAACAGAGGGGAACAGGATTTATTATCTGGCGGTGGCGCCGGAATATTTTGAAACGATTGTTCAAGGCCTGCACGAAAGTAATATGGCGAAGCAAAAAGGCTCATGGAGCCGTCTTGTTATCGAGAAGCCCTTCGGCAAGGATTTGATGACAGCCAGACAGCTGAATCAGAAGCTTCTTGAGGTGTTTGAGGAAAAGAATATGTACCGGATTGACCATTATCTCGGTAAAGAAATGATACAGAATATAATGGTTCTCAGGTTTACCAATTCCATATTTGAATCCATATGGAATAATAAATTCATTGATAATATTCAGATTTCCCTAACGGAAAAGTTAGGGGTCGGAACCAGGGGCGGATATTATGAGCATTCCGGTGCCATGCGGGATATGATTCAGAATCATATTATGCAGATATTATCCCTGGTAGCGATGGAGCCGCCGGTGAATTTGAATACGGACTCAATACGCACGGAGAAGCTGAAGGTTATTGAAGCGATAGAGGATATTTCCCCCGAATTTCTGAGGGATAATGTTGTATTCGGTCAATACGGGAAGGGTGTAATTGACGGCAATCCTGTACCGGGATACCGCGAAGAGGAGAACGTACCGGATAATTCTGCTACAGAGACATTTGTTGCCCTAAAGCTCCGTATTAATAATTTCCGGTGGGCAGGAACACCATTTTATATTAGAACAGGCAAAAGACTTGGCAGCTATGGCGCTGAAATTGTAATACAGTTTAAGGATTTGCCGAATATTTTGTATTTTAAAGACAGCAATGTGCAGGAGCCGAACCTGCTGGTTATCCGGATTCAGCCGAATGTGGGTGTATTCTTCCAGTTTAACACGAAGGATTTTAGCACCCATCACGATATTGTTCCGACGAAGATGGATACCAGCTATGTAAGTCCTACTCAGGGAAATACTCCGGAGGCATATGAAAGGCTTATATATGATATTTTACGGGGAGATTCTACCCTATTCTCAAGATGGGATGAGGTAGAGGCAGCCTGGACAGTAGCAGATAAAATAATCCGTTACCGGGAGCAAAGCCGGGTCAAGTTTCCGAATTATGATGCGGGCTCGATGGGACCGATAAGAGCCTCCACGCTACTGGCAAACGAAGGCAGAAAGTGGTGGAACATATAATATTTATAGAGGAGGATAAATCCTCCCTTGTAGGGAATGAAATATTTTAATTTATTGAGGAGGATAAATCCTCCGTTGTAAGGAACGAAATATTACTAATGTATTGAGGAGGATTAATAAATGTTCATAGATTCAAATTCGTTTAAGATATTTGACATATCGATGCCTATTTTTTATTCAATGCCCGTATATAAGGGAAAGGAATTTAAACGGCCGATAATCAGTATAGATAGTGATTTTACCACGGGTACCGCCTATGAGACCAGGCTGGAGATGAACCTTCATACCGGAACGCATCTGGATACGCCCAAGCATATGGTGCCTGATGGATATACGATGGAGAACCTGGCGCTGTCTAAAGTAATTACCGGCTGTAAGGTCTTCGACCTTACGGGTGTAAAAGAGAAGATTACAGATAAAGACCTTATGAATCTGGATATTAAGGAAGGAGATTTTGTCCTGCTAAAAACCAGAAATTCATTTGAGGATATTCTGGAAAAGGATTTTGTATATGTAGATAGAGATGGTGCCGATTATTTGGCCAGGCTCAAAATCAAAGGCGTGGGTATTGAAGCACTGGGTATTGAGAGAGGCCAGCCGGACCATGAAACCCATATCAGATTGTTTTCAATGGATATCATGATATTGGAGGGCCTTAGGCTTAAGGATATAGAAGAGGGAGAATATATGCTTAGTGCAGCCCCTGTTTTTGTTCCGGGTGCAGAGGCAGCGCCGGTGCGGGCATATCTGATGAAGTAGCCGAAATAAATGATACTATAATTGCAACAGAGATATCAAATTTGCAGCAGTCTAATACAAGTAAAAAAACCGATGTCTGTATAGTTTACCTATATACACATCTGTGAAGAATCGGAGGTAATTATGAGCGAATACATTAATAACAGGGAACATCGCCAGAAGGTTTTGAAGGAGCTTATTATGGAGCTTCATGACGGAAAAACAGTTGATGAGGTTAAAGAAAGGTTTGCCAAGTTGATTGAAGGTGTTTCAGCAACCGAGATATCCATGATGGAGAATGAGCTGATTAGGGAAGGGATGCCGGTATCCGAGGTTCAGAGGCTATGTGATGTGCATGCATCCGTATTTAAAGGCTCTATCGAAGAAATCCATATGCCGGAGAATCCGGCAGACATCCCCGGTCATCCGGTTCATACCTTTAAGATGGAAAATCGGGCATTGGAGCGTCTGATGGATAAAAGTATTAAGCCATTGCTGACAGAGCTTGAAAAAGATGACAGCCCGCAGATACGTCAAAAGCTTACAGAGGAATTCACAAAGCTTTATGAGGTAGATAAGCATTATCTGAGAAAAGAAAATCTCTTATTCCCTTTCCTTGAAAAGTATGGAATCACCGCTCCCCCCAAGGTAATGTGGGGTGTGGATGATGAAATCAGACAGGAGCTTAAGGATGCTTTATTGTTATTAAAGGATTCCGGCAGTGATGCAAATGAGGTTTCTGCCAAGGTGAATGCTGCTATGGACCGTGTAAATGAAATGATTTTTAAAGAAGAGAATATCCTTTTTCCGATGTCACAGGATACTTTGAATGAAGATGAATGGATGAAAATAGCCAGGGAAAGCCATGAGTTGGGTTATTGCATCTATGAGCCCAAGAGAGAGTGGAAGCCGGCAAGAGTTAATGTTGAAGAAAAAGCAGAGCAGGAGAGTGAAGCACCTACAGGTGCAATACCTGAGGGCGTAACATCTGGGGATGCAGCATCTGGAGGTGCGGGATATATTAACTTTGAAACAGGTGCTCTTACGGGTGAAGAGATAGAGGCAATGCTTAATACAATGCCGGTAGATATTACATTTGTAGATAAGGATGGAATCGTAAAATATTTCTCCCAGGGGACTGAGCGTATATTCCCGAGAACCAAGGCCGTCATAGGCCGAAATGTTCAGAACTGCCATCCGCCGGCCAGTGTTCATATCGTTGAAAAGGTAGTGGATGATTTGATGTCCGGCAGGAAGGACCATGAGGATTTCTGGATTAAGATGGGAGACAAATATACCTTAATCCGTTATTTTGCCGTCAGGGACAAGGAGGGCAATTATCTGGGAACCTTGGAGTTCACTCAAAATATTGCACCGATAAAGGCAATTGAAGGAGAGAAACGGCTGATGTCAGAATAATTGTACAGTGGGGGGAAGAGGATGTCTAAAGCAGCATTACTAATTATCGATATGCAAAAAAATTGCTATAAGGAAACATCTGACAGGGTTTCATTTGAAAGAGCGATTACGTATATTAACAAAACCAGTGAGATATTTCGTATAAAAAATTATCCGGTAATAATTATACAGGACACGAATGCGGGAGGGCCGGGAACCGAAGCCTTCCAGGTGGTGGATGAAATTCTTGTATCGGATAAAGACCATGTGATTCATAAGCAAAGTTGTAATGCATTTTGGGAAACGGAACTGGACGGGCTTTTGAAGCGTGAAGGAGTTGACTGTGTGATTGTCAGCGGCTTTGCCGCCCAGTACTGTGTCCTCTCTACCTACAATGGTGCCATTGAAAGAGGGTATAAGGCTTTTATTCTTCAAAATGGAGTTGCAGGCTCCAATGAAGGGGAATTAAAAGAGCTCCAGTGGCAAAGACATGTAATAAGCCATGAAGCGCTGGAGTATTTTCTATAGAGCCAAGAGATAAATTATAATTAATGAAAAATTATATCTTCATATACAAGGCTTGAATAATATTGACAATGTCCGAGTTTAACTTTATGATTAAGCTATAGCATCCGCGAATAAGCGGATTAGTCCTTGAGTTCCTAATCCGCTAATATATATTTACGTATATACTTTATTTGGATGAGATAAGGAGAAAACATATGAGTAATGTTAAGATTATAGCGGACAGTACATGTGATTTGTCAAAAGACTTATTAGAGGCTTATGATATTAGCTTAATTCCATTAATGATTTCTATGGGCGATATTACGAAAAAGGATGGTACTGAGGTCAGTCCTGAGGAGCTTTACCGGTGGTCTGATGAAACAGGACAGACTCCTAAGACAGCTGCCCCAACGATAGGAGATGCAGTTGCGTTTTTAGAGCCATTTGTAAATAAAGGACTGGATATTATCTTTTTCGGAATATCAGAAGAGATGTCAGCCACCTGCAATGTAATAAGACTTGCTTCAGAGAATATGAATTATAAAAGAGTGTTTGTGGTAGATTCCAAAAATCTTTCTACGGGAATTGGAATTCAGGTAGTTCGTGCGGCTAAGATGGCGAAGGAAGGCAAGTCAGCGGAGGAGATACTAAAAGATAATAGTAAAATCAACCCTAAAGTAAGCGCCAGCTTTGTTGTGGATACTCTGACGTATCTTCACCGTGGCGGAAGGTGTTCCGGTGTGGCAGCCCTTATCGCCAATACCCTAAAGCTTAAACCAGAAATAGAAGTAACAAACGGTGTAATGGGTGTGGGAAAGAAGTACAGGGGTAATATCAAATCCGTCTTATTAAGGTATGTTCATGACAGAAAGAAAGAGCTTATGACTGCCGACCCGGAAAGAATATTTATTACCCATTCCGGCTGTGATGAAGACGTAATTGATGAAATCAGACAATACCTTGAAGATTTGAAAGTATTTAAAGAAATTCTGGTAACCCGTGCGGGAGGCGTAATATCCAGCCACTGCGGCCCTAATACATTGGGCGTATTGTATATCAGAAAATAAAGATAAATATATAGAACCCATAAAAAGATTATTTCAAAAAGAGTTGTTCTGATTTTTGAAATAATCTTTTTCCTGATTTATTCACACGATTCACCTCCCACGCTTTTCACAAATAGGGCATATTGATAAGATAACAGTGTGTAATCTTTAGTCAACCATTAATAACCACTTAAAGCCGAATTTGTCTTTTAATTCACTCATACATGTCGCAAAGGCTGGCCTATGGGGTGCCGTTATAACAGTCCCGCCTTCTTTTAAAATATGAAATACCCTTTCGACATCATCAACTGTATCAAATACAACAGCAAGAAATAATGAATCTACTTGAATTTCATCTCGTTCTGTGCCGCCATCCGACAACCGAATCCTTTGTTTACCAATTCGGGCTTCGGTATGGTATATGAGGTTTGTCTGTTTATCCTTTCCCTGCCAATCAACTTCTAAATTGAACGCTTTTTTATATAATGCAATCGCCTCCTCGCAACGACCACCCAAATGCAATGTTGGGATAACAATCAAAGTATTCACCTCCAAAGATAACTGCTATTTTTTTAGTAACCATGGTTTCCGTTTATAAAAATCACCTTTATTCTGTCTTTGATAAACTGCCTGGAAATCAAAACAAAACTGTTGCAGATACGCTGTTCATGCCTGCAATTTTACTCTATCCTCCATATAATAAAAATCTCCTTATCAAATATCCTCCGCGAAGTATCCCATCCATACAGGAGAAAAACCTGCTGAAATTGCAGTACGGGTTGAAGCGATATTAGGGCTCCAGGTTGTATAAAAAGGCACTTGATTTCTTCTTTCGCTCGTGGCAGCTATTTCTTTTACAAGGTAGGCGGCAAGACCTTTGCCTCTGTAATCGTCAACCGTATCAATACCGATTTGCCATAGACCAGGATGATAGTTATCAACGGCAGCAATTGCCGCGATATCCTTATCCTTTCGTGCAACAATTGCAAGCACCTCACCCTTTTCTTCATAATTCAGGGCATTGTCAAAGTTGCTGTCTATATACAGTTCCGGCATTCTGTCTTTTTCATACAGTTCGAATGTGAATCCCGACGGCCTATGAACAAGGGTATCCGGATTCAGATGAAGATAGCGGATATGCTCACCGCCCAGCTTCTTGCCATGTTCGCGCAGCTTTTTTTCTATTTGGTATAAATTATCCCCATCCATAATATCCATGGCAGGGGTATCAGAAAAATTCCGGATGCACCAGTCAAGAATCTCTTTATCTGCCCTTATCATGGCGTTATGGCCAAAGGTTATCATTTCAAAGAAGATTTTATCGGTTTCAATGATTACGTTTTTTCTTTGTAAGAATGAATCCTCAGGGAAAGACTTTGAGGTGCAGATGCAAGCTCCTGCATATCTGATTTTATCTTGTTTCGTCATCGTAGGTAGTCCTTTCAAGGATTTATAATTTTAATCGGTTAACAATTTGAGTAAATTCTAACACACTTTTAAGCTTGATTCTATAAAAATCTATCGATTAAAAACTGCAGATGGAAAACTTAAATAATAGTAATAGATACTTATGGAAAGGGAAACAATGTAATATAGCAGATTTAAGCAAGGCAATCTGATTTATAATTATATAAGGAGGCATTTTATGAAAGCAGAAGGTAAACATAATTTAAGAAATAAAGAGAATAAGAGGTTGAATAAAATTGACCCCACGAACAGAGAAGGAACGGCTGCATGGCAGAATTTTGAAGGCTTTTATAAGGTTGATCAGGTCGGGAAACCCTCCGAGCAGGATGTTATTGATGCCAAGGACTGGGTGGATAATGGCAGTAAATTATAGAAGGAGAGATTGAAATGGCGAAAGTAACAATGACAATGGATGGAAATACAGCGGCGGCCTACGGGGCTTATGCCTTTACGGAGGTTGCGGCCATCTATCCGATTACTCCTTCCTCCGGTATGGCGGAGATGACGGATGAATGGGCTGCTAACGGAAGGAAGAATATCTTCGGACAGACGGTAAATGTAGTTGAGATGCAATCAGAGGCAGGTGCCAGCGGAGCATTCCATGGCTCCTTACAGGCAGGAGCACTGTCAACTACATTTACAGCTTCACAGGGATTGCTTCTGATGATACCGAACCTGTATAAGACAGCAGGGGAGCTGCTTCCCGGGGTTTTTCATGTAAGTGCCAGGGCAATTGCAACCCATGCACTCAGCATCTTTGGTGACCATCAGGATGTGATGGCGGTCAGACAGACCGGATGCGCAATGCTGGCCTCCGGCTCTGTGCAGGAGGTTGCTGATTTGGCCCCGATAGCACATCTGGCGGCTATCAAGGGACGGCTTCCTTTTGTCCATTTCTTTGATGGATTTAGAACCTCCCATGAGGTGCAAAAGGTGGAGCTTCTTGAATATAGAGATTACGGTGAGCTTCTTGATATGGATGCGGTAAAGGCCTTTAAGGAGCGTGCTCTTTCACCGAATAAGCCGTGCTTTAGGGGAACTGCCCAGAATGCAGATATCTACTTTCAGGGACGGGAAGCCTCCAATTCGTATTATTTTGATTTGATTCCGATTGTAGAGGAATATATGAATAAGATGGGAGAAAGGACCGGAAGGCAGTATCATCTTTTCGACTATTATGGTGCGTCCGATGCGGAGTATGTAATTATTGCAATGGGCTCGGTAACTCCGGCAATCGAGCAGACAATTGATTATTATAACAACAGGGGTGAAAAATACGGACTGGTGAAGGTTCGTCTGTATAGACCTTTTTCCGTACAGCATTTTCTGGAGGCGGTACCGGCAGCGGTAAAAGGCATCGCCGTTCTTGACCGTACGAAAGAGCCGGGAGCCGTTGGAGAGCCTTTATATGTGGATGTGTGTTCAGCTTATAAGGATGTACCAAAGCCGCCGGTGATTGTGGGCGGAAGATATGGGCTTGGCTCCAAGGATACGACCCCTGACCAGATTGCCGCGGTTTTTGAGAATCTAAAGGAGAATCAGCCGAAGAATTCATTTACCATAGGAATTATTGATGATGTAACAAAGACATCATTACCAAGCATCAAAGGCATTGATACAGAGCCGGAAGATATGAAGGCCTGCCAGATATGGGGACTTGGCTCTGACGGTACTGTCGGTGCCAACAAACAGGCGATAAAGATAATCGGCGACCATTCGGATATGAATGTTCAGGCATATTTTGATTATGATTCTAAGAAGTCGGGAGGGCTTACAGTATCCCATCTTCGTTTTTCAAGCCAGCCCATACGGTCAACCTATATGGTGAATCATGCGGATTATGTGGCATGCCATAACCCGTCATATGTCAATAAATATGATATGGTGGAAAGCCTGAAGCAGGGAGGTATCTTTGTTCTTAATACACAGTGGGATGAAAAAGAGCTGGATGAGCAGCTTCCTGCGGCAATGAAATCAATGCTTGCCAAAAAGGAGGCCAGGCTTTATATCGTAAATGCAATAAAAATTGCGGAGGATATTGGTCTTGGCAATCGAATCAACATGGTAATGCAGGGCGCATTCTTTAAGCTGACAAAGGTTCTGCCCGAGGAGGTCTATGTTAAGGAGCTTAAGGATGTTATTAACGAGATGTACGGCAAAAAGGGTGAAAAGGTTGTTAAGATGAATCATGAAGCCGTGGACCAGGGTATTGAGGCTGTTTATGAAGTAAAGATACCAAAGAGCTGGATGGATAGCACGGATACTACCGAGGACGATGTGAAAGAACCGGAATTTATCACAAAAATCATGCGCCCGATGTCCGAGATGAAGGGAGGAGAGCTTCCTGTCAGTGCATTTTCCGGCAGAGAGGACGGCAGCTTCCCATCAGGAACCACAGCCTATGAAAAAAGGGGTATTGCTGTCAATGTTCCCGAGTGGATAGAGGAGCGTTGTATTCAGTGTAATCAATGTGCCTATGTATGTCCTCATGCGGTAATCCGGCCGTTTTTGCTAGATGAGGATGAGATTAAGAAGGCTCCCGAGACCTTTGTTACCAAGAAGGCAGCCGGAAAAGCTTTTGAAGGGCTGCATTATAAAATACAGATTAGCCCGATGGATTGTACTGGCTGCGGCAATTGTGCGGATGTATGTCCGGCTAAAGGAAAGGCATTAATTATGAAGCCTCTCCATACGCAGCTGCCGGTTGAGGTGGATAATTGGAAATTTGCCATTGAAGGAATCCGATTCAAAAAGAATCTGGCATATGGTCAGGCATTTAAAGACAGTCAGTTTAAGACACCATTAATCGAGTTTTCCGGGGCATGTGCAGGATGCGGAGAGACGCCGTATATCAAGCTGGTAACCCAGCTGTTCGGAGAGAGGATGATGATTGCCAATGCTACAGGCTGCTCGTCTATATGGGCTTCTTCTGCCCCCAGCATGGCCTATACGGTAAATCAGGATGGAAAAGGCCCGTCCTGGGCAAATTCCCTGTTCGAGGATAATGCGGAATATGGTTTTGGAATGTATCTGGGCGTGAAGCAGATACGGAACAAGCTGGAAGATACCATGAGACTGTTAAATGGAATGAACGTGGAAGAAAAGGTAAAGGAAGCGCTCCATGACTGGATACATTATAAAGAGGACGGGGAGCTGTCAGCAGAAGCCGGCAAAAAGGTGCTGGATATTCTTGAGGATTTTAGTTCTACAGATGTAGAAATAGTGAATCTGGTAAATGAAATCAAGCAAAACAGGGATTATCTGACGAAAAGGTCAATATGGCTTGTAGGCGGTGACGGATGGGCGTATGATATTGGTTACGGTGGTCTTGACCATGTCCTTGCTTCCGGTGAGGATGTCAACGTCCTTGTATTTGATACCGAGGTATATTCCAATACCGGAGGCCAGGCCTCAAAGTCTACCCCTACCGCCGCAATCGCTAAATTTGCCGCATCCGGAAAGAAGCAGGGCAAGAAAGACCTTGGCAGGATGAGGATGACGTACGGCAATGTATATGTGGCACAGGTAGGCATTCATGCTGATAATACACAGCTTATCCGGGCCTTGCGGGAGGCTGAAAGCTATAAAGGCCCCTCACTGATAATATGCTATTCCCCTTGTATCAATCACGGACTTAAGGAGGGAATGGGCCGAAGCATGGCGAATATCAAGAAGGCAGTTCAGGCGGGCTATTGGCATCTGTACAGATACAACCCCATGCTTAAGAAGGAGGGAAAGAATCCATTTATTCTGGATTCAAAGGAACCGACGGAAAGCTTTCGTGATTTCTTGATGGAGCAGGTACGCTACAGCTCCTTGTTAAAGGCATTTCCGGATACTGCCGAAGTCCTGTTTGAACAGGCAGAAAAACAGGCAAAGGAGCGGTATGCGATTTACAGGCAGATGGCATTGGAGGAACCGATACAGGTATAATTTATAAGAGATGAAGGATGCATAAAAGGGTAAGATTTTTAGAGATAAGGAATCTTACCCTTTACCTTGATTTATGTCAATAAAAATCAGTATATTACAATTGCTGTAGCTTGAAAAAGTGCAGGAATTAACCCTTATATTATCACTTTTAGTATGATTTTCTATTATTAACAACTATAGTATGACTTATTGGTGCAATATGGCTGTTGTACTATTAATTACATATGGAAAATCAACAATCCTTATATAATTATTCTCATTTAGCTGATATAATTATGGTATATAGTGTACTGACTATTCAGCACGACTATACGAAAGATGAACGGGGTCAGTATACTGATAAGGTTAATTACATACCTTAAATAATAGAAAAAGGGGTGGCATTATTGCAGATGATGCAGTCTTTAAGAATCATTACCGCTTCGGCCAAGGAAAAGGAAATCGAAATTATTTATAACCTGATTTTCGAAAACGCACTCTATAGCTTGGAATGTATCAGAGTGGGCAGCAGTGATAAGGGTCCGAATAATTATTGCTATGTAGAGAACATTACAGAGGATGAAACAGAAGCAGAGGTATTTCTGAAAAGATTAGTCAGAGGAAAGGTTTTTCCGGTACATATTAAAGATTTGGCAGCAGATTATTTTTATTAAAGCCGAATCTGTACATAAGATAAAATAGAAATCAAACCTGTTAAAAAAGCTTAAATTGCTCTTTTGACAGGTTTTTTATTATGGGATTTTTGCATATTTTCGGCAGCGGCAGGAAAATATAGATGTATAGATTTGTTCGAATATCTGAAAAGGAAAGAGGACTGGATATGGAGAACAGGATTAATTCGGCCTGGCTTGCAAAACTATTTGAAAAGAGCACGGATGTGCTGGTAAGACCGGTTAAAATTTATCAAAATAATATAACGGTGCATTTGTTCTGTGTAGATGGTCTCATCAATCAGGATTTATTTGATGAGATGGTGTTTAAGCCCTTAAAAATAGACCCCTGTCTGTCCAATTACAGGACAGAGCGGGAGATGATGGATTATTTATTAGAGGGCGGCTCGTCTTATCACATCTTTATGAGTGAGGAAAAAGATTATCAGCGCTTATTAAAATCCGTCTTAAGCGGTATGGTTGCGTTGATTTTTGATTCAGAGGAAAAGGCTGTTATATATGATATAAGAAAGTTTGAGAAGCGTTCGATTCAAGAGCCTTCTGAAGAAAATGTCATGAAGGGCTCGAAGGAATCCTTCATTGAAGTTATGCGTACGAACACGGCTTTAATTCGCAGGAGGATAAGGTCGGAATATTTGGTTGTGGAGACGTTGACGGTTGGCAGGGTATCCAAGACGGATATATCGTTAATGTATGTAAGCAATATTGCGGATTCCGCTACGGTGAATAAGATTCGTGAGCGTATCAACCGTATTGATATCGATAATTTGTCGACGCCTGCCTTTATAGAGGAGTTTTTGGTTGAGAATAAGCAAAGTATTTTTCCGCAGATTATGTATACGCAAAGGCCTGACCGTGTTTCCGCCAATTTGTCCGACGGAAGAGTGGCCCTGGTGGTGGACGGAATACCCTTTGCTTATCTATTACCCTGTCAGCTTCCGATGCTTATGCAATCCCCAGATGACTATGCCAATCATTTTTTTGTAGGCTCATCCCTTCGAATTATCCGATACCTGTCCATGATTGTCACCTTGTTTCTGCCTGCCTTTTATATTGCGGCAACGACGTATCAGAGCCAGATGCTACCCGTACAGTTAGCCCTTTCAACACAGGCGGCAAAGCAGAACGTACCTTTTTCCTCCGCGTCAGAGGTACTGGGCCTGTTGATTGCCTTTGAGATTCTTATAGAAGCCGGACTGCGGCTGCCGAAGGCTGTCGGTACCGCCATGTCCATCCTGGGAGGTCTGGTTGTGGGCCAATCTGCCGTTGCGGCGAATCTTATATCACCTGCGGTGGTTGTTATCGTAGCGTTAGCGGGAATCTCCGGGTTTATAATGCCAAATCAGGATTTAAGCAGCGGTATCCGGCTTATCCGGTTTATTCTTTCGGTTTCAGCGGCAGTGGCCGGATTCTTTGGTCTTGCCATCGGCCTGATTATTATAATTACTCATTTGTGCAGCCTGAATAACTACAATACGGCTTATATCTCTCCCTTCGTGGATGTGGAAGAAAGAAACGTCAAGGATACCTTATTCAGATTTCCTATAAAGTATTTTAAAAAACGTCCGGAGGATATTGCGCCTGTTAATCGAACGAAGCAGGGTGACGAGCCATTAAAACATGCGCAGGAATGGAGTAAAGGATGAAGAAACTGATAATAATATTGTTTCCTTTTCTGCTGTGCAGCTGCAGCCATGATATGAACCGAAGAGAGATTGATGAGATTAATTTCATTCATGTAATGGGAATTGATTATACGGAGGGAGAGTATCTTATAACGGCTGTATATTCCGATGGACAGGGGGCTGACCCTGAAAAGGGGTCGGCAGGAGAAGAGGAGATTTCCCAGGGAAGGGGAGCTACCCCTTATGAAGCTTTTCAAAATCTGCGCCTAAAGAATAAAAAGTCGGTATCCATCGCGAATACAGGCTACTTCCTTATAGGAGAAAGAGCGGCCGGACATGGTATAAAATTATGTGTGGATTTTCTTTCGCGGGATGAAACGGTTAAGATGGAATCCTTAATCTTTATCACCAAGGATGTAATGGCAAAGGAGTTTATTACAAAGAGTATCGAGCAGGGGCAGACGGTTCATGAGGATTTGGAGGCCGTAAAGCAGAAGCAGCACGAGCTGGTCACAAGAAATGATAATACCCTGGTAAATATATTAAATGAATTGGAAAACAATACAACCAGCGGGCTGATACCGTATCTGATAGCAGAGGATAATGCGTTTTTGCTTCAAGGATACGCCGTATTTGATAAGCATGCGTTGGTGGATTATCTGGATATGGAAACCTCATCAGGGGTGAATTTTATTAAGAATATCATCCGGGCATATCCAATCTATCTTGAGGACTGGATAGGCCTGTCGATATCCTATTCAAAGAGCAGCTTAAAATCAAAGCTTGAGAATAACCAGATTAAGGTCATCATCCATTTGGACTTTGAGACGATGGTAAGAGAAATCAAAACCGATGAAGAGGTATTTTCAGCAAATGCCTTAGAAAATCTTACAGATATGCAAAATGATTATATAACCGGGATATTGAAAAAGGCTACCAATTACTCGGTTCGTACCGGAAGAGATATCCTGCAGATTGCACGGTTGGTTGAGAACCAGCACATCAAGAGGTGGAATGACTATAAAGAGGACTGGAATGATAAAATATCAGAAATACAGTATGAATTTCAGGTTAACTCACAGATTACAAAATCATTTATTATTAAGTAAATTCATGATTATAGCTGTGTTTTAATTCGGCATAATTGTATAGAAATGGAGAACGATATGATATATGTTTTTGGCAGCTTGCTGGTTATATCCTTTGTTAAGCATAAGGATGTCCTGCTCGATAAAAAAAGAAATATTATTCTTTTTGTGCTCTTATCGGTTTGCGGGATAGCTTTAGGTGTTGTCCATATGACAAGCCCCTATATTCCCAGCATTGCATCTGCGTTAGAAAAATATTTGAAATGAGGGTAATTATGAATAAGCAATTATCAATGCGACAGGTCGTTTTTATGTATCTGTTCATATCCCTTTCCCCTGTATTAAGACAGATACCTTCGGCGTTAGCGGGGGAAGCCGGCAGAAGCGGGTATTTAAGTCCGTTTTGGTCTGCCTTTGCCATATTGCCGCTGGCAGCCGTTATTTTGCTGCTTATTAAGTCCTATCCGGGACTTAATCTATATGAAATTATGACGCATATGGCAGGGAAGGCGTTTGCCAAGGCCATGGCTATACTGTATATTTTGTGGGGGTTGCTGATTCTTACGGCTAAAATAAATGTATATTCATTAACCTTGCAGTTTACCCTGATGCCTAAAACCAGGTCGGATTTTTTCATGCAGATTATGCTGGTATTGGTTTATTATGCTCTTCTTAGGGGAAGCAAGACCATCTTTAGATTTTCAGAATTTACACTGGGACCGGTTTTTCTTTTAATCGGCATCTTATTCGTATGTGCAGTAGGCCGGTTAAGAACGGATTATCTGCTGCCCGTGTCTACAATTAATCTGCCCTCTACAATAAAAGCATCAAAAAGCGTTATTGCCGTCGGTGGGAACTTGATTATAGCGCTATTCTTTGCAGATAAATTAGGAATCTCCCTTACTAAAAAGCAAGTAAGGAAGTTCTGGATGGGTACCCTCGTATTTATCCTATTCAGCTTTGTTATAACAATATTTACTTTCGGTATAACAGGAGCCAGCCTGACGGCGAACCTTCCGTTCCCTTTCTATATAACGGTAAAAAGTATATCCTTTTTTAATATATTTGAACGGTTTGAGGTAATTGTAACCCTGATATGTATACTATCCGACTTCATATCCATATCGGTTATGTTTCTGATTCTTATGCGGCTTATAGCCTGGCTGTTTGGAATGGAGGAAAGGGGCTTTTTGTTTATACCCCTGGCGATAATAATCTATTATCTCAGCTATTTTGTAAGCAGCACGCAATTTGAATTTGACTATCTGTATAAGCATGTTATCGTAAATGCGAATTTGCTCTTTCAATATATTATCCCGTTGCTGCTTGGACTGATATGTCTGCTGAAACGTAAATATATAAAGAAGCAGTATTGATTATTCAAAAATCAAATTCACTTTATTTTGTAAAATAAGTAACATAAAGAGTTCCTTTCATTCGAAAAGCGTAGAATCAATATGGTCACATATGATTTACGCTTTTCGGATATCGGCATTTATTTTTTAAACATGTCACATATATAACCTGTAATTAAAGATACAATAAATACAATTAAGTACAAAATCCAATCAATATCCATGATTGACTTATGAAGCAAGACAGTATGAATAAATAAACTTAAGGTTATGAAAACAATAATTGGAAGTAGATGTTTAGCATGTTTTCCTTTCATTTTAAGCTCCTATTCTATTTAATGCTCATAGAGGCTGTCATAATAGTAATGATAATAATCACCAATAAAACTAGAAACACTCATGCTAGAATCGGAATATATATAGGCGTGTGTATATTCAGCAACTTTCATTCGAAACATCCAATCTTCAGGAGGAATACAAGTTTGATAATAGACATGATCTCTCCACCAAATTCTTGGTGTTTGGTCTTGAATAATTACTCCAGCAACAGCCGATATGCCTGCAACTACGACTTCACCTGATATACCAAAAAATGAAGCAACTATAGTTGTTAACATTGCTAAAACGGCCGCTGATGTATATCTTATTACATCAGATGATCCTGTATAAGCACCATAATAAATCCATAAAGATACAGGCATTCCATTCCATGAGGGATTACTATAGACTGTATTTAGAGGGGCTTGATTAATAGGTAAATTTTCTGTTGTGTTTTCTTTTTGGCGAATCATAATAGTATCAGTAGTTAGTAGCCCATTTTCATTTATAGTAATTGTGATTACATCATCCTCTACGGTTAACTTTTGAGTTGCATATTCTATGAACTTATCATTGTCTCTTACATAGATGGTACTATCAACAGCATCAAAATTATCCGAAGCTGTTTCGATTACTTTGAAAAGTTTATCCCCACTGGTATATGTATAAATTACATTAGTATCGCCTAATGTACCTTTAATATATGTGTAATTATTTTTCTCCAGTTTTAATAAAGAATTTTCCATTGTTAAATTCTTAGCATAAGCAATAGAGCTCCTTAATGATGTTAGACATAATGCTAACACTATCATTATCGCCATTATTCTTTTGACATATTTCATTATAATCTCTCCTTATTATTTTAATAATAGACTAGCCTTAATAAAGGCTAACATAGATAACATTTAATGTCAATAGATGTTTTGATATTACAATAGGTGTTATGTTATTCCATATATATTATTATGACACTACTCATATATATGGATTCCGATGTCCTCGTCATTGTACTTGTATATCCTATGATTGATATAGTCCTCGGCTACCGGGTCTACGAATTGGTATATCCGGTGATATTCCTTGGTTTCAGAGTTCTTAACGGTTTCAGACCGGTTCTTGTATAAGAACAATATTAAATCATAGCAATCAATCCAGATTTCATTAACGCTGTCTTTTTGGGATTCATCAAAAATCAACTGCATTCCGAAATGAAGGTGAGGGGTACGGATGTTGTTGGCATTCTCATTGCTGCTGTAGCCGGTTCTGCCCAGATATCCGATTACGTCCCCGGCTTGAACCACACTGCCTATTTCAAGTGATTTGTTGTAAGGAAAGTTCTGTCTAAGATGGGCATAGTAATAATATCTTTTCTTATCAAAGCTTCGGATGCCGATTCTCCATCCCCCATACTGGTTCCAGCCGAGAGCTTCGATATAGCCTGATTCTACAGCGATAATGGGGGTACCTACCTGGCCCATCATGTCATGGCCCAGATGCTTTCTTTTAAATCCATAGCTTCTGGATGCGCCGAAATCGTCAAAATGGCTGTAAGGATAATATTTTGCTATGGGGAGAAAGGCCTTCAGGCCATATTTTTCTTCCCACCGCTTGCCGCCGGGAACAGAATCATCCTTGACCTCTATCCGGTATTCACCCACCATACCGTCCAGAACGGCGCTGTAAGCCTCCAGATAATAATCATAATATTTCATATCTTTTGTTACGTCATCGATGGTAGCTTCTTTTGATATAAGCTTATTTGCCACCTCATTCATATGCTTTTCCCTGTATCTTGAAAAGTCTCCGCCGTACCGGGCACCCAGATAGGCCAGCAGCTGAATCCAGTTGAGATGCACCTCACTGTCCTTTGTCTCTATATCATAGCGGTATGCCCTGTCCAGAGCATTTTGGCTGACATCAAAACTGACCCATTTTATGAATTTTTTTTCGGTATCATACATGGAGGTATACATCGCAGATTCCTGGTCAATACCCTGCTTAATTAATACCGAGGAGAAGATTAGCAATATGATTAGCTCCCACATAACGATATGTCTGGCTTTATATCTTGACAACATAGACAAGGCTTCCTAACTTAAAAGCTCGTAATATCTTATGAGTTTTGTCTGCCTTTCATTCCCCTTATTCAAAAATGTCATTTCTGAATTTCTTATGGTATTTTAGATAGATATTGATATCATCCTTGGTACTGTCAAATGTAGCAAGAATTACTTCATCAATATCTGAGATTCCCCTTTGATGAAGCTTGTTTTGAATCCATTTTTCATTCTTTCCCGTACTTTGCAGATTACCCTTCATAATACGGCCGTCGATAATTACATTTGCCATGGGCATTGATTGGACAGGATTCAGGTCCATATCCCCGGGAGTAGCAGGTCTGGAAGTTGCCATGGGAAGAACACTGATTTTGCCGTTGCTTTCCAGCATAATTGTATGGATATCTTCCAGATTATAATATCCTTTGACTCTGCATTCGGCTAATAGTTCACCGATATCCAGCTTTGCATATAATAAATTCTTTTCATAAATCTGGCCGTCCTGATAAAGCAGCAGAGACTGTCCCTGAAAGAATCTTCGCAGTATAATTGATTTGCAGGTCAGATAATTTATAGTTAGGGTGCAGACGGAAAGAATGGTCATGGATAATAAAGGCTCGATAATATTGTCGGTAGACATAGCCGCCATCTCGCCGGCTATTGAGCCTATCGCTATACTGCTGATATAGTCGAACATACTAAGCTGGGCCATCTCCCTGTTGCCCATTACCTTTGTAAGGATAAATAAAGCACCAAGGGATACAAGGGATGAAACTAATACTTTACTGATGTCCATATATTTTCTCCATTCCTGTGCAAAGATATATTGAGGGGTTTTTATACCCA
>JAEZXP010000206.1 GCA_023419655.1 Bacillota bacterium | reverse complement strand
AGGAGGATTGGATGAGTTTTCTTTCGAATTTGATTTATGAATATGGATTGGTTGCTATGTTTCTTATCATTATGCTGGAATATGCCTGTTTCCCGGTGTCCAGCGAAATTGTACTGCCCCTTTCGGGAGCGGTAGCTTCCATTAATAATACGCATTTTCTTGTAATACTTCCCTTAAGTATCCTTGCGGGGCTGATAGGAACCGGTATCTGTTATACTATCGGATGGTTTGGAGGGGGAGCCATTATCAGTGCAATTAAAAGAAAATTTCCAAAGTCGGAAAAATCAATTAATGCATCCTATGACCGGTTCCATGAAAACGGTGCTTCCGCAGTCTGCATAGGACGTGTCATTCCTCTTGTCCGTACATATATTGCCCTTATCGCAGGAGCGGCAAAGCTAAAGCCCTCCGTTTATTTTCCTGCCTCTCTGCTGGGTATTACCATATGGAATACCCTGTTAATCGGTCTGGGCTATTCCCTTAGGGAAAACTATGGAAAGGTTTCTGAATATTATAGCCGTTACAAGCATAATTTGATTCCTATCTTGATTGTTGCAGTAGCATTTTTTATTATCCACCGTATCTATATTAAAAAGAAAAAATCTGCCAATTCGCCCGGATAGACAGGGCTTATTGGCAGATAACTATGCTTTGGAATGAAGTGCCGGTTAAGATAATCCTGAAATATTCTTATGTGATTTCTTGTCTATATATAATAGCTGGTCTATTTTATACATAAATTCCTTTATTGACATGCCTGATTCTTTTGTATAGATATCATATCCGATGCTCAGGTTAATCTCATAAGGAACAACTTTCTGCCGGTTAAAATGAGATACTCTTTCCTTTAGTCTATGAACCAATTCTGACAGTTCTGACATGTTCTCCACCTGTGTCAAAACAACAAATTCATCCCCGCCATACCTGGCAATAAAATCCGTCTCTTTAAAAGTATTTTTCAATATTTGCACGGTATATTTTAGCGCCTGATCTCCCCGACCGTGCCCATGCTCATCATTAATCATCTTAAATGCATCTATGTCAATCATTATACAGGCAAGTGGTTTACAGCCATGTTTTTTTACTGCGGTATGAAGAAAGCTGTCCAGATATCTCCTATTGTTAACACCTGTCAGATAATCCGTATAGATCTGTTCCTTCTGAATATTAATGAATATAATATAGACAGACAATGTTACAATTATCCATATAAGACTTATTCCGGAAACAGGAATGAACGCTTGTATAATTCCGGCTATCGAAGGAGGGATGGAAAAAAAGAATAGATAGTAAAATTCCTCTCTATTGATTTTTTCCCGTTTTCTTATCAGCAACACGGAAGTATATACAATGATATAGAGACATATCCCCAGCAGAATATAAATAAATTTTCCTTTGTAATAAAAATTATTTTCATCAAAAACAAAATAAATATTAAGAAATACACTGGCAACCGACAGCAATGTATTTATTAACAATGGAATAAGTATAGGCATACGTATTAATGAGATACGTTCTTTATCACCATAAACATAGTAATCTACATAGTAATACCAAATAATACATATAATCGGATTTAAAATATTATATAACACAACCAGAAATATGCATATCAGTCTTACATAATTACCTTGTCTGCCAATTAACAGTCTTATCATCATTTCAAAAATTAAAATAGCAATATTGGAACATACCAGCATCATAAAGATTTTCTGGTCATATGCATACCAATGATCCTGACGGCAGATATTCCAGACAATTATAAGTAATATTGCTATGGCAAAACAATACAACTCAACATATAGAAATATCGGAGAAAGCACTATCATCACTCCCTGTCATGTATCGGTAAAATATAAAAGCAAATTATATTATTATTTATATGATTCTTTTAAAAAATGTTATATGGCATTTGCAAATAAATTGAAATATTTGGGCCTGCCCTTTTCACACATTCAAATCATTATATTATATGATAAGAGAAGATGCAACAAAAAGTGACGATTACAAGACAGAGATTTTGCCTGTTATATTTACTTTAGCATCTGATTATTATCAAAAAAATCTTTCCAGGGGTCATCCTCCTTTATCCTTAAAAGGGCCTCCTCCATCGTTACGCTGTCAGGCGCTACCCTGTCCAGCTCATCCCAGGAAATCGGCATGGACACCCTTGCTCCTTTTCTTGCTCTTATGGAATAGGGAGCAATACTTGTGGCTCCCCTTCCGTTTCGAATCCAATCAATAAATATCTTATCGGTACGCTTCGCCTTTCGGACATTGCTTGTATACCGGTCGGGCCACTTCTGCTCCATTACTTTGGCAACATTTTTTGCAAAATCATAAAATATATCCCATGAAACACCCGGCTTTAGCGGTACTACCACATGGTATCCCTTGCCGCCGCTGGTCTTAAGATAGGATTTTAATGAAAGCTCGGTCAGGATACTTTTGATATCCAGCACACCACGGCGTACCCGGTCAATCTCCATTCCTTCATCAGGGTCCAGGTCAAATACCATCCTGTCCGGCTTTTCAAGCTCGTCAACACGGCTTCCCCATGTATGAAATTCCAGGGTACCCATCTGGACTTCGGATATAAGCCCCACTATATTCTCTATATAAAAGTAATCCTCCGTCTCCTTACTGCCGGTAGTAACCGCCATGGTGATAACACCTTTCCCTCCCGGACCGGGATGCTTTCTGTAAAAGCAGGTTCCCGATATCCCCTTGGGACAGCGTACAATACTTAATATCCGGCGGCTTATATAGGGCAGCATACGCTGTGAAACCGCCTCATAGTACCGGACCACCTCTTCTTTCGTGATTACGGGACTATCGAATATCACCTTGTCCGGATTTGTAATTGTCACTCCTTCAATTATTGTGTTCGGATTAACTTCCATTGGTTTATCTGCTCCTTTGTCCAGCTCTTGAAGCTGTGCTTCATCTCCTGCCTTTTCCTTCTTTATATCCTTGGGGTTTTTATCCGTCCTCATCCCTTTAAAGCTCGCCTGCCTCAGCAGATTCTCTTTTGTCCATTCGGCAAATTCAATTTCTGCCACCAATTCAGGCTCAAGCCATATAATCTTTTCCTTTGGCCGGGCCTCCGGTGCGTCTTTAAAAGGCGGATTCGTTCTTTTTATATCGTTGAATTTGGTCTCCATCTCCTTCCTATCCGTTTCACTCATTCCGGTTCCGGCACGCCCTGCATATACCAATTCCTCATTCTCATAGGTGCCGAGAAGAAGCGAGCTTACTCCGCTGGTTCTTTTATCGGAGAGCGTGTATCCTCCGATGACGAATTCCCGCCTTTTGTGGCATTTGAGTTTAACCCAGTCCCCGTTTCTGGTTCCGCTGTAGACAGAATCCGCTCTTTTACCGACGATTCCTTCCATCTCCGCCTCGCAGGCCGCCGTAAGGCATTCCTTTGCGTTTCCTTTGATATGGCGGCTGTAGTAAAGATTTTTAGGAGCTGTCTCCATCAATTTTTCAAGTATTTCTTTTCTGTTAATAAGAGGCTGTTTGCGGATATCCGCTCCGTCCAGTGCAAGAATATCAAAGACAATATAGGTTGGCTTACTTGTTCTCGGGTTCTTCATATGATTTTGAAGTGCCTGAAAATCCGTCCTGCCCGCTTCGTCAGTAATTACTATTTCCCCGTCCAGTACCATTGCCCTTCCTTCGGCAAAATCCATCAGAGAGACTGTAATATCATGAAACCGGTTCGTATAGTCATTGTTATTTCTAGTAACCAACCGGACACTGTTATTTTCGATAAAGGCAAGAATCCTGTAGCCGTCATATTTTAGCTCATAAAGCCAGTCATCCGTTTCAGGAATTCTGCCAATTAATTCAGCAAGCTGCACATCGACACTGTCAAAAGGATTTCTTACGACCTTCTCCTCTTCTCCCTTCTCGATTTCCGCCATGGTGCGTCCTGTTCTTATACTGGTTGTAAGTTCAGATATTCCGTCGGAGGTGTTGACATACTCGTCCTTTTCCTTTAATAAAAGCCAGTTGTCCTTCTTCTCATCCGATTTTGATTTCCAACGGATTAAAGCCCATTTTCCCTTTAGCCTTCTTCCCTTCAGGATAAATTTAAGTTCTCCCCTGCGAAGTCCTTCTTCCACATCACCGTAAGGTTCCCAGAAGCCTTCATCCCACAGCATGATGATACCGCCGCCGTATTCCCCTTTTGGAATCGTGCCTTCAAAGTTCCTGTATTCCAGCGGATGGTCTTCCACCCGTACCGAAAGCCTCTTGTCACGGGTATTATAGGAGGGCCCTTTGGGTATCGCCCAGCTTAGAAGCACCCCCTTCCACTCTAGACGCAAATCGTAATGGTCTCTGCTTGCCATATGGTGCTGAACGACAAATCGCAAGCCCTCTTCATGGAATTCTTCTATTCCCTCCGGTTCAAAGGTCTTTTCAAAGTTTCTTTTTTGATTATATACACTTAGCTTATCCGCCATAGCATCACGCCGTTTCTTTATCTTTCTTCGCCTTTTCAACACTGGCTTTTAGAGCCTCCATCAGGTCGATAACCTTACCGCCCTCCTCCGCCTCTGCTGCAACAATTTCTTTTCCGGATACCTTTGTCTCAATCAGCACGCGAAGCCTCTCCTGATATTCGTCCTTATATTTTTCGGGGTCAAAGGGCGTATCCATCGAATTAATCAGCGCCGCCGCCATATTTAGTTCCTGTTCCGATACCTCGGGCTTGGTGTACTGTTTTTGAAGCTCTTTGATATCCTCTGCATAGAACATTGTTGAGATAAGAATACAATCCTCCCGGGGGATAATCGCCATAAGCGTATCCTTCGTACCCATAACTGTTTTTCCTATTGCTATCTTCTGTTCTTTCATCAATGCCGCCCGAAGCAGCTCGAAGGCCTTCTCACCGCCTGTCTCCGGTGCAGCCTGATAGGTTTTATTGTAGTAGACAGGAGAAATCTGATTCAGATTGGCAAAATGCAGGATTTGAATGGATTTTTCTTTTTCTGTCTTAATCTTTTCAATCTCTTCATCCGTTATAATTACATATTTGTCCTTATCATATTCAAAGCCCTTTACAATATCCTGCGATGCAATCTCCTTGCCGCAGTGGGCACAGGTTTTCTTATACCGGATGCGGCTATTGTCCTCCTTATGCAATTGGTTAAAATGAATATCATTATCCTGTGTGGCTGTATACATGGCAATCGGAATTGCAACCATTCCGAAAGATATAACTGACTTGCGTGATATCATATTAATAGCCCTGCCTTTCCTATAAAATAAATTTGGCTTCATTGCTTATTGTTTCCATACAGGTTCCGGATATTCAAAAACCGTCCGCTAATTCACCCGAATAATCCGGTTTATAAGCAGACGGTCAGATTGTTCTTTATTTTACTTTGCTGTATCGATTATGTACCCTATGTTATGATGGATTTATTCATCCATTTTCCTGAAATCACCCTTATACTTCCGAAGATTCCGGTGACAAACCAGGTCAGCGCAGATGCCCAGAATATACCATGAAAACCTATAACACCTGATAAGTAGATGGAAATACCTACTCTGACGATTACCTCTATAATTCCCATAATCATAGGTATCTTGACATCACCGGCACCGCTGAGGAAGTTTCTGGATACCAATATTAACCCCAGGAAGCTATAGAATAAGCTTGTAATCCTTATGCCCTCTATTCCATACCGTACCACATCGATATCTTCTTTTTTCGTGAATAGTCTCATGATATATTCGCTGCCAAAATACATAACGGGCAGCATCACCATGCTGAAGGTTAAAATTATAATTACGGATGATTTTATTCCCTTCTTAACCCTGTCAATCTTTCCGGCACCGATATTTTGCCCTGTAAACGAAGCCACCGCTGCCCCCAGGGACATAGAGGGCTGCATAACCAGCTGCTCTATTCTGTTTACAACGGTATATGCCGCGATTATGGTCTCTTGAAAACCGTTAATAACAAATTGCAAAGCCATCATGGAGATAGATACAAAGGAATTCTGCAAAGCCACAGGAATACCAAGCCGGATACATCTTGAGAGAATCTCCCTGTCGGGTTTAAATTCCTTTAAAGGCATGCGAAGAATCTTCACCTTCATTAATCCGTAAACAATACAGCCTATACCGGATAGAATTTGAGAAATTATCGTAGCAATAGCCACACCGGGAACGCCCATATGAAATACAATTACAAATAACAAATCCAGCACCACATTGAGGAGACTTGCAACAATCAAAAAAATCAATGGTGTTACGGCATCCCCCAGGGCACGAAGCACGGCCGACATACCATTGTAACTGGCCACGCCAAGGATACCTAAGAAAGATATCTTCATGTAACTATCCGACTGGTCGATTATACCTGCCGGGGTACCCAAAAGCTCCAGTATAGGACGGCTTACAAAGTATCCGACTACTCCCATAATAATTGATGCGATAACTATCATATAGGCTGCTGTAGCAAAGCTCTTTCTGACCTTATCATATTCTCCGGCTCCAAAATACTGTGAGATTACAATGGCAATACCCGCAGACAAACCAAACGTCAAGGCAAAGATAAGAAAGACGGATGAGCCGGTTGCACCTACTGCTGCCAACGCATCCTTATTAACAAACTTTCCTACAACAATTGAATCCACCATATTATAAAGCTGCTGAAATATATTACCGATTAACATTGGCCCAGAGAACTTCAATATTAATTTTGCGGGACTTCCGTCCGTCA
>JAEZXP010000216.1 GCA_023419655.1 Bacillota bacterium | reverse complement strand
AAAATGATATTGGGTACACAGGTATAACCATAATGCACCGTTAAAAGAACGTTTACTGTGATTTGTAAGGTAAAAAGTGGACATTTATGTCCGATTTGGACTTACAAATCATAGTGGATGTACTTTTCCGGTGTGTAACAGGTGTACCACCTGTGGTTCATACCTGTGTGCCTGATGCTATTTAGCGACAGCCCCCTTTACTACAGTTGAAAGGAGCAGGATTATTATGAAGCTTTGGGGCGGACGCTTTACAAAGGAAACAAATCAACTGGTACATAATTTTAATTCATCCATATCCTTTGATCAAAAATTCTTTCGTCAGGATATTCAGGGCAGTATTGCCCATGCTGACATGCTGGAAAAACAGGGACTAATCTCAAAGGAAGAACGGGACCTCATCATCAAGGGACTTTCTGAAATTATGGAGGATATAATGAATGAATCTCTTGAGATTTCACAGGAATACGAGGATATTCACAGCTTTGTGGAATCACAGCTGATAGACAGAATCGGAGAAGCCGGCAAGAAGCTTCACACCGGCCGCAGCCGCAATGACCAGGTGGCTCTGGACATGAAGCTTTATATACGGGAAGAAATCAACGTACTGGACGGCCTGGTTAAGGAGCTTATGATAACTCTTCATAGAATTATGAAGGAGAATACAGATACATTTATGCCCGGTTTTACGCATCTTCAAAAAGCACAGCCGGTAACACTCTCCCACCATATGGGCGCATATTTTGAAATGTTTAAAAGAGACCGCCAGCGTCTTGGGGATATCAAAAAAAGGATGAACACATCACCCCTGGGCTCCGGTGCCCTGGCAGGTACTACTTATCCTCTGGACCGTGAATATAGTGCCGTTCTCCTAGGATTTGATGAGCCTACCCTCAATAGTATGGATGGTGTATCGGACAGAGATTATCTGATTGAACTGCTTTCGGCTCTCTCGACTATGATGATGCATTTAAGCCGCTTTAGCGAGGAGGTAATCATATGGAACAGCAACGAGTACCAATTTATTGAGCTGGATGACGCCTATTCCACCGGTTCCTCCATCATGCCGCAGAAAAAGAACCCGGATATAGCCGAGCTGGTAAGAGGAAAAACCGGCCGTGTATACGGGGCGCTCATATCCCTTCTTACCACGATGAAGGGCCTTCCCCTGGCATATAATAAGGATATGCAAGAAGATAAGGAGCTTACCTTTGATGCCATCGATACCGTAAAGGGCTGCCTTGCCCTATTCACCGGAATGCTGTCCACGATGAAATTCAATAAAGATATCATGGAAGCCAGTGCTGCTAATGGCTTTACCAATGCCACCGATGCGGCAGATTATCTTGTAAATAAGGGTGTTCCCTTTCGAGATGCCCATGGTATTATCGGGCAATTGGTTTTAACATGTATTGATAAGGGCATTGCCCTGGATAAGCTAAGCTTAGAGGAATATAAAAGCATAAGTCCTGTATTCGACGATGATATCTATGATGCAATCAGCCTTGCCACCTGTGTCAGCAAAAGAAACATCACCGGTGCACCCGGTAAGGAAGCCATGGAAAAGGTTCTTCAATTAAACGAAGTCTATTTATCAGAAGATAATCATGAATAATCAAAAAGCGCCGGTAATCCCTATAAGGCGAATATGCCAGGGAATACCGGTGCTATTTATTTTAAATTAATTTAACCAGCTAAAATCAGGATACTTAAGAATAGCCTTTCCTTTAATCTTATCCTTTTCTAAAAATTGATTTTTCCATGCCCTTGAATCCATCGAAGTATTTCTGTTGTCTCCCATCATAAAATAGCTTCCTTCCGGTACAGTGACAGGACCAAAATCTCCTTTCATCGGTTCCTTAAGATATTCTTCCATCAGGGGTTCACCGTCAATATACAGTATCCCTTCCCTGGTTTCCAGTGTTTCACCGGGAAGCCCGATAATCCTCTTGATATAATCAACCTCTTCATCATCCGGATAAGGAAATACTACGATGTCTCCCCGTTTGGGGTTGCCGAAAAGATACGACAAGCGGAATGTCAAGACCTTATCTCCTGTCATAATGGTATTTTCCATAGAGCCGGATGGTACCCCCACTTGAAAAATAACAAATCTGTTAATGAGTAATGCCAATATAACCGCTGCGGCAAATACCAGAATCCAGCTGATAATTTCTTTAAAAACATGCTTTCCCATTAAAGTATCTCCTTTGCCATACATGAAGTCTTAGTAAAGCGGAATGTCCGGGCTGAGCAGAACTCCCCAGAATGCCGGCTTTTGAAGCAGGTAATTATCAAAAAGTAACGGATAGTTTGGCTCACTCGGCTTATTCAGCCAGGATATATCATCCGAAAGCCCCCAGAACGTTACGTTCGTAATATTGGCTGCTCCGCTCTCCCGGGCATTTTTAATAAACATAAATAATCTTTTGTACCGCATGGCCTGTCTTAAGAATTCTTCCTCGGAATTATCCGTAAGTCCCATATCCAGCTCAGTAATCTGGATTTCAAGTCCCAGCTCTCCATATTCCAGAAGAGAAGAATTAACATCAATCAGAGACGGACCATCCATCGTCAAATGACTCTGCAGCCCTATCCCATCAATCAATCCTTTTTCCTTTAAGCCTCTGACTAAGTTTTTGATATGCAGCAGCTTTCCTTTTTCCTCTGTATTATAATCGTTGTAAAAGAGCTTTACATCCGGGTCTGCATACTTTCTTGCATATTCGAAGGCCTTCTCGATAAATTCAGGTCCTACCACCTCATACCAAAGACTGTCCCGTGTACGAAGTCCATTCTCATCTCCCTCTCCGGGATTAACTGCTTCATTTACAACGTCCCATGCATAGATAAGTCCGGGATAGTTCGCTTGTGCATATTCTAAAACCTGCCGGATATAATTTTCCATACGCTTTAGCATAAGCTCCTTCGATACCAGCGGAGCATTCGCATCCTGAGAATATCCCTCTGCAAAAAACCATCTTGGTGTCTGACTGTGCCATACCAGGGTATGCCCTCTTACCGGTATGTTGGCTTCCTTCGCAAACTCTAAGATAGGCATGACCTTTTTAAAGCTTATCGCAGGATTATCATCATATTTTGGGTCGGAGATACATGTGGCGTAATCCAGCACATTGTCCGGCTTTAATTCATTTCCCGGGGTAAGGCTGTTAAACTGCTCCCTTATAAGCTCCTGATTCGCAGCCGAAATCTCACTTGCCGTCGCTGCTACACCCATACTGAACATGTCCTTATAGGCTTCTTTCAAAGCAGGCAGCTCACCCCTGTCCGTTGTTGCCATCTCACGGGTTATCGTAATACCATCAATATAGAAATCGATTAAATCTCCACCTGTAAAACCTGTCTCAAAATAAACACTTGCTGTATTTGTTCCGTCAGGAATAACGATACTTCCTTTTATCTGCGTCCACTCTCCACGATTTGCAAGAGCCGAAGCAAAGTTCAGATATTCATTGTTATTTCTCTCCACCTTGCAATCAAACTGAACCTGGTCCGGTCCGGCCTCATAGAACACCCAGCCGCTGACCAGATATTTCTCTTCGTCTAATAATTCTTCGGATAGATTTACAGTTGCCCCATTCCAAAGAGCGGTCCTTCCGCTTACATAAAGGGATTGTCCGCCGGCTGCTGACTGGCTGCCCACAATCTCTGCCTTGGCAGCACCTCTTCCGGTAAACTGCGTATCATTACCCTCGAAATCATCTTCATATATCAATTCTTCCTCAACCTCTACGGTACCCATATGCATCGCATATTCCTTTGGCTCAGTCTCGGAATTATCCATGTCATTTTCAGTCTCATCCTGACTATCATCAGGCTCTTTGCCATTCTCTGTGTCATCTGTACCCTGTTCCGTTTTGTTTACAGCTTTATCCTCCTCCGGCTTATCAGAGGTTGTCCCATTCTTGCAGCCTCCTAAAATCATCGCTGCTATTAAAATCATTGCGATTATAGAATAGCCCCTATATGCATGTCTCCTCATCATTAATATTCGGATTATATACCCATTTCCTGCATTAACAAGCTTATGGCTATAACTCCCCTCTCTCCTTCCCAATTTATAATGTTTTCTTCCAATACATGAATATAATACCATATATTCATTGTTTCCTCAAATATTTTTATAAAGCTTCCCTTTTTACCCTTCCTCTATGTTGAACATACTGTTTATCTCCATATACAATGCCGGAAAGAAGTTCATTACATGCCATATCCCTGCTCCGCGAAGCTGCAGCTCCGGTATAAGGCGTAATTTAGCATTCATGCTTCTGGCATCATCAAACCATACAACATGCTCCACACCTGCCTCATCCGTATAGTAATAGAACGGTGCCTGTGCAATTTCATCGAATTCTATGGTTACGCCATATCTGGCTGCACGAACGATAGCCTCCTGATTACTAAGAGACTCCGCTCTGCTCTCTCCCATAACAAATGGCAGTGTCCAGTCATACGCATAATTCGGAACTCCCATCAGTATCTTTTCATTCGGTATGACCGATAAGCCATATTCCAATACACGGCGTACATTATTAACGGGTGCCGTTGCCATGGGCGGTCCGAAGCTGTATCCCCACTCATACGTCATAAGAAGAACCAGGTCAGCGATGGCTCCTATGGCCGGATAATCATGGGCTTCATATAGCAGCCCCGTCATTTCTCCGGAGGTCTTTGGTGCCAGGGCTACCAGGGTAAGCAATCCCAGAGGCTCCAGATTACGCTTTACATTTGCTATAAAGTCAATAAACAGCTCTCTATCCTCAGGCGGTATGAATTCAAAGTCAATATCCAAACCAATATATCCATTTTCCTGCATGGCCGTAATAATATTTTCAATCAGCCGGTTCTGCCCCTCTTGATTTATGAACATATTATGAGCAATTTGAGGGTCAAATGCCATCGATGCCGACATCGGTGCCAGTACCATAATTGGCGGTACCCCTGCCTCATAGCCCGCTGCTATCAACTCCTGGCCATCAACGGGAACCAAATCTCCCTCGGGCGTAAATCCATAGGTGAACAGGGATTGATAGGTAAGAAAGGGCAGTGTCTCCCGGTGCACTTCACGGTTAATGAAAGGATATAAATAACCGATAACCAATGCCGTTCCCAGCTTAGGCTCATCCTCATAGGTAATAAGCAATATCTGTCCCGGCTCCAAAGCATCCTGGGCCGCTACCCATGGATTATTTCTAAGTATCTGTTCGGCTGTAACACCATAAGCCAGTGCAATGCCCTCAAGGGTATCTCCTTCTACGACAGTATGCTGCTCTATCGGCACCCGCACAATCATGCTTTGCCCAACCACCAGATTTTCGGGATTTGGCAGCTCATTGTCTATAATCAGGCGCTCCGGCGTAACACCGTATTGCTCTGCTATCGTATTAAGCGTTTCCCCCGGCTGTACTACATGAATTGTCATTTTTTTAACCTCTATATAAATTAAGATTCACTAATCAATATATGCGAAAAAATACCGATTGTGAAATATATGAAAGACCCGGCATTGCATATTAACATTTTATATCATATAATTGTTAATAAGCTGACAAATAAAATATGGAGGGTAAAATAATGAATCAATATAAAATAATCAATGCCGACCAATTCCGTAGAAACCCTTTCCAGTTAATCGGTAAGGACTGGATGCTTATTACCGCCGGTAGCGAAGAAAAGGTTAATACAATGACAGCCTCCTGGGGTGGATTGGGTGTTATGTACGGAAAAAATGTTGCATTTATCGTAATTAGACCGCAAAGATATACAAAGGAATTCGTAGATAGAGAAGAGACTTTTTCACTCTGTTTTTTTGATAAGGAATACCGTAAAACCCTGAATTATCTTGGTACGGTATCGGGACGCACCGAGGATAAGATATCGAATTCAGGACTAACCTTAATCCGTCATGATGATACGCCCTATTTTGATGAGGCAAACCATGTACTCATCTGCAAAAAGCTGTTCAGGCAACCGCTGAGTACAGAAGGCTTGCTGGATGAACGGCTTGTTAACGCCTGGTATAGCAATGGAGATTCTCACACGCTATACATTGCGGAGGTAACAAAGATACTTCGTATCCGCCATACCCCTACATTATCTTAGAAAAATTGTTTTAAAATATACAAAGAGCACGGATATTCCCGCATCCGGCCTGCATAATGGGAATACCTGTGCTCCTGTTTCTTTTTACGAATGATTAAATTGAACAGACGGCTCTCCACCGTCCTGTAAAGCTTCAAAAGCCATATTAAAGAACGTAAGAATGGCATCTACTACTCTGCTGCAAAGCTCTATTATGTAGCGGATATCCTGCTTTACGGCCCGCAGTGCCTCCAGATATTCTTCATGAGTCTTTTTTATAAACTGGATAATCTCATCAAATGTACACATCATCTGTTCTTTCACTGCATTTAGGTGAATATCATCCAATTCAACATACTCTCTTAAACGAAATTTCAGTTCCTTCTCATAGTATACATGGTCCTTCATTGTACCTGTATAGCTTGAATTGTGGGGAAACGTACAATAATCAGCCAGATAGTGGGTAACAATTCCGAGATGCCTGGCATAGTACCGGCTGACTCCCCTGCTGAAATCATAGTTAATCGTAATTCTTCTAATCTCATCCATGAGAATCTCGAAGGTTTCCTCGATAGTGTGTCTTCTTGTCAAGAATGACGGTTTTAAATCCGGCAGGATACTTCCTATATAAAATGCTTTTCTGTGTTCGCTTAATTGATGTTCCTTATTATTATGTATAAGAAACTTCGCCAGTGATATATGGGACTTCTTTCTCATTAAATACCTCAAATTCTATTCTATGCTATTTGTTTAAATTCTGCACATTTATTAGTTATAATTGAGTCCAAAATTAAAAACCTACATTATCGATATTACACTATTTATCAAACAATCTCAATAGGATATAAACAATCTAATTTAGCATTTTTTTAAATTTCAGGCCGGTATATTGACTTTTTATACCTAATCCTGTAAGATGTTTAATCATACAAATAACTTATAATATTTTTTATTTTTAGGAGATGATTTCTTGGATTCGAGTGACGCCGCGCGAGCGGTAATATTGTTAATACTGTTACTTTTATCAGCATTTTTTTCAGGAGCGGAGACTGCGCTTACAGCAATAAACAAGCTTCGTATCCGAAGCCTGGCAGATGACAATGTAAAGGGCTCAAAAGCCACCTTAAAATTACTGGAAAATCCGGCGAAGATGCTCAGTGCTTTGTTAATCTGCAATAACGTCGTTAATATTTCAGCAACTGCCCTTACGACCGCTTTAGTAATTGACCTTTTCGGAAACAGATGGATAGGGCTTGCAACAGGTGTTCTGACATTCATTATATTGGTATTCGGAGAAATTACCCCAAAATCCATATCTGTTTTCAACGCTGAAAAAGTTGCTCTCAGGGTATCTGGAGCTGTATTGCTATTAACAGCCCTGTTAACTCCTGTAATATTTATCATCAATACGTTATGTAATGGTATTATGCTGCTCTTTAGAATTAACCCCAATGAAAAATCAGCATCCATGACTGAAAGCGAGCTTAGAAATATCCTTGAAGTCAGCCATGAGGACGGCGTACTTGAAAGCGAGGAACGCAGGATGATAACCAATGTGGTTGATTTCGGCGATTCCCTTGCCAAGGATGTCATGGTTCCCAGAATTGATATGGCCTTTGCCAGCGTCGAACTTAGTTATGATGAATTGGTACATTTATTTTCAATTGATAAGTATACACGGCTTCCCGTTTACTCGGAAAGCAGGGATAATGTAATCGGCATCGTAAACCTTAAGGATATCTTCTTCTATAATGGAAAAAAAGAAGATTTTAATATCATGGATATTCTGCGGGAGCCTTATTTTACTTATGAATTCAAAAAAACCTCCGAGCTTTTAATCGAAATGAGAAAGGATTCTATCGCCCTTGCCATTGTTCTGGATGAATACGGAGCGACTGCGGGTCTTATCACGATTGAGGATTTGCTTGAAGAAATCGTCGGTGAAATCCGGGATGAATACGACGGGGATGAAGAGGATTGCATACAGTCTGTATCTGACAACGAATTCATTGTAGACGGCAATACGAAGCTGGATGATATTAATGAAGCTCTGGGACTTACGATTGAATCCTCTGATTATGATTCTATCGCGGGCCACATCATCTATCTTTTGGACCATCTTCCGGAGGAAGGCGAAAGTATAACCGAGAGCAATGTCACTTACACCGTTGCTGCCGTTGATAAGAATAGAATTGATAAGATTCATATTGTTTTATCCAAAGAACAAGACATCGTACAAGATGAGAATTCATAATTCCGAATATAGAAAGTGTATTGGAGCTGGTGCAAAATTATAAAGCACCAGCCCTTTTTATAAAATTGATTAAAAAAGGGTTGACATACGCAATTATATTGCGTACTATTAAATTGTACAATAAATACTTTTGATTCGTAAACGATGTTTTGGATTTATACAGTATATTAACCGATGATTATTTGAAGGAGGAAATGATATGAAGGTATATGATTTTAACGTAAAAGAAAAGGATGGCAATGAAATAAGCCTAAAGACATATGAAGGTAAGGTTCTCTTAATTGTAAATTCAGCAACACAGTGCGGCTTTACCCCCCAATACGGCGACCTTCAGAAGTTACATGAAAAATATTCTGAGCAGGGTCTTGTAATTTTAGACTTTCCCTGTAATCAATTTAAAAACCAGGCTCCGGAGACAGTTGATGAAATCCAGAATTTTTGTCAGCTTAATTACGGAGTAGCCTACCCCATTCACGCCAAGATTGAGGTCAATGGAAAGAACGCACACCCCCTTTATGAGTTCTTGAAGAGCGAACGGGGGTTTAGAGGCTTTGATGAAAACCATCCTCTTACACCTGTCCTTGATGACATGCTCTCGAAAGAAAACCCTGATTATAAAAACACACCGGATATTAAATGGATTTTCACGAAGTTCTTGATAGACAGGAAAGGCAAAGTCGTGGAACGATT
>JAEZXP010000142.1 GCA_023419655.1 Bacillota bacterium | reverse complement strand
CTGTCATCTTCCCGGCTCCAAATATAATCATAATTACTCCAAGCAGAGCCAGGGCCGGAATCGTCTGAAGTATGTCAACTGTCCACAGAATAACCTTCCCTGCTTTTTTATTGGTATAAGCCAGTATACCAAGGGGAAGTCCTGCCAAAATGGTAATAACTACCGCTGCACAGACAACCCAAAGATGCTCAATTACTCTATCTATCGTCATTCATTTCCCCTCCTTCCATAGCTTGCTTTCCTTACATGGTTTTGAAGCCGGTCGATTAAGATGCTAAGCACGACAGCCATGATTGCCGCCGGAACAGCCCCTGCGATAATCAGGGTATTATTGTTGGTATTAACACCTATATAGATAAATTCACCAAGACCACCCAGTCCTATCATTGTAGAAAGTACCGCCCAGCTAACGGTATAAACGGTCGAAATTCTCAAGCCTCCGATAATGGTCGGCATAGCCAGGGGAAGCTCCACCTTCATTAATCTTTGCAGCTTTGACATACCGCAGCCCTTGGCTGCATCACTATACCTTACCGGTACCTCAACCAAACCTATAAATGTGTTCTTAAGAATCGGAAAAATGGCATATACAGACAGTGCTACAATAATTGTAATAGGCTTCATACCTAGATAGATAAACAGAATTCCTACAAATACGATACCCGGTATCGTCTGAAATATAGAAATAACCGGTAATATAAAGTCTGCAAATCTGGGTACACGGGATAGCAAAATTCCAAGTAACAAAGCGATAACAGAAGCAATGGACACACAGAGTAACACATATCCAAGATGTACAAAGGTTGCTTTTACTAATTTCGCGCCATACAGGTTAAACCAGGCAATCATGATTCATCCCCTCCCCATACGACACCCGCAATGGCTCTTGCAACGGTTGCCCAGGTTACGATTCCGGCTGTTTTCCTTTCATCGTCCAGAACAACACAGTATTTCTGCTTCGTTTCAACGAGCTTATCATAGCCGGTTCTTGCATCATCTTCCTTACAAACGACAGGACTATCCTTATTGATAAGGCTTTCTATGGGCTGATTCTTAGGAGCTGTCAGACAGTCGCTGATGGCAGCTACACCAAGGTAGGTCTCATCTTCGTCTTTAATTATTAAGCTGTCTATACTGCGGTTTGCCATTATCTTAATGCATTCTGAAACCAAACGGTTCTTTCCGGCTGCGACTACTTTCGTCCTCATGATATCCTTTATCTTTAACTCCAGATGAATACCATTATTTACCCTTTCTCCAAGGAAGCTTTTAACCAGCTCATTGGCAGGATTCACAAGCATCTCATCCGGTTTAGCCATCTGTATAATCTTTCCGCCATCCATAAATACAATGCGGTCTGCAAGATACAATGCCTCATCCATATCATGGGTAACGAATATAATTGTTTTCTTAAGTTTCTTCTGAAGCGTTTTCATCTCCTCCTGCAGGCTGGACCTGGTAACAGGGTCCAGTGCCCCAAAGGGCTCATCCATCAGAACAACCGGCGGTGAAGCCGCCAATGCGCGAAGCACGCCTATTCTCTGCTGCTGTCCGCCGGACAATTCAGAAGGGTATTTGTGCGCATACTCATCATAAGGTAAATTAACCATTTCCAAAAGCTGATGCACAATTTCATCACACCGAGCCTTTGAATATTTTAACAGCTTGGGAACCACAGAGATGTTCTTGGCAATCGTCATATTTGGAAACAATCCTATCTGCTGGATGACGTATCCGATAGAACGTCTAAGCTGTACCGGGTCTTCTTCTGCAATATCCTTACCGTCAAGGTATATCTTCCCTTTATCCGGCTTTATCAGACGGTTAATCATTCTTAACGTGGTCGTCTTTCCGCAGCCACTTTCTCCGATAAATACGACAAACTCCCCATCCTGAATCGAGAAACATAAATCATCCAGAATAATTTTCTTGTCATATTTCTTTGTTACATTTTTAAATTCAATCATACTATCCTCCATATTTTAACAGACAACTTTATGTCTATATTAGAGTTGCCTTCGAAAATTATACCGCTTATTTTTTAATTTGTCAAATCCATATCAAAAATTGTTTATATTCCATATTCAAAAAAAGAGATTTACAGCATCAAAAAAACAGTCCGTACATCACGTATATGGACTGTTTTTTTGATATTAAATTATATAAACTCTATTCTTCTCTATTAACAAAAGCATTAAAACGGGAAACAACATTCACATCTCCTACAATCAAAACCCGCTCATTTTTAGAAAATGTATAGTAGGGTCCCGGAGAAATAATAATATCATTTTCCCTGATAATCCCCATAACCGTTGCCCCTGTATTGTGCCACACCTGCAACTCTCCTATACTCTTACCAAGAACAAATGAATTTTCAGGTATAACGATTTCAACGGGCTTTATCAAATCCGATCTCTTTTCAAAGGAGAGACGAACGATTTTGTTTACCAGATTACTTATCTCCTCATCCAGTTTCTTCTTTTCGGAGAATTTCCCTGACAGGATATGTCTTAAATCCGCTAAATCCTTTTCTTCTTTAAAGCTATCCAGAAACTGAATGGCGCTCTTTCGGGATTGAACAATAATACCACGGCCCGGTATAACCTTTACTACTTCTTTATCCTCAAGAATAGACATTGATTTACGAATTGTCTCCGGGGATACATTATATTCCGTTGACAATACGGAGCGGCCTTTTAACTTCTGACCTTCCGAAATCTCACCGGATGCAATCCGGGATGATAAATTAACTGCAATCTTCAAATATCTGGGTATCGTAATATTTTGCTCTTTCATCCTATCTCCTCTCTTGGAAATAAACTAATTTGTTCTATACAAGTCTTACATATCTTGCCTAAGCTTCCACCAGCGCAGTGCCCACAGGCCTGTGGAAATTATACGAAGTATGAAGATTATTACCAGCATCGTATGCAATGCCCGAAGGTCAGCCCCCAGCATCCGGTATAAGGACACCCCCACAAAGGGCATAACACCGTTAGACAGCATTACCAATGACGTATAGATAGAAATATTCAACGTTTTGTTATTCTCAGGGATGACCTGAAGCAGGCACTGGAGAATATTTAGAGCCGTCGTCGCCAGAGTAATATTAAATAATGTATTAATTATCAAAAAGACCGGCTTTGCATAGGCGGCGTTAATGCTTGTTGCAATCATCATCCCCACAGGACATAGGGCAAGTCCAAGGCTTCCAAAGATAATGGCAAACCTGACGCCATGTCTTGAATTAATCCTGCTCCATATACCCATGGTCAGGAACTGAATAATAGCATTTCCTATATTCACATAGCTTAACCATGCTTCATTCATTCCAAGATACTGTGTCTGACCGATAAAATATAATGTCCAGTCAATATGCCAAGTCATATAGAAGAATATCGCCACGGATACAAATCCCAAAAATCTGCGATTGTGTATCAGGTCTACGAATGCCCTTTTAAGCTCAGCCAGATTAATCTTTTTATTCTGCCGGTCCGCTTCACCGGGGATTCTCCTTAGCACAAAAATCTGAATCAGTAAAAAAACAGCCGCGGTCCATAAAAACATCTGATGCAAGCGAAGCTTACCCGCATTGGTATCTGCAGATGAAAGCAGCGCACCGGCTGTTAATGTAGCGGTCATTCCCATTAAAAAAGACATACTGGACCTTACCGCCAGAATACCGTTTCTGCCATTCGGATGAACCACATCCGAAAAATACGCCTGCCAGGACACATTATATATCGTCATCGGTGCGGATGACAATGCCAGCAGAATTAAGAAAACTCCTAACCGATTGGATTCCAGCATCGGGACAAAGCCTATCAGAATATAAACACAAGCTACTGCAAACAAAGCCGAGGTTACCATATCCCGCTTGCTCTTTAAGCAGTCTGTCAATATTCCTCCCGGAATCAAAACAGCCATGCCCACTAACTGCGGAAGCATGGTGACAAGTCCCAATTCATAATCTCCTGCCCCAAGCCTGGTAGCATAAAAATTGTTATGACTGCCTACCAGATTATTGATAAGTGTAATCAGTATCCCTTCATATGTAAAGAGCCTCATTACCTGGTTTCGTGATGCTGTCATTGCATTTATCGCATGAGGAATCCTCACACCAAATAAATATTTTAAAGCATTCTTCATATATATTTCCTCATATCGATGCTGTTTTTGTCTATTTTATATCCTATGTAATTCATGGTGCATTCGAAAGGAAGTATATCATCAGTTATGAAGTTTATCAATACCTAAACAGTACCATGCAGCATTACAAAATCATTACAATTCCATTACTAAATTATCCTTACTAAAAATACCCCGTTTATTATAATTTTAAAAGAGAAGAACCTTCTATTATTAAGATGGTTCTTCCCAGCTTCTTTATTATTATAAAGCTCTGTTATCATTAATGAGTTATTTTATAAAACAAATCCCCTAATACACATTCTCTGAATATGAAGCTGCATACCTTGATGGGATGTCTGCTTTGGTCAGATGGCCCCCAAAGTGATTTATCAAGCAATACGGGTGACGGCTGCTCAAACACCGGACACCACATCGGATTGATTACAAAAGCTGCGGCCGCAAGGTCCCAGATGATTCTTGCCGAAGTAAAATGTTCTGTCTTAAACTTCTTCTCGCTTCCTTCTGCGATATCATAAACTCCATTCAGATTCCCCACTTGATTATAGAGCATCATTTTCTCTGCAATGGATGCATCTGTTGGCAGCAGCCGGTCCACAATCTCATGCAAATAATCACAGAGGGGATTCTGATTTAACAGCCTGCTGTCCAACTCCTCCTTAGAGACTATAAGGTGGGAGGCTACGGACATCGTTGGTATGTAAACCAGTGGTACACCACAGTCAAAGATAAATCTTGATGCAATCAAGTCCTCAGAGAGATTAAACTCAAAGGCATGAGGAAAATGCAGCGGCTCGCCTCCCAGCCATACGATGACAAGATTGTCTATAATACTGGGGTCCATCATAATGGCAGAGGCTATATTTGTAATGGCTCCGATTGCTACTACATAGATTGGAGAACCGGACTTTGCACGCTTTATTAAATCCCTAGCCGCCTCACTATCTACCGGGGTATTCTCCTTATTACAAAAATGTGTCGCACCGTGAAAAGTTCTATCGCTAAGGTCTATTCCGCATAGTTTGCCCACTTTCAGGATTTCTTCATATCCTTCATACATGCCTTCCATTGGCGTTCCGCCGCCTGATGTAATTCCTTTTATATAATCTGCCGCCACACCAGATGTATCCAGCTCCGAGTATACCTGATAGCAATAAGGCTCAGCATATATAGCTTCCACTTCTACCCGCTCCGGAGACTTCAGCAGCCATGCAATCGCATACTGATCATCTACGGAATTGCCTGCGTCCGAATCAATTACAACTCGTACTTTCCCCTGCTGCGGCTTATAACGTTCTTTATATCGTTCTGCATTCATATGTCGTTTCTCTCCTATACCACTTCCTGCTGTGCCAATCGCTTTTTATTTTCCGTTTCAATTTTCATCCTTTTATGCCTTCTAACTGCTGATAGCAGCAAAATCATAATCGTCATAATTATATAAGGCAGCGCTGATAACAAATGTGTATCCGCAATATATATTTTCAGATAGTTTGTAACGGCTTCTGCCAGTCCGAATACAATGGAAACAATTGTAGCCATACCGGGATTAGCATTGGCTATGGTTGACGCAGACATACCGATGAAACCACGGCCGCCGGTAATATCCCTGATAAAGAAACTCTGATATCCCATCGACAGATACATACCGCCAAAGCTTGCAACAACTGCCGCCAAACAGAAGGCCAATGTATATATCATTCGGGGATTGATTCCGACAGACTCTACGGCTTGCGGATTCTGTCCGACGGCCCGGATACGCAGACCGACTTTCGTTCTAAAGAGTAGAAACCATACGGCAAATACCATAATAAAAGCAATGTAGGTAAAACCATTGTGCCCGGAGAGAATCGGTCCAAGAATCGGAATATCCTTTATAATCGGGATATGGATATTGGGCATTACCTTGCTTGCGAACGTGGCTGCTGTATTGGATTTTACACCGGTCGTCATATACATGATATAAACAGTTGCTCCGCTAAGTGCAAGATTCATTGCAATGGACATCAGATACAGGTCAACCTTCATCACAAAACTGGCAAAGCAAAGAAACAGAGTTACCAGCACGGAGCTGATTGCACCACATATAATGCCAATCAGAAGATTCTGGGTCAATGCACTCATAATAACACCAATCAGTGCACTCATCAGCATCATACTTTCTGCCGCCATATTTAAAAGGCCCGCCTGTTCACTGATTACCGCACAGATTGCCACGAACATAATTGGTGTCGATATTCTTATAATAGAGAATAAAAAGGATAATATCTGTGTCAACATTTACTTCGCCCCCTCTCCGCTTTGCAGCTCCATTTTCTTTGATTTTTTGAAGATAACTTTATTCTTTGATTTTTCAAGGAAGCCTTGTGCGGCTACAAACATGATGAGTACCGCCTGCATCATATTTACAAACTCGAAAGGAATAGAGGATGACAGGTTCAGTACAACCGCAGCTGTTCTGATATAGGCCAGAACAAATGCTGCGAATGGTACGAAAATCGGTTTTTTCCTTGCTATAACTGCAACAATAAGGCCATCCATACCTATATTGGTTAAAAGACTGTATTGGTATCTGTTATACAGTCCAAATACATCCACACATCCTGCAATTCCCATAAATGCACCGCCAATTATCTGTGCGGAATACATCGCACCGGTAGACTTGATGCCGGAGTACCTGGCAAAGCTTACGTTGGCACCGCTCAATCTTATTTTTTGCCCTATCCTTGTTCTGTAGAAAATCACACATGCCAGAATGACACAAAGAATTGCTACAAATATTCCGCTGTGAAAATTGCTGTTTCTAAACAGGGACGGAAAACGTGCATTATCCGGAAACGGCTTTGAAGCAAGAAAGCTCTGGGTTCTGTCTGCCAGAAAACGTTTTAGCAGATACATGGACAGATAAAGCAGCATATAGTTCATGATAATCGATATAACTGTTTCATTTCCTCCCAGTGTTTCCCGGCAAAAAGCAGGTACTGAAGCCACTGCTCCGCCGACAATTGCACAGACAACCAGCAGAATAATTAGATTCACTATCAAAGGCAGCCCCAGCATAAAACCTGTACCAAACAATATCAGTGCTGCAATTGATGGGGCAAAATTCACAATGCCTTCTCCTATCAGATTGAATCGTCCGCAGGCATAAATAAAGCACATACCGCAGCCGCTAATCATATAAGGAATGAACTTGCCCATAATCTGACCGAATCTTCTTGTATTTGCAAAGGGACCTATCGCGAATTCCCTTACTGCTGACACGGGGTCATCTGCCACAAAAACAATTGCTACCAAAGTAAAAGGTAGGCAATAATAAGACCAAGTACGACTCTTAATAATTCAAATAAGAATTCTATTCTTGCTACTTTTTTCAAAACAAATCCCCCATTTCCTCTGTTGTCATATGCTTTACGCCCAGCATATATTCTCCAAGCATCACATCCGTTACCTCTTTCGGATTGTGGAATTGAGCCACGATTTTTCCATCCTTCATAATTAAAAGCCGGTCAGAGACTTCCAGAACCTCATTTAAGTCTGAAGAGATTAGAAGAACACCGATATTATTCTCCCGGGAACGCTTGATAATCTGTTTGCGAATCAGCTCACTCGTTCCTACATCGATACCACGAGTTGGCTGGTTTGCAATAATCAGATTTGCACCGCTGCAAAATTCCCTGGCTATAATGACCTTCTGAATGTTACCGCCTGAAAGCATTCTGAGGGGCTGTGATTTATCATCGCAGGCAATCTCAAAATCTTCAATGCACTTCTCTACGAAAGCATCTATCTTTTTATTATTGATGAAGGGCCCCGTATGGAATCCCTTTCTGTCCAGATAAACGGAAAGAATATTATCCCGAATGGACAAATCAGCCGCACAGCCGTATTTCATCCGGTCCTCTGAAATGTGGGCAATACCAAGTTCTCTAATCTGACGTATCGATTTATTTGTAATTTCTGTATTATTTATCTTTACCGAGCCATCCGTGGCTCTGCAAATACCTGCAATAATCTCAGAAAGTTCTGTCTGGCCATTGCCTTCGACACCGGCAATTCCGACAACCTCTCCGCCTCTGATGCCAAAAGATACATCCTGGATAACTCTCTTGCCGTTTTCATCCAGGTAATTCAGATGATTTACCTCCAGCAATCTTTCCTTTCTTATACATGATTCCTTTTCAATCTCCATAACAACATCGCGGCCTACAATCATATTGGAAAGCCTTACTTCATCCAGATCTGCGATATTGCCATGGCCGGTTACTCTGCCATGCCGAAGGACTGTTACCCGGTCACATATCTGCATAATTTCTTTTAGCTTATGGGAAATGAATACAATTGCATAACCGGCCTTTTTCAAAAATAGAAGCTGCTCAAAAAGCTTTTCTGTTTCCTGCGGTGTGAGTACAGCTGTCGGCTCATCCAGAATCAGTATCTTTACACCTCGAATTAATGCCTTTAAAAGCTCTACCTTCTGCTTCTGTCCTACACTGATATCTCTTATCAGCTCATCCGGATTTACATCTAATTTGTACTTTTCAGCAGCCTCGCGGACCATTTCAACGGTTTTTTTCTTATTAAAGAGACCATATTTACCCGGTTCAATTCCGAGAATAATGTTCTCTGCCACCGTTAAATCCGGCATTTGCATAAAGTGCTGATGTACCATCCCTACGCCTTTGGCAATCGCATCCAACGGATTGGCAATCTTTGTTTCTTCTCCATTAATGCAGATGCGTCCTTCCTGGCAGTTCTCTAAGCCAAACAGAATTTTCATCAGAGTAGTTTTTCCCGCACCATTTTCTCCAATCAGTGCGTGAATTTCACCCTCATTTACATCAAAGGTAATATCCTTATTTGCCATAAAACCGTTATTATATATTTTTGTTATGCCTTCCATTTTCAGGATTTCTTTACTCAATTCTATTCCCCCTGATATTTAATCAGGCAGGCCTTTTTAGCCCGCCTGGTTATCGGTCACATTTTATTATTCGTCTAAATTAGTTGTCTCTATATTCAGCAAATTCCTCATAGCTCTTGAAATCATAATAGCTCTTTACCTTGATTTCACCGTTAGCAATCTTTGCTTCTATCTCTTCCACTTTCTTCTGAACGTCTTGCGGGGTCAGCTCATAATAATGTTCGTTCTTTGCAAGTCCAACGCCATCTTCTGCTATACCAACTCTGTGCAGGCCGGGTTTGATAGAACCATCCGCCATACCGGCGAATACCCACAGGCAGGATTCTTCAATGCGCTTCAGCATGGATGTCGCAATGTTCTCATATCCTGTAACATCGGTGCCTTCTGTATTCTTATAGACTTCATACT
>JAEZXP010000122.1 GCA_023419655.1 Bacillota bacterium | reverse complement strand
TCCCTCTTTCTGTGAAATAAGACATCCCTTTAGTATCATATTCTAAAATTATAATATTAATAAAGTATTGTCAATACTGTCACTCCCATTTTCTTCTTATAGATACTATAACTAATAATTATAAGTGTACAAACTATTCGAAAAACAAAAAAGCAACTAAAGATAATCTCCAGTTGCTTTTTAAACAGCTCGTAGGGGAATCGAACCCCTGTTTCCGCCGTGAGAGGGCGGCGTCTTAACCCCTTGACCAACGAGCCACAGAACATTATTTATAATATACTATTCTGCAACAAAAATCAAGTGTTATTTTTAAAATATTTTAAATTGTTTTATCAATTAAAACAATGATACCCTGAAAAGGTACCTGACACCATTCCAATTGGTATCAGGCACCCGAAAATATCTTATAGAAAATCCAGCAGTGACATCTGGTTTGATTGGGGAAGGTCTCCTAAAAGACCCAGGTTTGCCATGTTGTCTACTACAGTAGAACTCACCTTACAGCGAATCTTAAAATCGTCTCTGGATAAGAAGCGCTCATGCTTTGCTGCTTCTACCACGCCATTGGCGGCCGCATCTCCCATTCCGTCAATGGAGCTTAAGGACGGCATAATCTTATCATCAATAATCTGAAACCTGTGAGCCTGTGCCCGGTATATGTCGATAGGCATAAAGGAGAATCCCCTGGCATACATCTCCTGTACAATCCGCATATCCCTGTAGGTATCCTGCTCCTTCTTGGTCAAGGCACTTGTTCTACGCTTGTAGTCAGCCATAATGCCTTCCAGATGGGCTTTACCCTGGCACATCAGCTCATAGTTAAAGGCCGATGCACGGATTGAAAAAAATGCGGTATAGTAAGCCAAAGGATAGTAAACCTTAAAATATGCTATGCGAAATGCCATCATTACATAGGCCGCCGCATGGGCTTTGGGGAACATGTACTGAATCTGCTTGCAGGAGCGGATATACCACTCCGGAACACCCTCTGCCAGCATTGCTTCCTCCATCTCCGGAGTAAGGCCTTTTCCCTTTCGGACACTCTCCATGATTTTGAAGGAAAGTCCCGGCTCTACCCCTGTATTAATCAGATAGGTCATGATATCGTCACGGGTACAGATGGCTGTGGACAATGTGCAGGTTCCTTCTTTAATCAGCACCTGGGCATTTCCAACCCATACATCGGTACCGTGGCTAAGGCCTGATATTCGAACCAAATCTGAAAATGACTTCGGCTTTGCCTCCTTAACCATCTGCATAACAAAGTCCGTACCAAACTCCGGAACACCAAGACAGCCCAGCTCGCATCCATCTATATCCTGCGGAGTAATTCCAAGCGCACCGGTATCATGGAACAGGGACAGCACCTTTTGCTCATCAAATCTGATTTTCTTGGCATCCAGTCCCGTGATATCCTCCAGCATTCGTATCATGGTCGGGTCGTCGTGTCCGAGTATATCTAATTTAAGCAGGTTATGGTCGATGGAATGATAATCAAAATGCGTCGTTATAATCTTTGTATTCATATCATTGGCAGGCCGCTGCACAGGAGTAAAGGAATAGATATTCTCTCCATGGGGCAGTACAACGATACCGCCGGGGTGCTGGCCGGTAGTCCGTCTTACGCCTACACAGCCTTCAATCAGCCTGTCTATCTCCACATTGCGCTTATGTATTCCCCGCTCTTCATAATAATTCTTCACATATCCGAATGCGGTCTTATCGGCAAGTGTACCGATGGTTCCCGCACGGAAGGTATGGCCCTCTCCGAATAAAACCTCTGTGTATTCATGGGCCTTACTCTGGTATTCTCCTGAAAAGTTCAAGTCGATATCCGGCTCCTTGTCCCCGTCAAATCCCAGGAAGGTTTCAAACGGTATATCATGACCGTCCTTTTCCAAAGGTGCTCCGCATACGGGACAGCTCTTATCCGGCATATCACATCCCGAGCTTCCTGCAAATTTCTTTACATCCTCTGAATCAAACTCGTTATAATGGCAATTGCTGCAATAATAATGAGGCGCCAGCGGGTTAACCTCCGTAATTCCCGCCATCGTTGCTACAAACGAAGAACCGACGGAGCCTCTTGAGCCTACCAGGTATCCGTCCTCATTGGACTTCCATACCAGCTTCTGGGCAATAATATACATTACGGCAAAGCCATTGGATATAATGGAGCCAAGCTCATGCTCAAGCCTTTGCTCCACCTGCTTCGGGAGCTTCTCTCCATAGATTGCGTGAGCCCTGTCGTAACAGATTTTTCTTAAATTTTCATCTGAATCCGGAAGCACAGGAGGACATTTGTCCGGTCTGACCGGAGATATCTTTTCAATCATATCGCTTATCCGGTTCGTACTGGTAATAACCACTTCCTCTGCCTTTTCTCTTCCCAGATAAGAGAATTCCTCCAGCATCTCCTCTGTCGTGCGAAAATATAACGGCGGCTGTGTATCCGAATCCTTAAAGCCCTTACCTGCCATTATGATTCTTCTGTACACCTCATCCTCCGGGTCCAGAAAATGAACGTCACAGGTAGCTACCACGGGCTTATTATATTCTTCTCCAAGCCGAACAATTCTTTGATTTATCTTTATCAAATCTTCCTTCGAGTTAATATTTCTATCATCACTTCTGTCACTGTGAATTAAGAATTCATTATTTCCCAGGGGCTGAATCTCCAGATAATCATAGAAATTAACCAGTCTTTCAATCTGCTCCTCCGACTGGTCCCCCAGGACGGCCCGGTATACCTCTCCTGCCTCACAGGCGGAGCCAACCAGGATACCCTCCCGGCACTCCATCAAAAGGCTCTTCGGTATCTTCGGACGTTTATTATAATATTCAATATGAGACAGGGATACCATTTTATAAAGGTTAACCCGTCCTATATCATTCTTAGCAAGAAGGATGGCATGATAGGCAGGAAGCTTGCGAATCGCTTCCGCCGAAAGCCTGCCAAGCCCGCTGATATCATCGACGGTGACAACACCCTTTTGGGCCAGCATATCCGCCAGCTTAACAAAAATCTCCGCCGTGGCACCTGCATCATCCACTGCCCGGTGGTGATTTTTCAAGGCCACTCCAAGCGCCTTTGCCACCGTATTAAGCTTGTACCGGCTAAGGTTCGGAAGCAGTATTCTGGACAGACCGACCGTATCAATATAGGTGAATTCTCTGTCCAATCCCTGAAGCCTGGCATTTCTTATGATAAAGCCCATATCAAAGGACGCATTGTGCGCTACCAGTACACAGTCCTTGCAAAATTCCAAAAATCCGGGCAAGGCCTCCTCAATTAAAGGTGCTCCGACTACCATATCATCGTTGATACCGGTTAATTGCTCAATCTCGTAAGGTATCGGTATCTTGGGATTTACAAATGTGCTGTACCGGTCCGTCACCTCACCCTTTGCTATTTTGACGGCTCCAATCTCGATTATCTTGTCATTCATTTTACTAAAGCCGGTGGTTTCAATATCAAATACAACAAACTCTGCTTCTGCCATCCTCTGGCCGCGGCCATTTGTTATGATATCCTTAATATCATCTACCAGATAGGCTTCCATACCAAAGATTACTTTGAAGTTCTTTGCTCTGGCCTGCTCTTCCGGGTCTGAATAGCTCTTCGGATTGATGGCATGACTGGCATCAGGAAATGCCTGTACCACCCCGTGGTCGGTTATTGCCACTGCCGGATGTCCCCATTCAAATGCCCGTTTGACCAGATTTTTCACATCGACAACTGCATCCATATCGCTCATCATGGTATGGGCATGAAGCTCCACACGTTTTACCGGTGACATATCGCATCTCTTTCGAGTAAAATCCGGTATCGTTCGAATACCCACCACAGAGCCAATGGTAATGTCACGCTCATATGTATCGGACATGGCGATTCCTTTAAGCATATAGAAGGAACCTTCCTTAATGCCGTCCAGAGCATCTTCCACCTCAATCGTCTTTGAATAAATCTTTACTTTTATAGAATCTGTAAAGTCGGTAAGTGCAAAGGTAATCAAGCTCTTTTCATTGCCTATCGGCCTGCTTTCCAGCTTCCGTACCTTACCCCGGATTACCACCTCGCCAATCTCTCCTATGATTTCACTGATGAGGATTGGTGTTCCATCAAAATTCTTACCGTATACGATAGAGGGGTCCTTGGGCAGCCGCCGGAATTTACTCTTGCTTTTATCATACGCCGAGTCTTTTCCTTTCGAGCCATTGCCCTTATCATATGCGGCGGATTTACCTTTTGCACCACTGTCATTCCCTGCTGCAAGGTTTGTATTCTCTGTCGTGTCAGCCAGAATACGATTGTCGGTTCTTTTACCGGCATCCGTAATCTCTATATTGCTGCCTGACTCCTGACCGTATGTATCCAAGTATGTATCCGACGGTTCGTTATAAATATCCGGCTGATTATCGTCTGGTTCATAAAAATCATACGCCGGTGTTTCATATTCAGCAATCGCATCCTCATCCTCCCCGTCTTCCCTCAAAAATGCGGGCAGCCTGATTTTTCTGGTTTCCTTCGACGGTATATATTCAAAGGAAATGGATATATCCTGTCCGAACCGTTCTTTAAAAAGATTAATCAGATAGTCCTTTAGCTTTGAAAACTTATCCAAAGCAACGCAGCTTTCCTTCGATTTAATAATAATCGTATCCTTCTCAACCCGGGTCTCTGCCTGCGTCAGAAGATGATAGGTAACAATGCTTTCCTCCTTAAGCTCCTCTAAAATGCTGTCCCGGTATATGGAAAGCAGTTTGTCCAAATCGTATTTGTCGGCAAGCTCAAAAGAAGGCAGAATAAATGCCTTATTACCGGTATGCAAAAAGAGCTGCCGGTTAAGCAGGTCTTCCATCTTTTTTATATTTCTCCTATGAAGCAATCTTCTGCTTCGGATATAAATCATAAGCGTATTATTTTGTTTGGATGCGACAGCCCTTACAACCTCAGCCTGGCTGTAAAGATTCTTTAATTCATTGTCACAAGTCAATTGTTCAAAAGCCTCAAAAAATAACATGAATAACTCTCCCATCCTGTTGTATTGTTAGAAATTCACTGTGTCCACGTCTCCAGCTCATGCCGCAGGGTTTCAAGAAGTTCGCTTTCAGGTACTCTGCGGATAATCTCACCCTTCTTTATAAGCAATCCCACACCATTGCCGCCGGCGATGCCGATATCTGCTTCCCTGGATTCTCCGGGCCCATTGACCACACAGCCCATAAC
>JAEZXP010000117.1 GCA_023419655.1 Bacillota bacterium | reverse complement strand
TATGCCCGGTTGTATAAGTCTCAGGAACAATGGTATATTGCATAAACGTATTACATCGGAGTGAATAATTCCTCCAGTTCTTCTTTCGACAATGTATTAATAAATACTTCCTTGGAGCTGATGATTGAATCGGACAGCTCCTTTTTCTTTCTCTGGAGTTTAAATATCTTCTCTTCAATCGTCCCCTTGGTAATCAGCTTCAAGACATGAACCTTATTCTGCTGACCAATCCGGTATACCCGGTCCGTGGCCTGCTCTTCCACCGCAGGATTCCACCAGGGGTCATAGTGAATGACCGTATCTGCACCAACCAGATTCAGGCCGGTGCCTCCTGCTTTTAGGGATATTAAGAACACCTTGGCCTCTCCGCTGTTAAAGTTCTTCACGGATTCGTTGCGCTCTTGTGTAGGCGTACTGCCCTCCAGATAAAAATACTGTATATTCATATCCTTCAGCTCATCTTCAATAATACGAAGCATGGAGGTGAATTGAGAAAATACCAATATCCTGTGCTCATTGGCAATGGCCTCTAAAACAAGCTCCATTAAAAGGTCCAGCTTCCCGCTTCCGCCCTGATAATTCTCTAAAAACGTTGACGGATGACAGCATATCTGTCTTAGTCTGGTCAAAGCCGCCAGAATCTTCATCCTGCTCTTTTCCAGTCCTCCCTCGGAAAGCTCTGTATGAATCTCACTTCTGATATTCTCAAGATAGGATAGATATACCTTCTTCTGTTCTTCAGAAAGCTCCGTCAGCATCTTGGATTCATATTTATCAGGAAGCTCCGTAAGAACGTCCTTCTTCATACGGCGAAGAATAAAGGGAGAAATATGCTGGTGCAAATCCTCCAGCGCTTCTTTATCTTCCTTTAATATAGGCTTTTCATAGTATTCAACAAATTTAGAATGACTTAGCAGATATCCCGGCATAATAAAGTCGAAGATGGACCAAAGCTCCGATAGGCTGTTCTCAATAGGCGTTCCCGTAAGGGCATATCTGTGCCTGGCCTTTAACCGTTTTACGGATTTGGCGTTCAGGGAGGAATCATTTTTGATAAATTGCGCCTCATCAATAAAGACTGTATGAAAATCAATCGTTTCATATGTCGTAATATCTCTTCTGATTAGCGGATACGATGTTATAAGAACATCATAATCCGCATATTTTTCGATGGTTTCTTTACGCTCTGCCGGTGTCCCGCTTATTACAACCGCCTTAATAAACGGAGCAAAATTCTCTATCTCATCAAGCCAGTTGTATGTCAGTGAGGTCGGGCAGACAACCAGATAATGGGGCTTTGGAGCTTTCGTTTTTTTACTTTCAATTAATAACGAAGCCATAAATACGATTGACTGCAGGGTTTTTCCCAAACCCATATCATCCGCCAGAATACCGCCCAGCTCATGCTCGGCCAGCGTTCGAAGCCATTTGTAACCGGTAATCTGATACGGACGAAGGTCCGCCTGAATCTCTTTCGGAACCTGATAATCTGTAACGGACGGGTTCAGTATCTTCTCTGTCAGAGCTGTAAAATCCCTGTCCCTTTGAAGCTCCAGCTTTTTATCTGAAAATGCCTTATCAAGATATACCGCATGCTGTTTTTCAAGAAGCAGCCGGTTATCCTCCATATTCTTGCTGTTTACATTAAGCGAGGACAGAATCTTGGACAAATTATCCACATTGCCCTCCTCAAGGTTAATAAAGCTTCCGTTTTTAAGGCGGTAATATTTTTTCTTTACCTGATAGGCCTGAAGAAGACTTCGAAGCTCATCCTTTGGTACCTCATCAAATGAAAAATCCAGCTCTAAAAGGTTGATACCGCTATCTACCCTGACACTGGCTTTAAAATTACCGGGAGACCGGATTCCAAGCTTTTTAAAGTCCTCTGAATAATATAAGGTTACAATCCCGTCCAGGTCCATAACCCTGCCGGATAAGAACTCATATATTCTGTTCTCATCCTTCAGCAGATAATAATTCTTATACGGAACAAAACCCAGCTTCAGGATTTCAGAAATAATCGCATCCTCACTTTCCCTTTGCCGTACAACGATATAGGAGCCTGACGAGGCATTTCCAAAGGAATTGAATTCATAATCTCCGTATCGGTAACGAAGCTCCGCTTTGATGCCGTATTTATGCCTGTCAAAATATATCTTAGCCTCTAAATTCTCCGAAATATAGCGGTTCTTTAATTCCTCGGGAACCTCCAGCTCCATGGTTTCACTGATTTTGGGAAGAACATGCTCTAAAAAACTGGTCTTGCTTTCACCTTTAAAAACCAAAGGGTCCTTGTCTTTGCCAAGCGTATTATAAAACGGTTTAAAATTGCGGATAAAGTTCTTATCCGGCTGATAGATAACCCCGCCGTTATAAAGCAGCTCTCCCGTATCGGTGATGGGAATAACCGCTTCCTTTCCTTTATAATCAACAAAAATAGCTTCTTCATCCATGGTAAGCTGATAGGATATCTTCGGATTTGCCTTCATAAAACGCACCTCCGGGTATACTCTGCCATATAGCTCCAGAGCGAAGGTGTTTCCGTCTAAAAGTCCGAGGAATTTAAGCAGCATATTTTTCGTCATGATAACCTGGGACTTTGAAAAAATCTTTGAAAAATGGGCGCTGTTAATCTCCTCCTGTATCTCATATATATCCAGAAGATAATCCAATATCGTCTGCGATGGCCGGTCGAAAACACTTTCTCCGCTGACATATTTGAATTCCTTCCCCAGAGAAAAGCTTTCATTGCTGTAGATATCCGCTAAGAACTTTTTGATTGTCTGAATTTTATACTTTCGGTTGCTTCCCCCGCGAAAGGACACATTGGCTCTGGAACTTTCACCCCTCATAATCTGAGGAATACTGATAATAGGTTCCAGACCAAAGGTTTCGCCAACCAGATGGGTATCCTCCTGGGAAGCAAAATAATCGATAATCTGAATAATCCTTCTCTCTTCAGGACTCTTTGTCTCGGAAAGCATTGTCCGCTCCTGATATTTCAATATAAATAATAAGGATGCAACTACATGCTTACAGGCCCCCTGGTCTTTTAGCCTTGACGGACAGTTACAGCTGTAATCAAATGAACCGTCCTCCTGCTCCTCCACTGTGACAGAATATTTGTAATTACCCTGTACATCCAGGCGATAAAGTTTAGCCGTGTTGGAATAAGATGCATTGACAACACGATTTTCCTTATAATATTGCAATCCTCTGGCATATGTCGTATCATTGGACGCCAGATTCCTGATTCCCGTCCGAGAAATCTGAATCATATCTGCACACCTTTCTGAGAATAAATTAATATAGGTAGGCGGATTAGCGCCGCAAAACGTTTTATGTTTTGCGGTCGCGTAGCACTTATCCATAGAAAACACTACGTTTTATTGTAACGTAAAAATAACGTCACATAAAACACACTGTCTTCCATGGACGAATCCGCCTATTCGCGTAAATAAGCTGTATCCTCTTATTATACCATATAAAAGAAAAAAGTATATTCATATTATGCTCTTCTTTCTATTATGAGCCAAATGATTTATTATTAATATTAATCTATCCTATTAGTTTTATTGATAAATGCTTTTCAAAAATAGATTGTATTTTTTACAGGGGTGTATTAGAATATTTAGTTAGGATAATTACAAACCATTCTAAAATAATAGTGGAGGTATCTATGAGACATATTATAAGTCCCACCGATCTTACTCTTTCAGAATTAGATGAGCTTCTCGGTCTGGCGGAGGATATCATCAAGGACCCAAAGAAATATTCGGACGCATGCCATCGAAAGAAGCTGGCAACCTTATTCTATGAACCCAGCACCCGTACAAGACTTAGTTTTGAAGCCGCCATGTTGAATCTGGGCGGAAGTATTCTCGGTTTTTCATCTGCCGATTCCAGTTCAGCCTCAAAAGGCGAAAGTGTCGCCGATACAATTCGTGTTATTTCCTCTTATGCAGATATATGTGCTATTCGCCATCCCAAGGAGGGCGCACCCTATGTTGCATCACTCCATTCTTCCATTCCCGTTATCAATGCCGGAGACGGCGGTCATAACCATCCCACCCAGACCTTTACCGATTTGCTGACAATTAAAAATCTTAAAGGACAGTTAGATAATCTAACCGTTGGTTTTTGTGGCGATTTGAAATTCGGAAGAACCGTGCATTCTCTTATAGGCGCTCTGGCAAGGTATTCGAATATAAAATTCATCCTTATTTCTCCGGAAGAATTAAAGGTTCCCGCCTATATCAAGAATGAGGTACTTAAAGCCCGTAATATTCCGTATGAAGAGGTCAAAAGCCTGGAATCCGCCATCCCTAATCTGGATATCTTATATATGACCCGGGTTCAGAAGGAACGTTTCTTCAATGAGGAGGACTACATCCGGCTGAAAGACACCTATATTCTTAACAGCAAAAAAATGTCTCTCGCAAAGGAGGACATGCTGGTCTTACATCCTCTGCCCCGGGTAAATGAAATTGCCGTCGAGGTAGACAATGACCCCCGTGCCGTATATTTTAAGCAGGCCCAGTTCGGAGTCTACGTTAGAATGGCACTGATAATGATGCTGCTGCAAGGAAGTGAAGGGAGGCCGTTATGTTAAATATAGGCGGATTAAATCAAGGAATCGTAATTGACCATATCAAGGTAGGCGGTGCAATGAAAATCTACACTTATCTTAATCTGGAGAATCTGGATTGCAGTGTTGCAATTATAAAAAATGCAAAAAGCAATAAGATGGGACGAAAAGACATCATAAAAATCGAGGGAACCTTAAACGGAATTGACCTTGATATACTTGGTGCATTGGATCACAGGATAACCATTAATATCATCGAGAACGGTGAAATCACAGAAAAAAAGAATCCCAGGCTTCCCGAAAATGTTGATAATATATTAAAATGCAAGAATCCCAGATGCATCACCTCCATAGAGAATGGTATCCCCCATTCCTTTAAGATGACCGATAAGGAAAATGGTATATACCGCTGCATCTACTGTGAGCAGGCCTTTGACGGCACCAGTCTATAATGTACAAGGAGCACAGGGTATACCCATCACGCATGGATGCATGCGGTTATACCCTGTGCCCGTTTATAATACGATTCTATTTTATATCTCTGAAAGGATGCATCCGCTGATTAATATATCCCCATCCTGTTTCCGACCACTTCCCAATTAATATTTTCCATAAAGCGGTTGACATATTCTTCTTTTTTGTCGGCATATTGAAGAAAATAAGCATGTTCATATACGTCCAGTACAAGAATCGGTGCGGAATATGCAATGTTACCCAGGTCATGGGCATCCAAACTGATGTTCCTTAACCTGTTGCTTCGCTGGTCGTAGCATAGAACTGCCCAGCCTCTGCTGGCCATGGCAGTCGCTACAAAGTCCTCATCCCAGTTCTCAAAGCCTCCAAAATCCATCTCCAGCATGTGCCGTACTCCCTGGCCCGGAGCATTGCTGTTACCGCCCATATTCTCAAAATACAGCTCATGAAGAATAACACCGTCCAGGGCATAGGTTTCACCCCGCTTACATTCTCTGAAATAACTAAAGGTGGAATTCGCACCCTCTCTTTCAGGATTATTCTGAAGGATTGCATCAATTTCGTTAATTTTATCTACATATCCATCATATAATCGGATATGTACCTCAAACTGCTCCCGGTTTACCGCAGTTATTTCATCGGTATATTGAAAATTTACCCTTTCTATCATAAAAAAGCCCCCTATATAGATGTATGAATACCGGCAGACAAGCCATATCCATCATTTAATATATATGGGGGATTTTTTAAGGTTATACCACTTATTAAAATAGTCCTATAATCATACCATTTTTATCCACATCGATTCCCTCTGCGGCAGGTATCTTAGGAAGACCGGGCATTGTCATCATTGTGCCTGTAATTGCCACTACAAAGCCTGCACCTGCCGATACATATACCTCCCGGATATTCACCGTAAAGCCTGTGGGCCTGCCTAGCTTCTTAGGGTCATCGGAAAGAGAATACTGGTTTTTTGCCATACATACGGGAAGATTGCCGTATCCTAATTCCTCTATCCTGCGTATGGCAGTACTGGCCGCAGGGTCGAAGGTAACCTTGTCTGCCCCGTATATTTCGCTGGTGATGGTCTCTATCTTCTGCTTAATCGACAGCTCTAAACCATATAAAGGCTTATAATTACTCTCCTTCTCTTCCATCGTCTTCATCAGCTTTGTTGCAAGGTCGATTCCGCCTTCTCCTCCCTTTTCCCATACCTCACAAAGAGAGAACTCGCAATCTCTTTCTTCACAGAAATTTCTTACATAGGCCACTTCATCAGCAGTATCGGAGACAAAGCGGTTTAAGGCAACGACTACCGGTACGCCGAATTTTTGCAGGTTTTCTATATGCTTTTCCAAATTGACAATGCCCTCTTTTAAGGCATCCATATCCGGTTCGGCCAGCTCGTTCTTTGACTGTCCTCCGTTATATTTTAATGCACGGACAGTAGCCACCAGAACGACGGCATCCGGCTTTAATCCCGCTATACGGCATTTTATATCCAGGAACTTCTCCGCACCAAGGTCCGCTCCAAAGCCGGCCTCGGTAACGACCACATCTGCCAGCTTCAGCGCCATCTTCGTAGCCCGGACACTATTACAGCCGTGAGCAATATTCGCAAATGGTCCGCCATGTATTATCGCCGGTGTATTCTCAATTGTCTGGATAAGATTCGGCTTCATTGCGTCCTTAAGAAGCGCTGCCATGGCGCCGACCGCTTTCAGGTCCTCTGCCGTCACAGGCTTTTTGCCGTAAGTATAGGCGACAACAATTTTAGCGAGCCGGTCCTTTAAATCCTCCATATTTTCAGCAAGGCATAATACAGCCATTATTTCAGAAGCCACGGTTATAATAAAGTGATCCTCACGGACAACGCCGTCCGACTTTTTGCCAAGGCCTATCACAATGTTACGAAGAGCCCTGTCGTTCATATCCACACAACGCTTCCATACAATCTGGTTCGGATCAATGGCTAAAGCATTTCCCTGATGAATATGATTATCCAGCATTGCTGCCAGCAGATTATTCGCAGCGGTAATTGCATGAAAATCTCCTGTAAAATGCAGGTTCAAATCTTCCATCGGAACCACCTGTGCATATCCTCCCCCTGCGGCACCGCCTTTCACCCCAAAGCAGGGACCAAGGGAAGGCTCGCGAAGGGCAATTACGGAATTTATATTCATCTGTCCAAGGGCCTGTCCTAAACCTACTGTCGTGGTCGTCTTTCCCTCTCCGGCAGGCGTCGGATTAATCGCCGTAACCAGTATCAGCTTTCCATCCGGACGCTCTTTTATATTCTCCCATAGTTCATCAGAAAGCTTCGCCTTGTACTTTCCATAGAACTCTAAATCTTCTTCCGGTATCGATAACCGCTTTGCAACCTCACTTATAGGCTCCAGTTTTGCTTCCTGTGCTATTTGAATATCTGTCTTCATCTGTTTACCCAACCTTTCTGCTTTATACTAACTAAAATCATTTTAGCATATGAGGAATTAAGGTCAAGATAAAATTGGCAAATAATTAAATCTTGGCTTTGCCGGCATTCATCTGATATACTATATGTGAGCTGATTTCACATCAAAAAATTAGTCCTCAGCGATTATGGCTTACTTACTTTTAGAAAGGATTACAGCATGAAGTACAATACAATTATTTTTGATTTGGATGGAACATTATTAAACACATTGGATGATTTAAGAGACAGTCTCAATATTACCCTGAACAACGATGGGTACGAGCCCAAAACCTTAGAGGAAGTAAAGCGTTTTGTTGGAAATGGTGTCAGAAAGCTGGTACAAAGAGCTCTTCCTTCAGACAGTACCGATGAGGAAATAGACAGGTGCCTTTCTTATTTTAAGGCACATTATGATAAGAATATGCGAAATAAAACCAGGCCCTATGACGGAATTATAGAGCTTCTTCTCGACCTTAACCGGTATGATTTTAAGCTGGCGATTGTATCGAACAAATTCGATGCTGCCGTAAAGAAGCTGGCAAAAGAATATTTCGGAGATTTCATCCATGTAGCCATCGGCGAATCGGCAGCCGTTAAGAGTAAGCCTGCCCCTGACAGTGTGTTTGCCGCTATTAAAGAATTAGGCTCGGATATAAATAAAACTATCTTTGTAGGGGATTCTGAAACAGATGTGCGGACGGCAAAAAATGCCGGCATACCCTGTGTCGGTGTAACCTGGGGCTTTCGTACCCGTGAAATACTAAGGAGCGAAGGCGCCGACTATTTAATTGATACTCCTAAGGAGCTGCTTACCATTATATAAATCCATCCCATCAGAAATTCAGCTATATGAATACATAGCCTGGCAATAATAAATATAAGTGGTTGCTTCAAGATATACCGGACATGCTCCTATGATATCCTCTTGAAACAACCACTTTGTAATTACTCCAGTCCGTTTTGGACGATGTATTCCTCGTATTCCTCCGCTGACATCAGAACCTTTCTGGGCTTAGTTCCTTCCTCCGGTCCGACTACGCCTGCTTCCGCCAACTGGTCCATAATTCTGGCGGCCCGGTTAAAGCCTATCTTATACACTCTCTGCAGCATTCCTATGGACGCCTTATCCTTTTCAATAATAAATCTTCCGGCCTCTACAAAATAATCATCCTGTTCGTTCGCCGCAGCCGCACCTGCTTCCGCTGCTCTGGCATTCGAAATGGTTTCTTTGATTTCTTCACTATAGCTTGCTTCACTGTTATTGTTTATCAGGAAATCAACCACCGAGCTGACCTCCTTATCTGACACATATGCTCCCTGAATTCTGACCGGCTTCGGATAGCCTGACGGGAAAAACAGCATGTCCCCCTTGCCCAAGAGCTTTTCCGCACCCGCTCCGTCGATAATCGTTCTGGAATCGATGGCTGAGGATACTGCAAATGCAATTCTGGATGGTATATTCGCCTTGATTAAGCCCGTAATTACATTAACAGACGGTCTCTGTGTAGCAATAATCAGGTGAAGGCCCGCCGCTCTTGCCATCTGTGCCAGACGGCATATGGAGTCCTCTACTTCACCGGGCGACACCATCATCAAATCAGCCAGCTCGTCTATGATGATTACAATCTGGGGCAGCTTCTGGCAACTCTCATCTTCAAGATAAGCCACTTCCTTAACTTTATCATTATATCCTTTTAAGTCACGGACACCGACCTCCGCAAACTTCTTATAACGGTCCGTCATCTCCATCACGGCCCAGTTAAGTGCCGCAGCCGCTTTCTTCGGGTCTGTAACCACCGGAATTAGCAGATGGGGTATTCCATTGTATGCATTCAGTTCAACCACCTTGGGGTCAACCATAATCATTCGGACATCAGAAGGGTTTGATTTGTAGAGAATACTCATAATTAACGTGTTTATACATACGGATTTGCCGGAGCCGGTAGCACCTGCAATCAGAAGGTGGGGCATCTTTGCTATATCCGTTATAATCACCTGTCCTCCGATATCCCTGCCTACTGCAAAGGCAATATCCGAAGGATGTTGTGTAAACTCATCGCTTTCCAGCATCTCTCTTAAGGTGACAACCGAGTTCTCCTTATTCGGTACCTCGATACCAACTGCCGATTTACCCGGAATGGGAGCCTCAATTCTAACCTCAGAAGCTGCCAAATTGAGCTTGATATCATCCGCCAGGCTGGTAATGCTTTTAACCTTAACACCGTGCTCCGGCTGAAGCTCATATCGTGTAACAGACGGCCCGCAGCTTACATTCGTAACGGTTACATGCACCCCAAAGCTCTCCAGTGTACTCTGGAGCTTTATCGCTGTTTCCTTAAGATTTCTTTCCGTCATCTGTCCTCTTCCGCTCTTTTGTTTCGGAGCAGTAAGAAGCTTCAGCGGCGGGAATACATATTCCTTCTCGACTGTAGTTTGGTCTATATCCAATTGTTCTACGTTAGTAGAATCCGTCTTTGTGTCACTTTTCTTGCCATCATTACCGACGCCGGCCGGTTCTTCCTGTGTAGTATCCGCCGGTTTAAAGTTAATAATTTTCATATCCTGGTTTTCTTCTGCTGTCGTCTGTGCTTTTTCAGGTATAATCTGCGGCTCCTTATCCACCGGAGGCTTTTTACCGAATTTATCCTTCAGCTCCTCTTCATAGGTAAGAACCCGTCCGGTACCGGTGACCGGAATATCCCGATTACCAGAATAAGCCAAGCTGCCCCTGTCCGCCTCATCCTTCAAAAACAGATGGTCCAGATTTACCAATGGAAGCTCATTATTCTCATCCTGAAATTTCTTCTTATTCTTTCTATCCTTTAAGCTTACAAGATTGGATTTATCCTTTTTATTATTATCCTTCTCCTCTGAATCAATATCAAAGGTTTTCCATGATCTGTAGTTTGAAGCTTCCGCACCATGGGGCTGCTCTCTCTCCAGCTCCTCTTTTCTCAGCTGTCTGTACTGTCTCCTGTCCTCAAGGGAATGCCTGCCTTTCTTGGCAATATATGAAATAATTGCTTTTCCCGTAATCACAATCAGGGAAATCAGCATCATCGCTATCAGGATTATGTAGGTAGCTGTAACATCAAAGATTCCGCACAGCAGCATGACAAGAATACCGCCGATAATCCCTCCGCCGGTTCTGTCATTGCTGGAATTCAGGTAGTATTCATATATCTTCGTATTGGCATTATAGGGTACAGAAAGCAGCTGTATAAATGCTGTCAAGGCTACGATAAATACCGAAGCACTTAACATCTTTCTTCCTGCTGCCGGGTTACCAAGATTCGATAGATAAAAGGCTGTACCAAAAAATAAAATAAATGGCAAAACATATGTCACGAGTCCAATCATTCCAAATAAAAACCCGCTGACATACTTTCCTGCAATACCACTTAAATCAAAGTAACTCAAAAATATAAGAACCGAAACAACCAGCGCAATGATAAGGATAATTTCATCCTGTATTGCTCCGCTCTGCTTCGCGGCTTCATTTTTTATTTTTTTTGTATTATTTGTTTGTTTTCTTCCAGCGCTTTTTTTCGCAGGGTTTTTCCTGCTTGTGCTTTTCTTGGAAGCCATGTGCCATCCCCCTTATACGTGTTGCTGTTCGCAGATTAGGAACTCAAAGACTGCGTTTTTTCATTCGCGTACATTATACCATATTTATGCGAATAAGCTCAAGGACTTCGTTCTTTCCCCTACATCAAAAAACGCAGCCAGTTAAATAAGGATATTATCTTCGTCAAAACCTTTTTCTTCGGTGTTAACTCCTGTCTGACAACACCCTCCGGTACGATTTCGGTATCTTTATCGATAACGTAGACCGCCTCTGCCTCGTAGCTTTCCATATATTCTTTTAGCTGACGGTTAACATCCTTACTATCTACAACAAGCATTATCTCCGTATCAAGATAAGCACTTCTTATATCCATGTTAAAGGAACCTATAATAGAGATATTATCATCAATTAATATGCTTTTCCCGTGATAGGAAATACCGCCCTCATATTCATATAGGCTTATACCGGTATTTAGAATCTTATCCCGGTGAATCAAATAGTCAGAAATACCAAAAGGGTTGCCGTTGTTCGCCGCCGAGTTTGTCATAATCCTGACCTTGGTATTACGATTACAGACAGCCGTTATTTGTTCATACATATAATCATTGAATATAATATACGGTGTATGGATATTGACATCCCGGTCTGCATTTTTCATAAGCTGTATCAAGCAGTAAAATACAGTGGGTTCCTTTGAATAGACATGAATCGGATTCGTCAGGATGGATATGTTATTGACCTCATATGTGCTTGCCCGGTAGTCAAAATCCTCTGACAGATTATATTCCTTCCGGTTCTTATAATAAATGGACTCTAATTCAAGGCCGGCTTTTGCCGCTTTTTTAATATCCGCTTTTCTTTCGGCCCCCTTAAAGGGCTTGCATTCCTTAAGCTTCCAAACCGTATAAAAATAATCCTCTAAATCATATAACGAGCTTTTGGAATTATCCGGCTCTGTATTGTATACCAGCAAATCTCTGTCATAGTTTTTGTATCCATTGTCTCCCAGAAAATAGTCAAATGTATTTCTTCCGCCTAAGATATATAATTCATCATCTACTATCATATATTTATCATGCAATCTGCCCATGCTTCTCCACGGTTTTAGCAGGTTAACAGGATTGTATATCTTAATTTCAACGTTGTCATTTGCCGATAAGGCCATAAAATATTCGTTGTTATTCATTTGTAAAGCAGCCGAAAAACCATCGACCAATACCTTAACCTCGATTCCCTTTTCTGCCGCATTCAGCAGTGCCGCTACAACCGCCTTACCGCTGTTGTCCGCTCTAATTTCGAATGTTGACAGGAGAATTCTTTCCTCTGCCCTTTCTATCATTCGAAGTCTTTCTATTAGCGCCGCCGAGTTATCTTCAACAACATAAGCCCTGTCGCATGAAATTTTATCCGAATAATACTCTTCAAGATTAAAGGAATTACTATATTTCTCGCTAATCTCCGGTTGTTTTATGTAGGATGCGATTACCCCGATAAAAAGATACAGTATACCCGCACCGATTACAATCAACAATTTGATAAGTAGCTTCTTCAAGTTATTTCACCTCATTAGCAGCCTGATATTATAGTATTATAACAAAAGAACAATAAATCCTAAAGCATATTATAAAAATATAATACTTTTTTTACATTTGAAGGATTTTTGTTCTCTTGTATATCACTTAAATGAGGTCTCAGTTATAAGCTTTACTCAATGCTTTATAATCTTTCCGGGAGAATACTCGGCATTCAGATAATCACTCATATCCGTAGAATTAATCTTTTGCACAACATAATTATCACCATCGCGGCGGGTTACCACTCTTCCGTGTTTTAATAATACTTCTTTGTACTGCGGTTCTGTTTCTTCCTTTTTTGCCTGTTCCTTCGCCCTTTGGTCAACATAGATTCGTTCTAACGGTACAACCGTGTATAACATCGTATCCCCTTCTTTCTATCCATATATGCAATGCTTATCCCTTTATTGGTTTTTTATATCCGCTTTGTTTTGCTGATTTGCATCAATCATTTCATTTATTTTAGCCAGTGCTTCTTTGATGCCTCCGACTTCTTTAATAATCTTTAGCTTCACTGTCTCATCTCCCACCAGAATTGAACCGACATCCTTGGCCAGTTGATTCGTATCCAGCATAAGGTTTTTAAAATCAGGATAACTGATTCCCGAATGATTTACCACGAATTTTATAATACGGTCCTGAATCTTTTCAAAATATTCAAAGGTCTGGGTTACTCCTATTACGGTTCCATTCATCCGTACGGGATGGATTATCATGGTAGCCGTAGGCACGATAAAGCTGTAATCTGCGGAAACAGCCAAGGGAACACCGATGGAATGGCTGCCGCCCAGTACCAGCGATACAGTCGGCTTGCTAAGTGAGGCAATCATCTCAGCAATGGCAAGACCTGCTTCCACATCCCCGCCTACGGTATTGATAAGTATAAGCAGCCCGTCAATCTCTGTGCTGTCCTCTATGGCAGCCAGCTGCGGAAGGACATGCTCGTATTTCGTGGTTTTATTATGCTGGGGAAGACACTCGTGTCCTTCGATTTCCCCTATAATGGATAATAGATGTATCTTATGCTCTTTTTTATTATTATCTAAGACTGTCTGACCAAATTCTTCGATTTTTTTGTCCTTGAGGTCTTCGTTTTCTTTCTTTACCTTTTCTGCCTCCTGCTCATCGATGGTAGGCTTTTTCTGTTGATTATCTTCATTCTCTTGATTATTGTTATCCGTATTGCTGTTATTATCTGAACGATTGCTATCTTTATTTTTATCCTTTACATTCTCTGCACTTTGCATAAAATTCTCCTTTTATATTTTTGCAAACCTTACATACTATTATGTGAAAAATGCAAAATTTTATTCCATCGGATAAACCTCATGCAAGGCTGGTACAAAATCAAGTTATCTATTTTAGTTTATTATTCCAGAAGGATTTCATATTCTGATTATCAAGCTCCATTACAAAATTTCGTTTAATCATAAGAAAATATTCCAGCTCCTTCAAAATCTGAAACAAAATAGCCCGGTATTCGAATTCCTCTCTGGATACAGGCAGCTTGTCCTTCTTATATTGGGATGACAGCTTATCAAGGTCTTCCAGCAATCCTCTGGCATTGTTCATCTCATGAAAGCTTTCTGCTGTCTTATCCAGGAAATCCGCTAAGGGAAGGGACTGCTTTAATAGAACCGGAATATCGGTTATGTTACGGCTGATTTCCTTTAGAACCTCTATCTGGTGCTTTCGCATCTCCAGATAGGTAATCAGATACCGGGTATTGGACAGCAATGTATTTCCTGCATCCTCATAGGCCTTGCGAAGAAGCTCCTCCAGTAATTCATCAAGATATCTGAAATCAATAACAACATGCTCTAAATCCTTTGCCTGCTGCTCCCCAGAATCCGGATAACAAATGTCTCCATTCGTATCAGATACCTCCTGTACCAGGCAGGCTTTCTTGTCTCTAAGCGCCAGCGCCATGGTTCTGAGGGTCTTTTTCATTTCCTCTTCCAGCATATGCTGCTTCATACGAATGACCTTCTTATAATTCGGCATAATCAGGTTGATGACAATTCCAATCCCCATACCGATACCAAGGAGTACGGCTTCATTCCAAATCATCGCCAGATTCATCCTTTTTTCTATTAGAAAATGTGTCATCAAAACAGCATTCATCGATATACCGTCCTGCAGATGAAACAGATAGCTTAATCCGGCAAATACCAGTATAAAACCGCCAAAGGGCAGGGGATGGTATCCAAAGCCCGCAAACATAATATAAGAAATAGCCACTGCCATTAAAAATGACAAGAACCGCTTACCCGCAATAAGAAAGGTCTCTTTTCTGGTGTTTTGTATCGAAAGCAAGGTTATAATCCCGGCGGAGGTACTATATAAAAGTCCCAGGCCTTCCGCTATAAGAATTGCGATTGCGGAACCGATTCCTGCCTTCATTAAAAACAAGGGATTAATCTTGTTCCACTGTATTTTTTTGAAGCTTTTCTGTCTCACCCGCTCCACCTTCCTTTATAAGCCTTTCCATAACCTCTATTTCTCTGATTACCCATGGCGAAATAGCCGTATCCGCTATCTTACGATTCATCTCAATTGCCTCCGGCAGTGCTAACCATATGACATTATAATCATATTCCGCTTCATAGGCATCCAGATTCCTGTTCCCTGCTTTCTCTTCAACCTGACAAAAATAATAGTGGGAATCCATTATCAGAAGGTTATCATACATTCCTTTTCGTATTTCATGAACCTTTCCGTATTTCTTTATGGATTCTCGTTTGACACAATATCCTGTCTCTTCCTGAACCTCCCGGACAACTGTATCTTCAAGTGTCTCCCCTTCCTCCCTGCCGCCGCCCGGGAATTTATAATCACCGTATTTGCTGTACACAAGCAGGTATTTATCTCCCTCGGTAATGATTGCTCTTGCAGCTGTTCTGTGAAATGCCGGTTCCTTACCATCGTAATTCTTCAAATCAATGATTATATCCACCTGTTAAGCCCTCCTCTTTTGTATCTGATATCAAAAAAAGCAGTATATTTTTAACATTATGATAAAAATATACCACTTTTTTGATTTATCTTCTACTTAATTATTTATAGCTTTTAGCGCCTGCTCAATGTCCGCAATAATATCATCTATATTCTCGATGCCAATAGACATACGAATCATATCCGGTGTAATGCCGCATTCTGTCAGCTGCTGGTCCGAAAGCTGCCTGTGGGTGGTGCTGGCAGGATGGAGGACACCGGTCCGGTTATCGGCCACATGTACGACGATGGCTGCCAGCTTTAAGCTGTCCATGAACTTCATCGCAGCCTCTCTGCCTCCCTTGATGCCAAAGGATATCACGCCGCAGGTGCCTTTTGGCATATATTTTTTAGCCAACTCATAATATTTATTACCCTTTAGGCCGGGATAATTAACCCAGGATATCTTCTCATTCCCTTCCAGATATTCTGCCACCGTCATCGCATTGCTGCAATGACGCTCCATACGAAGATGCAGTGTCTCAAGACCCAGATTCAATAAAAATGCATTGTTCGGTGAAGGTGACATTCCCATATCCCTCATCAGCTGAACCCTTGCCTTCGTAATAAAGGCAGCCCGGCCGCAATCCCTGCTATATACCATGCCGTGATAGGATTCATCCGGAGTGGACAGCCCCGGGAATTTTCCGTTATCCCAGTTAAAATTACCGCTGTCAATAATCACACCGCCCAGAGCTACTGCATGGCCGTCCAGGTATTTGGAGGTTGAATGCACGACTATATCCGCACCGTATTCAATCGGTCTGCAATTAACCGGTGTTGCAAAGGTGTTATCAATTATCAAGGGCAGGCCGTTGGAATGGGCCAATTGGGCCAGCTTTTCAATATCTGCTACCACAAGAGCGGGATTCGCAATGGTCTCAGCAAATACCAGCTTCGTGTTTCCCTTCACTTCCTTTTGAAGCTCCTCGATAGGTGCATCCGGGTCTACAAAGGTACACGCTATTCCCATTCTTTTAAGGGTAACGGCAAACAGGTTAATGGTTCCGCCATATATGGTTCCCGCAGAAATCATATGATCTCCTGCACTGCATAGATTAAGAATGGATATCATGCTGGCTGCCTGCCCGGAGGAGGTGCACATGGCACCAACGCCGCCCTCTAATTCTGCTATCTTTTTCTCAACACAGTCCACTGTGGGATTGGCAAGTCTTGTATAAAAGAAGCCCTCCTCTTTCAAATCAAAGAGCTTTCCTACATGCTCCCCCGAATCATATTTATATGTAGTGCTTTGATAAATCGGAAGAACTCTGGCCTCTCCGTTTTTAGGCTGATAGCCTGCCTGAATACATTTTGTATCGATATGATAATTGCTCATAATTTTATCCACCTTTCAGCTGTAAACCTATTTCGTATTATCTGAAATCATATCGCTATAAATAGTATGTTGTCAATACATTTTGTTTATTTATTTAGGAATATGTATTTTCAGTATAATAATAAATTACCGCCAATCGTATAAAGATTGACGGTAATATTATCATTATCTATTCCTTGTTTTAAGCTTTCAGCAGTCCTTTTTGAGCTTTATATGATTTTTTCTTAGAAGCTGAAGCAGCTCTCTTTTTTAGCATCTTTTTCATTTCCAGCCTCTCCAAAGCAACATCTTTTGCCGCTGCAAAATCGTTGTCTTCATTCTCTAAACAACATTTTTTAATACTTAGGTCATTATTAAGCTGGAAGCAGTTGCCATCCTCATCAACAAGTTTTATATGCTCTGATTTCGTTTCTTTTTCATGCTTCTTAAAATTTAAGCCATTTCTTGCACACGCTTCCTCAAACGCTTTTTCATTATTTTTTCTTTTATCCATCCTATAATCATCTCCGTTCTATGGAAAGCAATTCTTTGCTTGATATGACACTTGAATCAAATACACAAATTTGGCTTTCAATATATGATATGTTAAAGGTATCAAAAAATACACCATATTCCGCTGGCATATAAGGTTGCTCCGGAAGATAGAAAGTTCCGATAATCAGCTTATATTTATGCTTTATATTCAGATAATCGCAATATGTACACCGTAAAGTTTTTGTATCAATCATTTCATGGTTATCCGCCGTTAATTCTCCGCGAAACAAAAAAGGCAAAAACTCATTTCTATATATATCGACAAATTTAGTATAATCATTTAATTTCCTTAAATCAAGTACATATTTTTCATTTACACGAAGTTTGCATTTAATTATTGCGGCATTTTTAATATTCACACCAAATTTGTTCGTAGGATTTGTCGTCCACCACTGGGCTAAGGAATAATCCATATAAAAATATACGCCATTACCAAGCCAATGCTGCTTATTTGGTTTGCATATGAATCCTGATTTTATTATACTTTCTGCATTGCGAATATCGGTTCCATGAAATGCCTCTAAGAAGATATACGTATCCATATTATGCCTCTTATTCATACTTTGATTCGTTAGGGTCAACATGAGTTCCTATTATATTCATATAATTGGTATTATAATACATATATTGTTTTTTGTAAATGACATAAAAAAACCGGGCCTAAACCCGGTTTTTTAGTTCCTTTATTTTTCTTTCTCTTCCACTTCAATCTTTCGGATTTTTTTCGTTCGGATTTCCCTGCATATCTCATCGATGAATACATCCAGGGACTTTTGCCCTTCATCACCAAGATAACGACTTCTTACGGATACTGCCTGCTCCTCTTCTTCCTTCTGACCGACTACCAGCATATAAGGGATACGCTCAAGTCTTGCTTCCCTAATCTTATAGCCTATCTTTTCGGCTCTTTCATCAACCGTCACAAGCACATTATTCTTCTGAAGCGCATCCTTAACCATATTGGCATAATCATGATATTTTTCTGAAATAGGCAGAACCCTTACCTGCTCAGGACATAACCATGTCGGGAACATTCCCGCATATTTTTCAATCAGCCATGCCAATGTTCTCTCATAGCAGCCGATACTGGTTCTATGAATGATATAAGGCCGCTTCTTCTCTCCGCCGGCATCGATATAGGTCATGTCAAAACGTTCAGCCAGCACAAAATCCAATTGCAGCGTAATCATGGTATCCTCTTTGCCATATACATTCTTCGCCTGAATATCCAGCTTCGGACCATAAAATGCGGCATCTCCCTCGGATTCGGTGAACTGCAATCCATTACTAATCAGCATCTCACGCATCTTATTCTGCATGTTTTCCCAATCATCTTCATTGCCAAGATACTTCTCTTTATTGTTGGGGTCCCATTTTGACAGACGGTAGGTTACATCCCCATCAAGTCCCAGGGTCTTTAAGCAGTACATCGCCAAATCCAGACAGCCTGCAAATTCCTTCTCTACCTGTTCCGGCGTTACAATCAGGTGTCCCTCTGATATCGTAAACTGTCTTACTCTGGTAAGGCCGTGCATCTCACCGGAATCCTCATTTCTAAATAAGGTAGAGGTTTCACCGTAACGGCACGGAAGGTCACGATAGCTCTTGGGACTTTGCTTGTATACATAATACTGGAACGGGCATGTCATCGGACGAAGGGCAAATACTTCGGAGCTTTCATCCTTTTCATCTCCAAGGACAAACATGCCTTCCTTATAATGATTCCAATGGTCTGATATAACATAGAGGTCTTTTTTGGCCATAAGGGGCGTCTTGGTTCTCATATATCCCCTGCGTTCCTCTTCATCCTCAATCCAGCGCTGAAGCGTCTGAACAATCTTGGTACCCTTCGGCATAAGAAGAGGCAGACCCTGGCCGATGACATCAACCGTGGCAAATATCTCCATCTCACGGCCCAGCTTATTGTGGTCCCGCTTCTTAATGTCCTCCAGATGCTCCAGATGGGCTTCCAAATCGGCATTCTTCGTATAAGCCGTTCCATATACTCTGGTAAGCATCTTATTCTTCTCTGAACCTCTCCAGTATGCTCCTGAAGATGAAATCAGCTTGATTGCCTTAATTGTCTTTGTACTCATCAGATGAGGCCCCGCACACAAATCTGCGAAATCTCCCTGCTGATAGAAGGATATCTCCTCATCCTCCGGCAGCTCCTCGATAAGCTCTACCTTATAGGGCTCATCCTTTTCCTTCATCAGGGCAATTGCCTCATTTCTGGGAAGGGTAAAGCGTACAATTTCCGCTCCCTCCTTAATGATTTTCTTCATTTCCTTTTCCAGCTCATCAAGGGCAGCACGGTCAAAGGGAGCGATATCAAAGTCATAATAGAAGCCGTTCTCAATTGACGGCCCGATGGCAAGCTTTGCCTCCGGATAAAGTCTCTTAACAGCCTGCGCCAATACATGGGAAGTCGTATGGCGGTAAGCGGCCTTGCCTGCCTCACTGTCAAAGGTTAAAATATTCAGTTCACAATCCGTATCAACGATGGTACGAAGGTCCACAGCCTTACCATTTATCTCTGCAGCACACGCCACTCTTGCCAAGCCTTCACTAATATCCTTTGCAATTTCATATGCGGACATTTTGCTCTGATACTCTTTAACAGAGCCGTCTTTTAGGGTAATTTTCATACAACCCAAACTCCTTTCTTGATGATGCACACTGCTGCATCATGTTCTAACTATTTTTGATTCAAATAAAAAACCCGTCTCTTTCGACTTCGTATTCTAAATCGAAAGGGACGAGCATATTATATACGTCGCGGTTCCACCCTTGTTGGTGCATTCTGCACCCGCTTCATTCGATTATAACGGAATCACCGGACCGGATTAGGGCCACTCCGAGGTAGTCTTCCCATGCTTTGGAATAAGACACTTCCACCAAATGTATCTCTCTCTGCAAACCTTCACATCGTACTCATCTCATCAACGTATTAAGCTATTCATATAAGTCTGTTAACTAGGTTTTGTTATTGAACTTAATTATATCATTCTGGATTTCAAAGTCAAGTGTAAAATCAGGAACAATACCTGTGACATATTATTTTATATTCCCCACCAGTGATAAGGATGAATTTGATATATCCAGATAGCGATTGGCAAAATCCTTGACGTCTTCCAGACTTACTTTATTTATATTATCAATCAGCTCATTAAGTGACACCAGCTTTCCCCGGTTAAGCATGGATTTTCCATTCGCGTTCATTCTATTTCTGGCTCCCTCACTTCCAAGGATAAGCTCTGTCTTAATCTGCTCTTTCGTCATCGTTAACTCATCCTTTGTAACACCTTTTTTCTTCAAACCTTCCACGATACTGTGGACTTTCTTCATAACGATATCCTTCTGATTCGGATTCATGGCCGCATATATATGCAACAGGCCTGTCTCCTTATACGAGCTGCCATACGAATAGATGGAATATGTCAGTCCTGCATCCTCCCTGATTTTCTGGAATAACCTTGAATTCAGGCTTCCTCCGAGTATCGAATTTAATATCGACAGGGTAAACCTTTCTTCGGAAAGATAAGAGATACAGTCGAATGCAATATTGATATGCAGCTGCTCGATATCCTTAACCTTTTTAACGGTTACCTTGTGATAATCCGGTCTGTCAGGCAAATAAGCCCTGCTGCTTTTCGGCTTGATTTTACCGAATTCCTCTTCCACTAAAGCCAGAATTTCATTGGTATCAAAATTACCGGCTATCGATATCACAATATTCTCTCCGGTATAGTGCGTATCCATAAAATCAATAATCTGCTCTCTGCTCACCTGACGGACAATCCTCTTTCTTCCTGATATCATATAGCCCAGGGGATGTCCCTTCCAAATCCTTTGCTGGAGCATTTCATGAACCAAATCCTCCGGTGAATCCTCATACATATCGATTTCCTCTATAATAACACTCTTTTCCTTCTTTAATGCCTTCTCATCAATCAGAGAATGATTTAACATATCACCTATAATCCGTATCGCTATCGGAAGATGCTCACTGAGGGTCGTCGCATAGTATGAGGTACATTCCTTGCTGGTAAATGCGTTCATATTGCCGCCTATTCTCGACATCTCATCTGCAATCTGCTTTGCAGTCCGGTTCTTCGTTCCCTTGAACATCATATGCTCGATTATATGCGCTATCCCATTGTTGCTCTCATCTTCATTGGCGGAACCAACCCTGACCCAGACTCCAAAAGACGCACTTTTTAGATAGGGCATGCTCTCCATTACGACCGTTATTTTATTTGATAACATACTAATACTTGTCATATCTGGTTCCTCCTCTCGCGTGTAATCATTTGTATTCCCTTATTCTTCTTTAGAGCTGCTCCTGTAGGGCAGATATTCTAAGAACCGTTTGACTGCCAGGGAAGCAGACTTTTTATCTCTCATTGCAAGTCCGATATTACGGTATGCCGGGATATCCAGTTCCTTTACCGCAATCCGGTACGGAATGCGCCGCAAAATAAGCTCCGGCAGGATACTGATTCCTAATCCGCTTTCGACCATGGACATAATAGCGTAATCATCCCATGTTGTAAAATGTACATTGGGTTTAATATTGCATTTTTCAAATATTTCGGATATTTCGGCCTTGGCACCTTTCTCTAAAAGCATGAAAGGATAATCCCCCAGGGCTTTTACGGGGAAGCGGTCGCAATCCGCCATCGGATGGTCTTGTGGCAAGACTGCCAGCAGCTTGTCCTGCTCTAAAAAGGTTGTTTCAAGTTCTGCAAGTGTGGGAAGCCTCAGAAAACCGCAATCCACACGCCCCTCTAAAATCCAGCTCTCAATCTCTGTATAGTCCCCCAGCAGAAGCTCATAATCAATATTCGGGTAGTCCTTTTGAAATGCCTTGATAATATTGGGGAGCCAGTGCGTTGCCACACTGGAAAACGTACCGATTCGAATCAAGCCCGACTGCAAACCATTTAATTCATCCACCTGCGCCTGTAAATTCTGGTATTCATTGCATACATTTTGAGCGAATGGCAGCAGCTTTAAACCATCCGAGGTTAGCCTTACACCGAACCGTCCGCGTTCAAGAAGTGACACACGCCATTCCTTTTCCAAATCATTAATCATGCGGCTGATACCCGATTGGGAATAGTTCAATACCTCAGCGGTCTTTGTAAAACTGCCATACTGGGCAGTTTTTACGAAAGCCATGTATTTCTGAATATTCATATCCAATTTGTTTTCACTTCCCTCTTATCTGCATTTGTCATTCTATTCATGACAAACATTCGCTTTTGTAATGTATGTACCCATGATACACTATCGATACCAAAAATACAAGCGAAAGGAATTTGATAATGTTCTTTGTAAGTGATATCTATACAGCTGCTCCATGCCAGTTTGAGACAAAGTTACAGGAAAAAACATACCTCACGCTTAATCTTCTGAACATTCCATTCGAGCGGGTGAATACCGATGAAGCAATCACAATGGATGACTGCGTGCAGATTGATGAAAAGCTCAATATGAAGATGGTAAAGACTCTCTTTCTCTGCAACCGCCAGCAAACAGCCTTTTATCTGTTTATTACTGCCGCAGATAAGCCTTTTAAATCAAAAGAGTTCAGCAATGCACTGGGCATAGCCCGGGTGTCTTTCGCTCCTGCGGATTTAATGGAAAAGATGCTGGGAACAAAAATCGGTGCCGCAACGGTATTCAGCGCAGTGCTTGATACAGATAATGCCGTGCAAATCATCTTTGATAAAGATGTTATTAAGGAAGAATGGTACGGGTGCAGTGATGGGACAACGACAGGCTATATGAAGATTAAAACGGAGCATATTCTTCATCCGTTCCTGTCCTATACAAAGCATACGCCGGTCATTGCCGAGGTGTAGTATGAAAGAGTCCAAAGGTTGCAGGCTATGAAAAAGGAGATGTTTATTGCTATGGGATTGTATCAGAATCGGATTGTAGTAAAAGTCGGGACCTCTACGCTGACAAATGAAATCGGGCAAAATGACCTGCGTTCTTTTGACCGTCTTGCCTGCGTCTTATCCGATATTCACAACATGGGATATGAGATTATCCTGGTATCTTCCGGTGCGATTGCTGCGGGAGCCAACAAGCTTCAAATGAAATCAAAGCCGGCCACCATGCGGCTTAAACAGGCTGCGGCTGCTGTCGGGCAGTGCAGCATTATATTCTTATATGATAAATTCTTCAATGATTATGATAAAACCATCGCACAGATTCTGCTAAATGCAAACGATATAGAGATTGAGGAAAAGAAGGAAAATTTGATAAATACCTTTGACTCCTTACTTGAGATGGGTATTATCCCAATTGTAAATGAAAATGATTCGGTAAGCTATACTGAAATCGAATCGGAGGACAGGCTCTTTGGCGACAACGACATGCTCTCTGCCGTCGTCGCCGTACTGTGCCGGGCACAAAAGCTTGTAATTCTGTCCGATATTGACGGCTTTTATGACAGTGACCCCCGCCTGCATCCCGATGCCAAATTAATCGAGCGTATCAGTAAAATTGATGAAAATATACGGTCCTTAGCCGGAGGAGCCGGCTCCAGACGGGGAACAGGCGGCATGAAAACAAAGCTTCAAGCCGCAAATCTTGCAACAGCCCAGGGTATTGATACGATTATTACTAACGGTAAAAATCCTGCTGCTTTATATGATATTATGAAAGGACAACATGTTGGAACACTCTTTGCCGGCCGATGTCAATAATGAAAGTACATATTGTCTATGAAAGGATTTGGCTTATAATCTTATTAATTTTTCGTTTAGCCTTTAAGTCAGTATAACCTACCACATTACACCCTTTTTTCATGATAAGCATTTTTATTTTTTCTTTATTCTTTTTTTTCCGCCACCTCCGGAAACCATAATAAGTTCTACATTTTTTCCTGCGGGAAGATAATCTATGGCGCTATTTATCGCAGGAACGGGGAGAGCACTCCAAACAGGGGACATAATAATAATTTTCTCATAGTTATCAAGTTGAGATTTAATCGGTTGAATTTTCGTTTTCTTTTGATTTGATGCCCTATACATACTAACAAGAATAAAAGGCTTTTTCATATGACTTATCGGGTCACAGCGGTGAAAACGCACGTTTATTAAAACGGAAAAACAAAAAGCAAGCGTATTGCTCATTGTGAACGATACGCTTGCTTTAGATATTCTCTATTTTACCTGATTAACTTCATATCCCATTTCCTCAAGGATATCAATTACAGAATACTCACTGATATAGTGACCGGTGCCGACTACAACAAAGTAGGTCGTGCTGCCCTCTCCCTTAAGGAACAGGTCAATCTTTTCTGCCATACCCTTGTCTCTCTCGGTAAACAGTTTATTGTAGTATTCATCCATCAGCACCTGAATAGCGTTATCCTCTTCTTCCATCTCCTCCGGAAGCTCGGAAGCTACCAATAAAGGTGCGATATCGTTCATAAATCCTTCTACATCACCTTTATGCCAATAATCGAGTATTACGGTCATAACGTCGTTTCCTGTGGCAGACTCTCCTTGTAATAATCCTATAATCGAATCCATGGTTCCATCCAGCAGATATTCGGCAAGCTCATCTGAAAAACTTGCAAGCATATTTATCTGGAGTTCGTAACCTTCCAGCTCAACAATCGGCTTACCTGTCATATATGCATCCACTGTGAATTTTAAATCAATTCCAAGGGAGGCAGCCATTGCTGTTTCCTCTATTGATGCGGAGGTACTATTTGTCACCGATGAAAACATCGTAAAGATTGCCCATGGCTTAAACATTGAAATCATCTCTTCTGTATATCCGAAATTAGCAGCCACTTGAACGGTCTTTTGATACGTCTCTTCTGATACATGGTCCTTAAGCGTTGTGCCGTCATCGTATACACCGTATTGCATTAAAAGCATGTTTGCATCGATGGAACCATTTATCATATCCAATTCAACACCAAGTACGTCAGACTCTGCAAATGCTTTAAGCATCTTATTTCCAAAAGGATATATATCGTGATTTGCCATATGGACGGAGCCTAACAAATACACTTTATTCTCTCCGGAGTTGATTTCCCATAGAAAGCCCTTACTGGCAGCATCCAAAGCATCATAAAGATGTGTAACCAGTCTTGTTGCAATAACACATGCCTGCTCAACGGTACAGGTATCTTTTAGTGAAAGCTCCCCTTCATGTCCGGTAAATATACCATTCCCTGCCATATAATCGACCGCATTGCCATTGTCCGTGATGCCGATATCACCATCCAGTTCATATGCCAGAAGCGTTCTATAAAAGGCATCTAAGACATCTTCTACTGTTATATTGTTATTAAATCTATACTGAATATCATCAGAATCAATAACACGCTCCGTATTTAAAAGCTTTAAACGTAATCCGGATATCAACACTCTGGTCTGTGCATGCGTGATAGGCTTTTGCATGCCTCTGGTATACCATGCCTGCGGATATATTCCATATGTATCTCCTACAATAAGGTCTTCCATCGCCCATAGACTATAGGGTCCCTCTTCTTCCTGCGCAAATACATTGCCCGCCGGTAATACTGTAAATAACATGGACATTATCAGCAAAAGTGATAAAAACCGTTTTTTCATTAATTTTATACCTCCCATTATTATGTTTTGATTATGTACAAATAGACATGGATACATAATATACCAACGAATGGACTATGTCAAACATTCTACAAAGTTTTAATTGGATTTTAATTTACATTTCAGCAAAAATAAGCTGCTAAAGTATATGAATTCTCACCGTACCCTAGCAGCTTTATTAAGAACAGTATTTCATTCAATCCGTTAATTAATAAATCGTTTTTTACTTTACATCCTTGATACTAAAGGATACTCTGCCCATCTTATCCTGTCCTAAGCATACAACCTTTACCTTATCGCCTAAGGTCAGGACATCTTCCACATGCTCAACTCTCTGCTTGGAAATCTTGGATATATGAACTAAGCCTTCCTTACCCGGAGCAAATTCCAGGAATGCACCAAATTCCTTGATGCTGATGACCTTACCTTCATATATTTTGCCTTCTTCGAACTCGGTAACAATCATCTGTATTA
>JAEZXP010000024.1 GCA_023419655.1 Bacillota bacterium | reverse complement strand
ATTGAAAAGGCCGGAATCAGCGGAGGGCAGATTATCAATACGTATGAGGTTGATAATTATCCGGGTACACCGGGAATCAGCGGCTTTGACCTCAGCAATAAATTCAGAGAGCACTGTGATAAATTAGATACAACCTTTGTTACCGGAGAGGTAACTGAATTTAAGCTGGAGGATGATATGAAGGTAGTCACGCTGGATGACGGAACGCAGTACCGCTCGAAAACAGTGATTATTGCTACGGGGGGACAGCCGCGCCATCTGGAGGTTCCGGGTGAAAAGGAGTTCTCCGGACTGGGAGTATCTTATTGTGCAACCTGTGATGGAGCATTTTTCAAGAATAAGACGGTTGCCGTTGTAGGTGGGGGAGATGTGGCGGTTGAGGATGCAATCTTCTTGTCCAGGATATGTGAAAAGGTGTATATCATACACAGAAGAGATGAATTCAGGGCGATTAAGAGCAGTGTTAGTAAGCTTTTAGAAAATGATAATGTTACTGTAGTCTGGGATAGTGTTGTAGAAAAGATAAACGGCACCGAGACAGTGGAGTCTCTTGAGATAAAGAATGTAAAGACCGGAGATGTTTCCAGTATAGATGTGGCAGGAGTATTTATCGCCGTAGGGTATATACCGAATTCACAAACCTATAAGGATATCGTGGCTACGGATGATGGAGGCTACATTATAGCAGAGGAGAACTGTGAAACAAATATTCCCGGAATCTTTGCTGCCGGTGATATAAGGACGAAAGATTTGAGACAGATTATTACTGCGGCATCGGACGGAGCAAATGCAATTACAGCAGTAGAAAGATATTTGAATGAAAATTAATTTATTTTAAAATAGTACAAATATCGCTGTAAAGTTAAAAAAGGTGTTGTTTTCGCTATTTTTAACGTATTATTCTACAATAATTTATTGACACCAAGTACAGGGTTTGCTATAATTATTATTAAAGATGTAACACTTTTGTAATAATTACACCATAGCGTATCCATTTTGCAGTAAATTAAAGTTATAAAATGACTGCAAATACTTGGGAGGAAAACAGATGAGAAAATATCGGGGTTTAAAAACTGCTATTTTTGCAGCTTCAGCCTTAATGTTTTTGTCGATTTCAGATGATAAAGCATATGCAGACCACTTGACAGCAGTTGAGTTCGGCGTAGCGGGGATATCCAAAACCCTGAATGATGTATATTCTTGCGGTGATAATAAAGTAAGTGAAAAAATAACCAGTTTATATAATGCCAATATATACTCCCCATTGTCAAATCTGGGTGTTTCAACGGCAACAAATTATGTGAATGTAAGAAGCAAGCCGTCTACGGACAGTGAGGTGGTCGGTAAGTTATACCGTGGCTGCGCTGCTGAGATATTGGAATGGCTTGAGGGAGATTGGGTTAAGATTGTATCCGGAGACGTGGAAGGATATATTGCATCCAATTACCTTGCAACGGGTAAGGATGCAGAAAAGATGGCAGATGAGCATGCGGAGAAATATGCTACGGTAGTCGAGACCCAGACACTGCGTGTACGTCAAGAACCTAGCAAGGAATCCAGAACCCTGGAGCTTATCCCCTTAGGAGAGCGTTTCCCGGTGGTAAAGGAACTGGATGAATGGGTTTTAATCCTTCTGGGAACTGACGACAGCGGCGGAGGAGACTTTACCGGTTATGTACATAAATCTTATGTGGACATTGATATTATATTCAAGGAAGCAATATCCATAGAGGAAGAGCAGAGAATAATCAGACAGCAGCAGGAGGCAGAAAGAGCCGAGGCAGAAAGATTACAGCGTCTTGCAGAGGAAAAAGAAAGAAAGCGCCAGGAGGAAGCCAGGAGGCAGGAAGAGGCAAAGAAAGCTTCTGATAAGAAGAATGAAGAGCCGAAAAAGAATGAAGACACATCATCCTCTAACAGCTCCAATTCAGGCAGCTCCTCAGGAAGAGAAATTGCGGATTATGCACAGAAATTCATAGGGAATCCATATGTCTGGGGAGGCACAAGCCTTACAAAGGGTGCTGACTGTTCGGGATTCGTGTATACGATTTATAAGCAATTCGGATATACTCTTCCACGGACCTCAAGGGACCAGGCCAAATCGGCAGGCAAGAAGATTGATAAAGACAACCGTCAGCCGGGAGACTTGATATTCTATACCAATAGCAGCGGTGTTGTTAACCATGTTGCGATGTATATAGGAAACGATAAGATTGTGCATGCGGCAAGTTCCAGACAGGGTATTATTATATCGCAGTATAATTACAGAAAGGTATATGCTGTAAGAAGAATTGTTAATTAGTACGATTTAATAGAATAAAGGCTATTTTATAATTACGGCGGATGGCCGGGAAATTATAAAATAGCCTTATTAATTTGTTATTGGAATAAATATCAAATTGTGGTAAAATAAGTTTAGTGTGAATATCATTTGCTCTCAAATAATAAAAAATATGGATAAGAGGAGTATGCCCTATGGAAGCTAATCATGAAAATGAAAGAAGAAGATATAAAAGGCTGCCTATTGACCTTAAGCTGGAGATAGATGAAATCTTTAAACAGGATAATGTAGTAGTCGGCAATTTAGGTGCATCTATTTTGGTTTTTGACATATCCAAAAGCGGTATCGGATTCGTAAGTAAAGCAATTTTACCGATAGGATATTATTTCAGAGGAACGATTAATTTTAGTAACGGAGATTTTTTCAGGGTGGTAATACGGATTGTCCGAACGAGTAAAGCGGATGGTGAGCAGAGAGCATACGGAGCTGAATTTGTCGGACTTGCTCCATTCCTTGCCGAAAAGGTAGACCACTATGAAAGAAGTCTGAAAGCTTGATAGTATGAATGGATAGTAATGATATACAAGTACGAATGATTGCAAAATACCGGGTGCACAAGCATGAGCCTTATTGTGGTTATGCAGGTGTGCCCTTTTTATATCTGTAAGAGGCTGTGTCTGTGCTGAAGGCTATTCTGTTGATTTGTTAATTGAGAAATTGTTTTGGCAATATAATAAATTAACCTTCATAAAATTTCGAAAATTGATTTAATTAGAGAAATACTTATAAGAAAGAATCTTAAACTAAATCATAGAAAAGGCCTATTGACAAAGCGTGCTATAGTGATGTTGCACAAAAACATGAATAATACTTACATAAAATGGATATATTGGATTTTGAATAATAAAGTTATAAAAAAGTTATCAACATAAAAAAAGCCTTATTTTTGAATAAAAAGAAGTTATACACGGATTTATCCACATTATCCACATTTGTAAACTACTCTTGTCGCATAGAAAAAAACCTGTCAAGTTCGAAAATCCGTTTTGTCACTTCTGATAAATCGACTTTTTATAACCAAAAATTACCTTTTTACACTTCTCATTTTTGTTGTCGGAAAATAATTAAATATAAAATAAATTGACTAAATCTTAACAGAAACATTTCGCTAATATGGAGATATGCAAAAATTGGGTGAATAGTTTGTGAAATTGTGAAGCTTAAGACTACTTCGCACATAATTTAAAGTGCTTGTCACATTTTTTCCACTATGCTATAATTAATTAAGCATATATATCAGATGCTAATAGAAGCAAAGGAGTTGATTCGTATGCGCTATATTATCAGCGGAAAGAACATTAATGTAACGGAAAGCCTAAAGACTGCTGTATATGAGAAGATTGGGAAACTGGAACGTTATTTTACCCCTGATACAGAAATCCATGTAACACTTAGTGTTGAAAAGGAAAGACAAAAAATCGAGGTTACTATTCCTGTAAAAGGAAGTATCATCCGAGCAGAAGAGACCAGTAATGATATGTATGCCTCAATAGATTTGGTTGAAGAAATTATTGAACGTCAGTTAAGAAAGTACAAGAATAAATTGATAAACCATAAACAAGCGTCTTCTAATTTTAATAAGGCTTTTATGGAGGACCGTTATGTTGAGGATGACGGTATTAAGATTGTTAAGACAAAACGGTTTGCAATTAAGCCGATGGATGCAGAAGAAGCCTGTGTGCAGATGGAATTATTGGGACACAACTTCTATGTGTTCAGAAATGCCAGCACGAATGAAGTAAATGTGGTATATAAGAGAAAAGGGAATACCTATGGGCTTATAGAGCCGGAGTACTAGGCTTAACTTGAACGGGAAATACGAAGTGTTTCGGGTGAATCCGCTTACAAAATGATTAACTACAAATTAACCTAAATTAAAAGGGCTGTCGCAAAGAACTAAAACACAGGTAAACGTCAGTGTTTTGCGATAGCTCTTTATTTGATAAAATCCTTGCGGATAAAATTAAGTTGAATAACAATGCTTGTAATGTTACAATATTAGGTGAAAAATTGTTATGAGCATATAGAATACAGGAGTGAAGCAGCTTTGCGCTTACGGGTCAAAGTTTGCAAATTATTAAGGAAAGGCATGGTTATAAAATGGGATTCTTAGAGAAGATATTTGGAACACATAGTGAAAGAGAAATCAAGCGTGTGTTACCCATCGTAGATAAGATAGAGGCGTTGGAGCCTGAATATGAAAAGTTATCGGATGAAGACCTCAGAGCAAAAACCACAGAATTCAAAAATAGACTTAAAAATGGAGAAACACTGGATGATATATTGGTGGAGGCTTATGCAGCTGTGCGTGAGGCTTCAAAAAGAACGATTGGTCTCAGACACTTTAAAGTTCAGTTAATCGGCGGTGTTATATTGCATCAGGGACGTATTACGGAGATGAGAACCGGTGAAGGTAAGACCCTTGTGGCTACCTTACCCGCTTATCTTAATGCCCTGGAAGGAAAGGGTGTCCATATTATTACCGTTAATGACTATCTGGCAAAGCGTGACTCGGAATGGATGGGCCAGATTCATGAATTTTTAGGCTTAAAGGTCGGCGTTATCTTAAACAGCCTGGAAAAGGATGAGAGACGGGAATCCTATGCCTGTGATATTACCTACGGTACGAATAATGAATTCGGCTTTGACTACTTAAGAGATAACATGGTTATCTATAAAGAGCAGCTGGTACAAAGAGACCTTCATTATGCAATTATCGATGAGGTTGACTCCGTGTTAATCGATGAAGCCAGAACGCCTCTTATTATATCGGGCAGCAGCGGAAAATCGACGGAGCTTTACCGGGTATGTGATATACTGGCCAGGCAGCTGACCAAAGGTAAGGCCAGTGGCGAGCTTACGAAGATGGCTGCGATTATGAAGGAAGAGATTGTAGAAGAGGGCGACTTTATCGTTAATGAGAAGGAAAAGAATGTCCACCTGACAGCAGAAGGTGTTAAGAAGGTAGAGGGTTTCTTTAACATAGAAAATCTGGCAGACCCAGAGAACCTTGAGATTCAGCATAATATAATTCTTGCCTTAAGAGCACACAATCTGATGCATCGGGATAAGGATTATGTTGTTAAGGACAACGAGGTCTTAATTGTGGACGAGTTCACGGGACGTATTATGCCCGGCAGACGGTATAGTGACGGACTTCATCAGGCGATAGAAGCGAAAGAGCATGTGAAGGTAAACAGGGAAAGCAAGACCCTGGCTACGATTACCTTCCAGAACTTCTTTAATAAATACAATAAAAAGTGTGGTATGACCGGTACCGCCCTGACAGAGGAACAGGAATTCAGAGAAATCTACGGAATGGATGTTATTGAGGTTCCGACCAATGTGCCGGTAGCGCGTATTGACCATCAGGATGCTGTTTATAAGACAAGGAAGGAAAAGCTTCAGGCGATTGTAGAGGAAGTGGTGGCATCCCATAGAAAGGGACAGCCGGTACTTGTAGGTACGATTACCATTGATGCCTCTGAAGAAATCAGTGCCCTTTTAAAGAAAAGGAATATTCCCCATAATGTACTGAATGCCAAATTCCATGAGATGGAGGCAGAGATTGTAGCCGAGGCCGGAAAGTTCGGAGCGGTTACGATTGCCACCAATATGGCAGGCCGTGGTACGGATATTAAGCTGGGCGAAGGTGTGCCGGAGGCCGGAGGTTTAAAGATTATCGGTACGGAGCGTCATGAGGCAAGACGTATTGATAATCAGCTTCGCGGACGTGCCGGAAGACAGGGCGACCCTGGAGAATCCCGTTTTTATATTTCACTGGAGGATGACCTTATGCGTCTGTTCGGCTCTGAACGGTTGATGGGCATATTTAATTCCTTGGGAATACCCGATGGTGAGCAGATAGAGCATAATATGCTTTCCAATGCTATCGAGAAAGCGCAAAAGAAGATAGAGAGCAATAACTTCGGAATAAGAAAGAATCTGCTGGAATATGACCAGGTAAATAATGAGCAGAGAGAGGTTATTTACGCAGAGAGAAGAAGAGTTCTGGATGGCGAGAGCATGCGGGATACCATCTATAAGATGATAACCGACACAGTCGAAGGCTGTGTAAACTCCTGCATAAGTGAGGACCAGCATGCAGAGGAATGGAATCTGGAGGAACTGAATAACCTGTTGCTTCCGATAATACCGATGGAACCGGTTGAAATCTCACCTGAACAGATGAAGCACATGAAGAAAAATGATTTGGTTCAGCAGTTAAAAGAGGTGGCAGTTAAGCTATATGAGGAAAAAGAAGCGCAGTTTCCTGAAAGGGAGCATTTGAGGGAAGTAGAGCGTGTAATTCTTCTAAAATCCATCGACCGAAAATGGATGGACCATATTGATGATATGGACCAACTCCGTCAGGGAATCGGACTTCAGGCATATGGTAACCGTCAGCCAATCGTGGAATACAAATTCCAGGGATTTGAAATGTTTGAGGCGATGACGGAATCGATTCAGGAGGAAACCGTTAAGGCGCTGATGCATGTAAGGATTGAACAGAAGGTTGAGAGAGAAGAGGTGGCGAAAGTTACAGGCACCAATAGGGATGACAGCTTAGCCAATGCACCTGTAAAAAGAGCAGGCAAAAAGGTGCAGCCAAATGACCCGTGTCCTTGCGGCAGCGGAAGAAAATATAAGCATTGCTGCGGAAAGAATGCCTAGAGCATAATTTTAGAACGAATTTTTATACATTGGATATTGAATTTTTATAAACAGTACGTTATACTATGTAGGAAGAGGTGATTGAGTGGTTGAGTTAGATCAGTATAAGTATACCTTAGGAACCTATGAAAAACCGCTGCTTGAAGTGGGGGATTCACTTTGACCTGGCTGAAAAAGAATCGCGTATAGCAGAGATTAATAAGGTCATGGAAGCACTGGATTTTTGGGAGGACCCGAATAAGGCCCAGAACATCATGAGAGAACTTAAGTCTCTTAAAGGAATTGCAGATGAATATAACCGGCTTAAGACGGAATATGAAGATGTTGCGACGCTGATTCAGATGGGGTACGAGGAAAACGATGCGTCATTACTGCCTGAGATAGAAGAATCCCTGAATCTGTTTGTCAGTGATTTGGAGAAGCTTAAGCTTAAGACCCTGCTATCCGGGGAATATGACGGTTATAATGCAATCCTTACCCTGCATGCTGGAGCCGGAGGAACAGAAAGCTGTGACTGGGCGGAGATGCTGCTTCGAATGTATCAAAGATGGGCTGATAAGAAGGGCTATACCACACAGATTCTTGATTTTCTGGATGGTGATGAAGCCGGCTTAAAATCAGTTACCCTGCAGGTGAATGGAGAGAATGCGTTCGGCTACCTGAAATCTGAGAGGGGTGTTCATCGTCTGGTCAGAATTTCGCCGTTTAACGCGGCAGGAAAGCGTCAGACCTCTTTCGTATCCTGTGATGTAATGCCGGATATTGAGGAAGATACGGGCATTGAGATTGATGAGAAGGACTTGCGAATTGATACCTACCATTCCAGTGGAGCCGGCGGGCAGAATGTGAATAAGACCTCATCAGCAATCCGAATTACTCATCTGCCTACGAATATCGTGGTACAATGCCAGAATGAGCGTTCCCAGCTGCAGAATAAGGATAAGGCAATGCAGATGCTTAAGGCAAGGCTGTATCTTATCAAGCAGCAGGAGAATCAGGAGAAGATATCAGGGATTCGGGGAGAGGTAAAAGAAATAGGATGGGGCAGTCAGATTCGCTCCTATGTCCTGCAGCCTTATACGCTGGTAAAGGACCACAGGACCAATGAGGAAGTAGGCAATGCGGCCAGTGTCCTTGACGGAAATCTGGATCCATTTATAAACGCATATTTAAAATGGAATACACAGAATAATCTGTAATTTGTATGCCGCTGAAGCGGCAAATGGAGGTTACTATGAGTATAAAGCAGGCGGTTTTTTGCTTAGATGGAGAAGAATACGGTCTTAATATTACGGAAGTAAATACGATAGAAAAGGATATGGATATTAAGAAAATCGCTGATTTGCCGGATAATGTGAAGGGGATAATCAACTTACGAGGGAATGAAATCCCCGTTTACAGCCTGAGGCGAAAATTCGGCCTTGAGGATAAAGAGCCGGATAAGAGTACAAGGTATTTGGTAACAAAGGTAGATGAGATGTATATTTCATTTGAGGTAGACCATGTGAAGGGAATTCTGGATATTGAAGCATCCGATATATTTGATACTCCTCAGATTATAAAAACCAGTAACACCTCTTATATAAAGTCTATTGCAAGGGCAGGTGACGGGCTGATTTTACTTTTAGACAGCAAGGAACTTGTTGACAGCAATGAGATGAAGACCTTGGAGAAAAAGTTAAAAAAGTAGCAGCGTTTTAAGATTTAGAAGAGATAATTTTAGTACCGAAGGGCTTTTGTCCAAGAGGTGTTTAGAGGGAGGAAAAAATGAAAAAAAGTATCATCGGTTTATTTGTTGTAACAATATTTTCTGCGATTTTACTTGCAGGATGTGGTTCGAAGAAGAAGGAGACAATTATTGTCGGTACGGAAGCGGGATTTGCTCCTTATGAGTACATGAAGGGCAACGACGTTGTAGGAATTGATATGGATATATCTAAAGCGATTGCAGACCATTTGGGAAAAGAGCTGGAGATAAGGAATATGGACTTTGAAGGTGCACTTTTGGCTGTTCAAAACGGTACGGTGGATTTTGTAGCAGCAGGTGTATCGGTAGATCCAGAGAGGGCAGAGAATATGGATTTTTCTGTTGACTATGTTAATTCGACGGAAGTGGTGGTTGTCAATAAGGATAATCCCACTGTTGCAGATTTGGATGATTTGGACGATAAGATTATCGGTGTACAGCAGGGTAATATTGCAGACTTTTGGGTAGAGGAGAATATAGCATATAAAGATGTAAAGCGCTATACCAAGTTTGCCCAGGCAGCCGAGGATTTAAAGAACGGCAGGATTGACTGCATCGTCATGGACCAGTATCCGGCGGAAGAGATGGTAAGCACCAATACAGAGCTTGTAATACTGGACGGGGTATTATTCGAGGATAAATATGCCATTGCTGTAAAAAAGGGTAATAAAGAATTATTGGACGATATAAATGAGGTAATCGAGCAGTTAAAGAAAGATGGAAAAATAGAAGAATTTACTGCTGACCATACAAAGAAATAGCTTAGAGGGCTACCTTTAAAAGATTGCAGGGGCTGTATGTCATTGTGCAGCCCCCTATTCATTAATATGAAGTACAAATAGCTGCTTATTGAAGGAGATGGGAGGAAATAGATTGTACTTAGCAGGTTCATGGTTATATGGCATATTCACTGCATTAAAAGACTGGGCAGCAGGAATTTATCAGTCCTTTTATAATGCGCTTATTCCTGACCAGCGTTATCTTGCCTATCTGCAGGGACTAAAGATTACCTTATTGATTTCTTTTTTTGCAATTCTTTTGGGAATTTTTATCGGCGTAGTTGTGGCGTTTTTTAAGGTAACGGCAGCAAGCTATAAAATTAAGTGGCTGTCCTCTTTATGTAATGTGTATATCAATGTTATTCGTGGAACACCGCTGATGGTTCAGCTTCTTATCATCTATAATTTGATTTTCACATCGAGAAATTCCAATGAGATTCTCATCGGAGCGGTGAGCTTCGGAATTAATTCAGGTGCCTATGTGGCCGAGATTATACGGGCGGGAATCGAATCAATTGATAAGGGACAGATGGACGCCGGCCGGTCTCTTGGTATGAATTATATACAGACCATGTGGAAAATAATATTACCCCAGGCGGTCAGAAATATATTGCCGGCACTGGGTAATGAATTTATTGTATTAATCAAGGAGACCTCGGTAGCAGGTGTTATAGCAGTTACGGACCTTACGAAAGCGGCTCAATATATAGGCTCGAGAACATGGGATATACTTCCGCCGCTCATTATTGCCGCTATCTGCTATCTCATCATCGTTATGGGTCTGTCCAAGCTTTTATCCGTATTTGAAAGGAGGCTGGCAAAGGGTGATAGAAATTAAAAGTCTGAAAAAATCCTTTGGGGACCATGTCGTCCTAAATGGAATTGATGAAGTGATTAAAAAAGGTGAAAAGGTAGTTGTAATCGGGCCGTCAGGCTCTGGTAAATCTACATTTCTTCGTTGCCTCAATCTCTTGGAAGAGCCGACTGAGGGAGAGATATGGTTTGAAGAGAAGAATATTACGGACAAAAAGACAAATATAAATCAGGTAAGACAGAAGATGGGAATGGTATTCCAGCAGTTCAATCTGTTTCCCCATCTTACCGTATTAGAGAATATAACCATAGCCCCAATCAACCTTGGTATAATGACAAAGGACGAGGCAAGAGACAAGGCAATGGAGCTTTTAAAACGGATTGGATTGACAGAGAAAGCGGATTCTTATCCGAACCAGCTGTCAGGAGGACAAAAGCAGCGTATTGCAATTATCCGGGCTTTGGCGATGAATCCCGATGTAATGTTGTTTGATGAACCGACATCCGCCCTTGACCCGGAGATGGTAGGGGAGGTACTTGACCTTATGACCTCTCTGGCACAGGAGGGTATGACGATGATTGTGGTAACCCATGAGATGCGGTTTGCCAAAAAGGTAGCCACCAGAGTCTTATTTATTGATGAAGGTAAAATTGTGGAACAGAATACGCCGGATGAATTCTTTGATAAACCGGAGCATCCAAGATTGAAGGAATTTCTGTCAAAGATTTTATAAGTGCCGATGCAGGAACTCGATAAGAGCCTGTATCGGTTCTTTTTTTGTATAAACATTTCTAATTATTATACAATTTTTTTTGATTTTATTCGACTTATTAAAGCATAAGTAACAAAGTTACTTTTTTGAAGCCGGGCGGTGGGAACTTTGTATTGCATTATACATAGATATATGATAGAATTTCTTTCTTAGAAAGACAGTTGTATTTCTGATACATACATATGAGCGTAAAATGATCTTCAGGAGGTATGGTTTAATGGGTGAAGAACAATATTATATCGTAAGGAAAAAAGCGATACCTGAGGTTCTTTTAAAGGTTGTAGAGGCAAAAAGACTTCTTGATTCGGAACGGGTAATGACAGTGCAGGAGGCGACGGATGCAGTACAGATAAGCAGAAGCTCTTTCTATAAGTATCGTGATGATATTTTCCCTTTCTATGAGCATACAAGAGGAAGAACGATAACATTTATGATTCAGATGGATGATACCCCCGGTTTGCTCTCCAAGGTGCTTAACTACGTGGCAAAGTCACAGGCGAATATTCTTACAATCCATCAGACTATTCCGGTCAATAAAATTGCCATGCTGACCTTAAGCATAGAGATACTTCCCCAGACAGACAGCATTTCTTTCATGCTGGATACGATAGAAGGGCTGGAGGGTATTCACTATGTAAAGACCCTGGCAAGAGAATAAAATTATAGAAGTGGGAATGGAGGTTTATCATGATTAATATAGCGGTACTGGGATATGGTACGATTGGCTCCGGTGTGGTGGAGGTCTTAAAAATAAACGGTGAGAGTATCAGTAAAAGAGCCGGAGAAAAGATTAATATAAAATATGTTTTGGATATCAGGGAGTTTCCCGGTGACCCGATTATGGATGTCCTGGTTCATGATATAGATACCATATTAAATGATTCGGAAGTAAAGATTGTGGTTGAGGTAATGGGAGGAACAGAGCCCGCCTATTCATTTGTTAAGCGTGCGCTGTTAAAGGGAAAGAGCGTAGTAACGTCGAATAAAGAGCTGGTGGCAAAGCATGGAGCGGAGCTTATTGACATTGCCAAGGAAAAAGATTTAAACTTCATGTTTGAAGCAAGTGTAGGTGGGGGAATACCGATTATCCGCCCGCTTAACCAGTCCCTGACTGCCGATGAAATTGTTGAGATTACCGGAATATTAAATGGTACGACCAACTATATACTCACAAAGATGAGTGAAGAGGGAATAGGCTTTGATGAGGCATTAAAGGATGCCCAGAACTTAGGGTATGCCGAGAGAAATCCATCGGCGGATGTAGAAGGCCATGACGCCTGCAGAAAGATTGCAATTCTTTCATCCCTGGCTTACGGAATGCAGGTGGATTTTGAGGATATTTATACAGAAGGAATTACAGCCATCACCGATATCGATATTAAATATGCTAAGGCGCTTAATGCCAGAATAAAGCTGTTCGCCTCCAGCATTCGGGATAAGGATGAAAGCGTATATGCCATGGTTGCTCCGATGATGATTCGGGCAAATCATCCATTATATAGTGTAAATGACGTATTTAACGGCATCTATGTCCGCGGAAATATCATCGGGGATGTAATGTTTTACGGAAGCGGAGCTGGTAAACTGCCGACAGCCAGTGCAGTTGTAGCGGATGTGGTAGATGCTGCGAAGCATATTAATAAAAATGTCTGGACTATATGGAGCAGTAAAAACCTGGAGCTGGTTAGTATTGATAAGGTAAAGCATAGATTCCTTGTGCGGGTTGTAAAGGGTCAGAATTCCGTATCTGCAATCAAAGCGTTATTTGGGGAGGTTGAGATGGTACCGGAAGTCGTGGAAGACGAGCTGGCATTTATCACCCCGGTTCTTACTGAGAAAGAGATGAAGGATAAGAAGGAGCAGATTATTGGTCTGGCAGGCAGTATCAGAATAAGATTTTAGGGAATAGAAGGGACAGGATAAAGATGAAATACATTATCGTATTGGGGGATGGAATGGCGGATGAGCCTATCCCGGTGTTAGGGGATAGAACCCCGCTGATGGCAGCGGATACGCCGTCCATGGACCTGCTGGCGAAAAAGTCAGAGATTGGCATGGTCCATACCATACCAAAAGGAATGAAACCCGGAAGTGATACGGCAAATCTTTCGGTACTTGGATACGACCCCAGTATATATTATTCAGGCAGGTCTCCTTTAGAGGCACTGAGTATCGGAGTGGATATGAAGTCTACGGATATTGCCCTTCGATGTAATCTGGTAACGCTTTCAGAAGAGGAAGCGTATGAGAATAAAACAATGATAGACCACAGCTCCGGCGAAATCTCTACAGAGGATGCCGGTGTACTGCTTAAAACGGTAAAGGATGAGCTGGAGAACGAAATCTATAAATACTATACAGGAACCAGTTACCGCCATCTGACGATTTGGGATAACGGAAAGGTTATAGACCTTGCACAGCCCCATGATATTTTGGGTAGAATAATAGGGGAGTATCTTCCGAAGGATGAGGCTTTGCGGAAAATGATGGAAAAGAGCTATGATATTCTTGATGAGCATCCGCTGAATGTTAAGCGAAAGGAAAACGGACTTAACAAGGCCAATTCCATATGGTTCTGGGGGGCAGGAACAAAGCCCGCACTTTCGTCCTTTGAGGAGAAGAACCATAAAAAAGGAGCGATGATATCTGCTGTTGATTTATTAAAAGGCATAGCAGTCGGAGCCGGAATGAAGGTAATCGAGGTGCCCGGTGCTAACGGGACACTTCATACCAACTATGAAGGGAAAGCAAGGGCAGCCTTAGAGGTACTCCTTAAAGATGATTATGATTTTGTTTATATTCATGTAGAGGCACCGGATGAGATGGGTCATCAGGGAAGCATCGAGAATAAAATAAAAGCGATAGAATATCTGGATAAGAGGGTAATAAAGCCGGTTATAGAGGGAATGGAAGAGGCCGGTGAGGATTATAGAATGCTGATTCTTCCGGATCATCCCACCCCTATCCATCTTAGAACCCACACCGATGACCCGGTTCCTTATCTGCTTTATGACAGCAGAGTGAACAAGGAAAATCATTATCTTTATAATGAAGCGGACGGGAAGAAAAGCGGCAATGTTATTCCCCACGGATACACTATCATTGACAGGTTATTTGACGAAGGAGAATAAGCATAAGTACGAAAACTTAATGTTAGGAGGCAATTATGCTAATAGTAAAAAAATTTGGCGGAACATCCGTCGCCGATAAGGAAAGAATCTATAATGTTGCCGGGCGGATTGTGGAGGATTATAAAGCGGGCAATGAAATTGTGGTTGTATTATCAGCAATGGGAAAGCAGACCGATATCCTGATACAGATGGCAAAGGAAATCAATCCCAACGCTTCGAAACGGGAGATGGATATGCTGCTTACAACAGGAGAGCAGGTATCCGTTTCGTTAATGGCAATGGCTCTGGATGCTTTGGGTGTGCCGGCGGTATCGCTGAATGCGTATCAGGTTGCAATGCATACCACATCCGTATACAGTAATGCAAGGCTCAAAAAGATTGATACAGAGCGAATCAGGAATGAATTGCAAAACAGACGTGTTGTTATCGTCACAGGCTTCCAGGGAGTTGATAAATTTGATAATTATACGACCCTTGGCAGGGGAGGCTCGGATACCACGGCAGTGGCATTGGCGGCATCCCTCCATGCAGATAAGTGTGAGATTTATACGGATGTTGACGGAGTATATACAGCAGACCCCAGGATTGTAAAGCCGGCAAGAAAGCTGAATGAAATCACATATGATGAGATGCTTGAGCTGGCATCCCTTGGAGCGGGCGTGCTTCATAACAGGTCTGTTGAAATGGCGAAAAAATATGGTGTACAGCTGGTGGTTCGTTCCAGCCTTAATAAAACTGAAGGTACGATTGTTAAGGAGGTAGTAAATATGGAGAAAATGCTTGTTAGCGGTGTGGCAGCCGATAAAAATGCAGCCCGTATAGCGGTAATAGGATTGGAGGACCAGCCGGGGGTTGCGTTTAAATTATTCAACCATTTGGCAAGGCATAATGTGAACGTTGATATTATTTTACAATCCATCGGCAGGGATGGAACCAAGGATATCAGCTTTACTGTGACGGAGGATGATTTAGATGAGGCAGTCGCTACGATTGAGCGTCACCGCCAGGGCAGCTTAAAATGTCAGAAGATTGATGTGGAAAAAGGTGTGGCAAAGGTCTCTATCGTGGGAGCAGGCATGATGTCCAATGCCGGCGTTGCCGCAAAGATGTTCGAGGCACTGTATGATGTCGGAGTAAATATCAAGATGATTTCCACCTCTGAAATAAGAGTTACCGTATTAATTGATGAAATCCACGTGGAAAAAGCCATGAATGCAGTTCATGAGAAGTTCCTGTTATCACAGGTATAAATGAAGATAATAATGCCGCAACTGTACAGCGTTTAAGCTGGTATAGCTGTGGCATTACTTTTTGTTCATTGATTTTGGTTTCTCCTTTTGGTATTATAAGTATAAAGTGCGCGAAAGAACGCAGGTACCGCACGGATTCGCATAAATTTATGATTATTCTAAGGAGCATGGAATGGATATTTTAAAACAACTGAAAGAAGAACTGAATATACGCCTGGAACAGGTAGAAGCAACCGTTAAGCTGATTGATGAGGGAAACACGATACCTTTTATAGCCAGATATCGAAAGGAAGTTACCGGCTCCTTGGATGATGAGCAGTTAAGAAATCTCCATGAAAGGCTGCAATATTTAAGGAATCTGGAGGACAAAAAGGCCCAGGTTTTAAGTAGTATTGAGGAACAGGGAAAGCTGACCGAGGAGTTAAAGAAACAGATTCAGGAGGCTGCCACGCTGGTAGTTGTGGAGGATTTATACCGTCCGTACAGACCGAAACGAAGGACAAGAGCTACGATTGCCAAGGAAAAGGGACTTGATGGTCTGGCTGAAATTATTAAGGCTCAGGAAACGGATGCACCGGTCAGTGAACATGCAAAAGCCTATCTCTTGGAGGAGAAAGAGGTAAATACCATCGAGGAGGCGATTGCGGGAGCCATGGATATCCTTGCGGAAGAGGTATCGGACGAAGCCGAATTCAGAAGCTATATCCGTGAGGCTACTATGAAGGAAGGCAAATTAATCTCTGTAGCCAAGGATGAAAAGGCGGCGTCTGTATATGAGATGTATTATAATTTTGAAGAAAGCATAGAAAAGCTGGCGGGTCACAGGGTGCTGGCAATTAACCGCGGTGAAAATGAGAAGGTTCTTACGGTTAAAATAGCGGCGCCGGAGGAAAGAATTCTTCGGTACCTGGAGAAGAAAATCATCACCCGGGATAATCCCCACACCAATGACATCATCAGGACTTTACTGGAAGACAGCTATAAAAGGCTTATCGCTCCCGCAATCGAAAGGGAGATAAGAAATGAGCTGACAGAAAAGGCGGAGGACGGCGCTATCAAGGTATTCGGAAAGAACCTGGTACAGTTACTTATGCAGCCTCCGATTGCCGGTCAGACTGTTCTTGGATGGGACCCGGCATTCCGTACCGGATGCAAGCTGGCGGTTGTGGACAGTACCGGAAAGGTGCTTGATACCGTGGTTATATATCCTACAGCTCCTCAGAATAAGGTTGAAGAATCAAAAAGAATATTAAAGAAGATGATTGATAAATATAACATTACCATGATATCCGTTGGTAATGGAACGGCTTCAAGAGAATCTGAGCAGGTGATTGTAGAGCTTTTAAAAGAAGTAAACAGACCCCTCAGCTATGTGATTGTAAATGAAGCGGGTGCATCTGTTTATTCTGCCAGCAAGCTGGCTACAGAGGAGTTTCCGAACTTTGATGTCGGACAAAGAAGTTCGGCCTCCATAGCAAGAAGATTACAGGACCCGCTGGCGGAGCTGGTCAAAATAGACCCCAAATCCATAGGAGTAGGACAGTATCAGCATGATATGAATCAGAAGAAGCTAAGTGATGCTTTGTCCGGAGTGGTTGAGGACTGCGTTAATAAAGTCGGTGTAGATTTGAATACCGCATCGGTTTCTTTACTGGAATATGTATCGGGAGTGAATAAGACGATTGCTAAAAATATAGTAGCATACCGGGAGGCAAACGGTACGTTCCATAGCCGAAAGGAGCTGTTAAAGGTGGCAAAGCTTGGTCCAAAAGCCTTTGAACAGTGCGCAGGCTTTCTTCGCATCCGTCAGGGTGACAATCCTCTGGATGCAACCGGTGTCCACCCGGAATCATATGAGGCCGCTAAAGAATTATTATCGAAGCTGGGTATGACCATGGAGGATATTAAGCAGATTCAGGCAAAGGCAGTCCTGACAAAGGACTTAAAGGAGCAGCCTAAGAAAGAAAATCCTTCAAAGCAAAGCTCTAAGAAGAAGTCAGGACTGGTTGTTAAGTCTCAGGATACGGCCTTGGCAAAAGCCTTGGCAGCAGCGATGTCAGGTTCATCTGCTCCCGCAGCAGAACCCTCAAAAGAGCAGGAAATAACGGCTGATTCTAAAGATACCGCATATGAAAGCTCCATGTTAAGCAAAAAGATAAAAGATAGAAAGAAGCTGTCCGAAGAGCTGGGCGTTGGTGAAATCACGCTGGACGATATTATTAAGGAATTAGAAAAGCCCGGAAGGGACCCCAGAGATGAGATGCCAAAACCAATCTTAAGAACCGATGTTCTTGAAATGTCTGACTTGAAGGAAGGAATGATATTAAAGGGTACCGTTCGGAATGTAATTGATTTTGGAGCATTTGTCGATATCGGGGTTCATCAGGATGGGCTGGTTCATATCTCACAGCTGTCGAATAAGCGGTTTGTGAAGCATCCTTTGGATGTGGTCAGCGTAGGAGATATTGTAGAGGTCAAGGTTCTGAGTGTGGATTTATCAAAGAACAGGATTCAGCTGACGATGATATTATAGAATTGCTTGTTCATATTATAGCCTTAATTTATTATCAGAAGTCTTAGCGCTTTAATCGTAAGGTTCTATAGAAGGGATTAGGAATGAAAATTATAAATTTCATCATACTGGCCATAGGGATTTTTAGCTTAATCTATTATGGCGTTATCATCAGCTATTCCGGAACAGGCTCTTCATTTTCCTGGTTTTGGCTTCTGACAGGAACCTTCTGTATAGGTCTGTTTGTTATCATAGGCTGTATGATAAGGAAGAATATTCTTCTTCCGCAGCCGGTTCGCTATATAGTAATATTTCTGGTTCTTGCCGGAGTATGTATATTTTTATTCATTGAGAGCCTTATCCTATACCATGCCAACAGGGATGCAGAGCCGGATATGGATTACTTGATTGTACTGGGGGCTCAGATAAGAGGCACCCGTATTACAAACAGCCTGAAAAAACGTCTGAAAGCATCGGAAATATATCTTAAGACCAATTCGGATACGCTTGTAATTGTTTCAGGGGGACAGGGACCCGGAGAGGATATATCAGAGGCAGAGGCGATGAAGAAGTATTTGATGGATAACGGGATTGCCGAAGAGAGAATCCTTGTCGAGGACCGCTCAACGAACACCGTAGAGAATATAAAATACAGTAAAAAGCTAATTGTAGAAGAAGATGCGAAGGTAGCTTTAGTGACCAATGGCTTTCATGTGTTCAGGTCTGTCAGCATAGCAAAAAAACAGGGGCTTGAAAATATACAGGGGCTGTCTGCCCCCTCAGACCCTATTCTCTTAATAAGCTATTATGTAAGAGAGGCTCTTGGCGTCATAAAGGATTTTGCTTTTGGTAATATATAAGAATTTATGCATATCGTATAGAATTTTAAGATTATAAACGGTATATTTGTTTTGTTATGAAATTGACAATAGAATAAAGATACGATATGATAATAGTGTAAAAATAATAGTAAGGTAAATCTTCGGGGCAGGGTGAAAATCCCGACCGGCGGTATAGTCCGCGACTCATAGTGGCGTTATGAAGTATGTCACTGTGACTGATTTGGTGAAATTCCAAAACCGACAGTAAAGTCTGGATGTGAGAAGAATGATAGGTTAGCTTTTGTATCCCCGATATCATTATCGGGGATTTTATTAAATTGCAAAGCTTGAATTACAGCCTATTGGATAGCCGGGATTTTTCCTTTAACAAAAAGGAGAGGTTAATACGATGATGAATGTTAACAACAAACAAAAAGCAACAAGTCTTATAACGGTCAAATCGCTTACCATTATGGCGATGCTGGGAGCAATTTCAGTGGTATTAATGTTGTTTGAGATACCTTTATGGTTTGCGCCGCCCTTTTATGAACTGGATTTTAGTGAGGTTCCTATCCTTATCGGAGCATTTGCATTAGGCCCTGTCGCCGGAATGATGATTGAGATGATAAAGATACTTTTGAATCTGGTTATTACAGGAACACCAACAGCAGGGGTTGGTGAGCTGGCTAATTTTTTAATCGGATGCTCGTTTGTAGTACCGGCGGCAATAATATACCATAAAAACAAAACATTAAAATCTGCTATAAGCGGATTAATCATAGGAACCGTATGCATGGTGGTATTAGGAAGCTTTATGAATGCATTTGTACTTCTTCCGGCATTTGCTTATTTCACTAAAATGCCTGTAGATGCGCTTGTTGCGGCGGGAACAAAGGTAAACCCGGGAATAAACAGTATGTCAACTTTTATCCTTTATGCGGTTACACCCTTTAATATTCTTAAGGGGGTTGCAGTTTCCCTGATTACCCTTCTGATATATAAGAGAATCAGCCGGGTAATTAAATCCATAGCAGGACTATAGACATAACAGCCCAAATAAAATCAAATAAATCAATTATAAGAAAGATAGAATTTTATAAAAATTCTATCTTTTTTAAAATCAATCTGCTATAATGTACGCGAATAAGCGGATTAGTACAAGGGAAGCAGTTTTGAGCCCTAATCCGCACCATGCAATCGGTTTTGAAATGAGGAAACGGGATGATTATAGAGAGCTTTAAATCAGAGGATACCTTTCAGATTGGATATGATTTGGGAAGAAAGGCGTCAAAGGGTCAGGTGTATTGCATAAACGGAGATTTAGGGGTGGGAAAGACAGTATTCACCCAGGGATTTGCAAAAGGTCTGGGAATAGATGAGCCTGTGAACAGCCCTACATTTACTATCATTCAGGAATATGAGGGTGAAAGGCTTTCTCTTTACCATTTTGATGTATACCGTATAGGGGATGTCAGAGAGATGGATGAGTTAGGCTATGAGGATTATTTCTATGGAGAAGGAGTATGCCTTATTGAATGGGCAGAGCTGATTGAAGAAATATTACCTGAGATAAGAACAACCATTCGTATAAGAAAAGATTTGGCGAAGGGTTATGACTATAGAGAAATTGAAATCGTATAGCTTGATGGTAAGCTGCCGATAGGAATTCCATACAGGAAAGATTCCATCAATGAGAAATTTCGTATATGGAATGACATAAATGGCGCAGAATGAGAGGGAATAATGAGAATACTTGCAATAGACAGCTCAGGACTGGTAGCCTCCGTAGCGATTGCAACGGAGGATGCTTTATTAGCTGAATACACGATAAATTATAAAAAGACCCATTCACAGACACTGCTTCCTATGCTGGATGATGTGGTTCACATGGTGGATTTGGATTTATCGGAGGTGGATGCCATTGCAATAACAGCAGGCCCGGGCTCCTTCACAGGCCTCAGAATAGGTGCGGCAACCGCCAAGGGTCTTGGACTTGCATTGGATAGGCCTATTATACCGGTGCCTACGGTGGACAGTCTGGCTTATAATCTATATGGTACCGATAAGATGGTTTGTCCGTTGATGGATGCAAGAAGGAATCAGGTATATACGGGCTTATATGAATTCTCAGGGGAGAAGCTGGTCATCCTATCGCCTCAAAAAGCGGTGGATATCGATGAGATTATCGATGAAATCAATCAGATGGGAAGGACTGCCATATTTCTTGGAGATGGGGTACCGATTCATAGAGACAGGATAATAGAGCGGATGGAGACGGAGTATGCTTTTGCTCCTTTGCATATGAATCGGCAAAGAGCCGGCGCTGTTGCTGCTCTTGGCTTGGAATACTACAGGGATAAACGCTTTGAATCAGCGGCGGAGCATCAGCCTGTGTACTTGAGAATGAGCCAGGCGGAGCGGGAACGGGCAGAAAAACTAAGCGGAAGATAGTGCACGGACATGGATAAAGCTTTTAAAGCGTAAGGAGAAAAAGAATGCTGATACGGGAGATGACGACAGAGGATTTGGATGAGGTATGCCGGATTGAACAGGAAACCTTTTCAGACCCGTGGAGTAAAAAATCATTTCTTGATACAATGTCCGATGAGAATAACCACTATCTTGTAGTTGTAATCGATGAAATTATTGCAGGATATTGCGGATATTGCGGAGTTCTGGGAGAGGGATATATCTATAATGTGGCCGTTAAACAGAGTTTTCGAAAGCAGGGGATTGGTTTTGCTATGTTGGGGGAATTGATAAAACAAGCAAAAAGCAGGGGTATCTCTTCCCTGACCCTTGAGGTCCGGCAATCGAACCTGCCGGCCATAAACCTCTATAAGAGACTGGGATTTGCTGAGGCCGGTATACGAAAAGACTTTTATACGAAGCCTCTGGAGAATGCCGTGATTATGTGGCTGGATGCAATACATTAATTCCCACTGTCAATATCGGCGGATAAAGTTTATAATGATACTAACAACGGGCTGATTCCGTTTATCATATCAGGAGGGATAAGTCGTGAAAAGAGCAGATAATAATCAAAGTGGGGACAAGCAAATCTACTGCAATTCATGCGGGAAAAAACTCAAGGTCGAAAAAGGTATATTAATGGAGGATGCATTTGAGGCAACGAAAGAGTGGGGATACTTTTCAAATTGGGATACTCAGATTCATCATTTTAATTTATGTGAGGAATGTTATAAGAAAATAACCGGAGAGTTTCAAATTCCGGTTGAGATTAAAGAAAAGATGGAGGTGCTATAATTATTTATAGCCTATATTTTTGGAATCCGGATGTCATCCATTGAATTAATAAAAATTCAATATAGTATGATGTGTATAGTATATATATCCTATAAGGCTTTATTATTATTAATAATTAGTGAAAAATTATCCGATATAGTATATAATGTATGCGAAAAAGCAGATTAATCCATGTAAAGTAGCGTGTCAACGCATTTTATGTGGTGTTTTCGTATCATAAGAAAAGGTATTGAATAAGTATATAAGGAAGGTCCCTGCAATCTGATATGTTTTGAAAGTTGCAGATATTCAAGATAGATTCGTTCAATTATAATAGAAAAGGCAATGGGAAATCAAGCTTTATAACATATAAAATTTATTTATTACTAAAGAGGCGTAAAGCATAGGAGGTCTTTATATTGAAAAAGAGAGGAATTTCTACTTTTATTGGTCTGTTTGCTGGAATAGGATTTGTAGTTGGAGCAATTATAGTAACGGGAGAGCCGGGGCTATTCTGGAATTTACCTTCCGCATTTATTATTTTTGGAGGTACGATGGCAGCGGTTGTAACTGCTTTCCCGCCAAGCCGGTTAAAAACTCTTTTGCCGGTTATGGGGAAAGCATTTAAAAAGAATAAATATGATATCAAGGAGGATATCCTTTCTTTGGTTTCTCTTGCAGAAGTATCCCGTAAAGAAGGACTGTTGGCTTTGGAGGATACGATTGACCGGTATACGGATGATGCGTTTATTCAAAGGGGAATACGGCTTATTGTTGATGGCGCAGATGAAGAACAGCTTAGGAATGCGCTGGAAGGCGCAACTTACTTTATGAAACAAAGACACCAGAAAGGTGCGGCAATGGTGAATATGATTGCTGCTACGGCACCGGCGCTGGGTCTTGTCGGTACATATGTGGGTCTTATACCCATGCTGAATAATTTGGATGACCCTTCTACCCTGGGACCGATGATGGCACTTGAGCTTGTATCGTCCTTTTATGGAGGATTCATGGCTTATGTTATATTTTCTCCGCTGGCAAAGAGGCTGCGTTTTTTAAGTGAAGAGGAAGAAACAAGAAGAGACCTGTTAGTAGAGGGACTGGCTGCAATCCAGCAAGGGAAGAATCCCAAGCTGATAAAGGAAGAATTATTTGCTTATATGAATATTACTGAGGAAGAAGAAAAAGAGAACCCGGATGTGGTGTTTGAAGGAAAGGAGAGTCCAAGCAGCATATGAAGAATAACAGATTTAGTCGTAGAGAAAAAGAAGATGATGAAGAAGAAGGCGGTTGGCTGGATAGCTATAGCGATTTGGTAACGGATCTTCTGGCTGTGTTTGTAATTTTGTTTTCTTTTGCGATGATGAATCAAGCGTATTCGGCTGCGAAGATTAAGGAAGAACGCAATAACGCGCTGGCAGAAGTGGTAATTATCGAAACCTACGATGCTGACGGAAATTTGCTGATGACATCTGACGGAGTTCTCGATGGCGACGATGGGGTTCTTGATGGAAACGAAGGAATATCATCTAAAAAGGATAACGAGTCCGACAAGGATGAGGCTTCACAAAAGGACAGTGAGTTGGATAAGGATGAGGCTTCAAAAAAGGATAACGAGTCAGATGAGGATGAGGCTTCAAAAAAAGAAAAGGGTTCTTTAGATGGTCTCTTTCCTTCAAATCAGGATAAATTGATGGAATCAATTAATTCTTATATTGATGAGGTCGGAGATGCCGATGATTTGAGCGTCATGAAAGAGAATGATAATAAGATTATACTTCGGGTGAATACGTCTATTCTTTTTGATTCGGGACGTGCAGAGGTTAAGCAGGAAGCTGTAACGATATTAGATAAAATCGGTGATATACTTTCAATATATGATGAGAGCATACTTGAAGTCCGTATTGAAGGACATACGGATAATGTACCAATGACCTCAGGGCTGTTTGAGAGTAACTGGGAGCTGTCCTCGATTCGTGCGGTTAACGTTTTAAAAAAGGTTTTGGATAATACCACCCTGAATCCGAAGAAAATTCATGCCGCGGGTTACGCTGAATTCAATCCTATTGCAGACAATGATACCTCGGCCGGAAGAGCAAAAAACAGACGGGTTGACTTTGTGATTGAAACAGCAGACGAAAAATTCAATTAGAAGAATACATTTGATTTATTATTTAATAAAGAAGGAAGGAGTCATTGTAAATTGTACCGGGGATGAGGTTCATACCTGTGTTTGGTACAATTTGCAAGGGCTCTTTTTGTGTGCGGCAATTTGAGAATATTATCATCAGGTGGACAAAGAATGGAAAAAAAGGTTAGAATGTGATATGATGATTATATGAGATACTTCGGCTTACCGAAGAAAAATTATGTTGTAGCACATGCTTCTTTATAGTAGAATTGATTTTACGATAAAAAGGATTATGACGATATATAATATATACAGACATAATTAACATGTAGGAAAGGTACGGAAAAATAGAATGTTAGATGTATGCTTACTGGGAACAAGCGGAATGATGCCGCTGCCCGGAAGATGGTTAACTGCTCTTATGACAAGATATAATGGAAAAAGCCTGCTCATTGACTGCGGAGAAGGGACACAGATTGCAATCAGAGAGAAGGGATGGAGTGTTCATTCGATAGATATTATATGCATTACACATTTTCATGGAGACCATATCAGCGGACTTCCGGGATTGCTG
>JAEZXP010000135.1 GCA_023419655.1 Bacillota bacterium | reverse complement strand
CGAAATTAAGCTAATAAATTGCACTTGAAGGTTGACACCATATCGAAAGCCGTGTTATAATTCCTTTTGCAATAAATGAAACTGCCGAAGACAGTAGGTGCCGTAAGGCGTAAGGTAATGCCGCCTACCGAGGAGAATCTGGTTAATGATATCTACTATAACCTCTTTCTGCTTTGGCAGAAAGAGGTTTTTTATCTTATGACGATATATTAAAGGAGGTGTATGGAGTGGCTAAAGTAGAATTAAAGCAGCCTGTCGTTGAGGAAATCAAGGGCTATGTTGAGAATGCAAAAGCAGCAGTACTTGTAGATTACCGCGGACTTACCGTTGCACAAGATACAGAGCTTCGTAAGAAGTTGAGAGAAGCTGGCATCGTATACAAGGTTTATAAGAACACAATGCTTAACTTTGCTTTCGAGGGAACAGCGTATGCGGAATTATCAAAGGATCTTGAAGGACCTACAGCAGTAGCATTTGGTCTTGATGATGCAACAGCTCCGGCTAGAATAATTAGTGAGATGGCTAAGAAGATGCCTAAATTAGAGTTCAAGTCAGGAGTAGTGGAAGGAACCTATTACGACAGCAAGGGTATTCAGATTATTGCAACCATTCCTTCAAGAGAGGTTCTTATTTCAAAATTACTTGGAAGCTTACAGTCACCAGTTACAAATCTTGCAAGAGTGCTTAAGCAGATTGCTGAAAAAGCAGCATAATCAGTTATAAACAATGAATCGAGTAGGACAAGGCTCTTACCAAACAATAATTTAATGGAGGTATAATTATTATGACAACTCAAGAATTTATCGAGGCGATTAAAGGCCTTAGCGTATTAGAATTAAATGAATTAGTAAAAGCATGTGAAGAAGAATTCGGTGTATCTGCAGCAGCAGGTGTTGTCGTTGCAGCAGGCCCCGCAGCAGGCGCAGCAGAAGAAGAAGAGAAGACTGAGTTCGACGTTGAGTTAACAGAAGTTGGCCCTAACAAGGTTAAGGTTATCAAGGTTGTTCGTGATTTAACAGGCTTGGGCTTAAAGGAAGCAAAAGACCTCGTTGATGGAGCTCCTAAGGTAGTTAAGGAAGCCGTTAGCAAGGCAGAAGCTGATGATATGAAGGCTAAGTTTGAAGCAGAAGGTGCTAAGGTTACATTCAAATAATCTAACCGGGCAGCTTACAGGCAAGTAGATTTTACTAAAAGAAAAATAACCGGCATGAATCCGTTGCATATAAAATGTAACAAACGGAACACAGGCCGGTTTTCTTTTTTGGTTAATCAGCTGATTGTTTTGTCGAAATGAGAAAGAGCTTATCTTATATGTGTGAAATGTATATAAAATTAAAAGAAGTCAACAAATTTGCTGTTGACAGTATAATTTAATTATGGTAGTATGAAAAGTGCACTATTGTGGTGTTATATGCCTATTCAGTATTATTATAGCATACACGGTAAAAAAAGAAAAGCAGTTTTTATTACAAATCACAAGACTCCCTAAATTATTGGGGGAGTCTTATGTATACTTATTAAACTCAAGGGGTGAAAACGTCAATGGATAGAAACAGAATGCATCCAGTCAAGGTTGGTAATAACGTTAGAATGAGTTACTCCAAGCAGAAGGAAGTATTGGAGATGCCGAATCTAATTGAAGTTCAGAAGGATTCCTACCAATGGTTTCTTACTGAAGGGCTCAAAGAAGTATTTGATGATATTTCTCCAATAGCGGATTACGGCGGGCACTTGAGTCTGGAATTCGTGGACTTTGCATTATGCGAGGATGACATAAAATATACAATCGAAGAATGTAAGGAAAGAGATGCGACCTATGCAGCTCCCTTAAAAGTTAAAGTAAGACTCCATAATAAGGAGAATAATGAGATAAACGAACATGATATATTCATGGGCGATTTGCCGTTGATGACGGAGACAGGCACCTTTGTTATCAATGGTGCGGAGAGAGTTATCGTTAGCCAATTAGTACGTTCCCCCGGTATTTACTATGCAATTGACCATGATAAGCTTGGTAAGCAATTATTTTCTGCTACCGTTATACCAAACAGAGGAGCGTGGTTGGAATACGAGACGGATTCCAATGATGTTTTTTATGTACGGGTAGACCGTAACAGGAAGGTACCAATTACGACATTTATAAGAGCATTGGGGTATGGGACGAATGAAGAGATTAAGCAGCTTTTCGGAGAAGAGCCGAAGATTCTTGCAAGTCTGGCAAAGGACCCCAGTACAGCAAAGGACCCATCCGGAAGTTATCAGGATGGTCTGTTAGAGTTATATAAAAAGCTCCGTCCCGGTGAACCGCTTGCTGTTGAGAATGCGGAGTCCTTGCTGCACAGTATGTTTTTTGACCCGAGAAGATATGATTTGGCCAAGGTAGGCCGTTATAAATTTAATAAAAAGCTGGCATACCGTAATCGTATCGTCGGTTTTGTTCTGGCTGAGGATGTAATTGATAAATCAACCGGAGAGGTAATTGCCGAGGCAGGAACTGCGGTAACGAACGAAATTGCAATGCTTATTCAGGATGCGGCTGTACCCTCAGTTATGGTACAATCGGACGAAAGAAATGTGAAGGTTATTTCCAATATGATGGTTAACCTTTCTTATCATTTGCCCCAGATTAGTGTTGCAGAGAGAAAATCCATGGGTGTAACGGAGAATGTATACTACCCTGTATTGAAGAAAATATTAGAGGAGCATACCTCTCTTGATGATATTAAGGAAGCAATCAAAAAGAACATCAGTGAGCTTATTCCTAAGCATATAACCAAGGAAGATATTATCGCTTCCATTAATTATAATATTGATTTGGAATATGGAATCGGTAATTCAGATGATATTGACCATCTGGGCAACAGAAGAATCCGTGCAGTCGGTGAGCTTTTACAGAACCAGTACCGTATCGGTCTGTCCAGAATGGAACGTGTGGTAAGAGAAAGAATGACGACACAGGATTTAGAGGGAATCAGCCCTCAGTCCTTAATTAATATTAAGCCTGTAACAGCAGCGGTCAAAGAATTCTTTGGTAGCTCCCAGCTGTCACAGTTCATGGACCAGCACAATCCTCTTGGTGAGCTGACCCATAAAAGACGTCTGTCGGCTCTCGGACCGGGTGGTCTTTCCCGTGACAGAGCGGGCTTTGAGGTTCGTGACGTACATTATTCACATTACGGAAGAATGTGTCCTGTAGAGACGCCGGAAGGCCCGAATATCGGACTGATTAACTCCCTTGCAACCTATGCAAGGATTAATGAATATGGATTTATTGAAGCGCCGTACCGTATGGTGGATAAGGCAGATTCAAATAATCCCAAGGTTACGGACGAGGTTATCTATCTGACTGCTGATGAAGAAGACAGATATGTCGTTGCACAGGCCAATGCAGAGCTTGATGAGAATGGATATTTTATTGGAAACAGTATATCCGGCCGTTATCAGGAAGAAACCTCCCAATATGAGAAGCAGAAAGTCGACTTAATGGACGTGTCGCCCAAGATGGTATTTTCTGTGGCCACGGCATTAATTCCTTTCCTGGAGAATGACGATGCGAACCGTGCCCTTATGGGTGCCAACATGCAGCGTCAGGCAGTTCCTTTATTGGTGACAGAGTCTCCTGTTGTAGGCACAGGTATCGAAGCGAAGGCTGCTATCGACTCGGGTGTATGTGTATTGGCTAAGAAATCCGGTGTTGTAGAAAAAGTTACGGCGAAGGAGATTGTTATAAAGAATGACGATGGTTCAAAGCTTACTTACCGCATGATTAAATTTGCGAAGAGTAATCAGGGAACCTGCATTAACCAGAGACCGGTTGTAAAACGCGGTGACAGGATTGAAGAAGGACAGGTAATTGCCGATGGTCCTTCCACTTCTCATGGTGAGCTGGCTCTTGGTAAGAATCCTCTGATTGGTTTTATGACCTGGGAAGGTTACAACTATGAGGATGCTGTATTACTTAGTGAACGTCTTGTTCAGGAGGATGTATATACATCTGTTCATATAGAGGAATATGAGGCGGAAGCAAGAGATACCAAGCTTGGGCCTGAAGAAATCACAAGAGATGTACCTGGTGTCGGTGATGAAGCGCTTAAGGACCTTGATGAAAGAGGAATCATCCGTATCGGTGCAGAGGTTCGTGCAGGAGATATACTGGTAGGGAAGGTTACTCCGAAGGGAGAGACCGAGCTTACGGCAGAAGAGCGTCTGCTGCGGGCTATCTTTGGCGAAAAGGCCAGAGAAGTAAGAGATACTTCTCTTCGAGTGCCTCATGGAGAGTATGGTATTATTGTAGATGCCAAGGTATTTACCAGGGAGAATGGAGACGAATTATCTCCCGGTGTAAATGAAACTGTCCGTGTATACATTGCGCAGAAAAGAAAGATACAGGTTGGTGACAAGATGGCCGGCCGTCATGGTAATAAGGGTGTTGTATCCCGCGTATTACCTGTTGAAGATATGCCCTTCTTACCGAATGGCAAACCACTTGATATTGTACTGAATCCTTTGGGCGTACCTTCCCGTATGAATATCGGACAGGTACTTGAGATTCATCTTTCCCTGGCAGCGAAGGTACTGGGTATTGATATATCCACACCGGTATTTGACGGAGCCAATGAATTTGATATTATGGACACGTTGGAGATAGCGAATGACTATGCTAACTTTGAGTGGAATGAATTTGAAGAAAAATATAGAGATGCCTTAGACCCTGCTCTTATCGAGCATCTGAAGGAGCATCATGGAGAAAGTGAAGAATGGAAGGGCGTTCCGATTAATTCTGACGGAAAGGTAATGCTTCGTGACGGCAGGACCGGTGAGTATTTTGACCAGCCTGTAACCGTAGGCTTTATGCATTACTTAAAGCTTCATCATCTTGTTGATGACAAGATTCATGCCCGTTCTACAGGCCCTTACTCCTTAGTAACGCAGCAGCCTCTGGGCGGCAAGGCACAATTTGGCGGACAGAGATTTGGTGAGATGGAGGTATGGGCACTGGAAGCATACGGTGCGGCCTATATTCTTCAGGAAATTCTGACAGTGAAATCGGATGATGTGACCGGTCGTGTGAAAACCTATGAAGCAATTATTAAGGGTGAGAATATCAGCGACCCGGGTATACCGGAATCCTTTAAGGTTCTGTTAAAGGAACTGCAGTCATTGGCTCTTGATGTTACCGTCCTTGATGAATACGGCAATGAAGTTAAGATGACTGAGAGCGTGGATCATGGTGATTCGGATATGACACAGCTAATTGAAGGTGATAATAACTTCAGATATGATGAAGGTTACGAAAGTGCCGGATTCACGAAGACAAGTGGCGAAGATATTGACAGTGATATTTTTGATATCTATGAAGAAGATTCGGATGATATAGATGATAGCGGTGATGACGAGGAGTATGATGATGACGCTCCCCTGGACATCGAGGATGAGGTATGTCCCAATTGCGGTGCGGATATAATCGCAGGCAGCATACGGTGTAAGGCTTGCGGGCAACCCGTAGACCGTTAGTAATCTTAATATCAAAGCAGAATTAACGAAGGGAGAGCCAAAGAATGCCTGAAATGATGTATAACAGTGAGCAGGAGATAACCTATGATGCAATTAAAATCGGCCTTGCCTCACCGGAAAAAATTAGGGAGTGGTCGAAGGGAGAAGTAAGAAAGCCCGAGACGATTAACTACAGAACCTTGAAGCCGGAAAAAGACGGATTGTTCTGCGAGAGAATTTTTGGACCCAGCAAAGACTGGGAATGCCATTGTGGAAAATATAAAAAAATCAGATATAAAGGTGTTGTATGCGACCGCTGCGGAGTAGAGGTCACGAAGGCCAGTGTACGCCGTGAAAGAATGGGACATATTGAGCTGGCAGCACCGGTATCCCATATCTGGTATTTTAAAGGAATACCAAGCAGAATGGGTTTAATTCTTGACCTGTCACCCAGAACACTGGAGAAAGTACTTTACTTTGCATCCTATATCGTACTGGATAAAGGAACCTCCGACCTTCAGTATAAGCAGGTTCTTAATGAGAAGGAAAAGCAGGAAGCTATCGAGAATTTTGGTGCGGGAAGCTTTCGTCTGGGCATGGGAGCGGAAGCAATCCAGGAGCTTTTGAAAGCGATTGATTTAGAAAAGGAATCAAAGGAGCTAAAGAGAGCGCTTAAAGATTCCACAGGCCAGAAGCGTGCAAGAATTATTAAGCGGCTGGAAGTAGTAGAGGCCTTCCGTGAATCCGGAAATAAGCCGGAATGGTTAATTCTGACTGTAATCCCGGTTATTCCGCCGGATTTGCGTCCGATGGTACAGTTGGAAGGCGGACGTTTTGCCACCTCCGATATGAATGACCTTTATCGTAGAATTATTAACCGTAACAACCGCTTAAAGCGGCTTCTTGAGCTGGGTGCGCCGGATATTATTGTTCGCAATGAGAAGAGAATGCTTCAGGAAGCAGTGGACGCGTTAATTGATAACGGCAGAAGGGGAAGACCTGTAACCGGACCGGGAAACCGTGCATTAAAATCCTTATCCGATATGTTAAAGGGTAAGCAGGGACGTTTCCGTCAGAATCTGCTTGGTAAGCGGGTAGATTACTCCGGCCGTTCCGTTATCGTTGTTGGTCCTGAATTAAAGCTCTATCAGTGTGGTCTGCCGAAAGAGATGGCGATTGAGCTGTTTAAGCCCTTTGTTATGAAGGAGCTGGTTGGCAGAGGCACTGCACATAATATAAAATCAGCAAAGAAGATGGTGGAAAGACTCCAGCCCGAGGTATGGGATGTACTGGAGGATGTTATTAAAGAACATCCGGTTATGTTAAACCGTGCTCCTACCCTTCACAGACTTGGTATCCAGGCATTCGAGCCTGTCCTTGTCGAGGGTAAGGCAATCAAGCTTCATCCGCTGGTATGTACCGCTTACAATGCGGACTTTGACGGCGACCAGATGGCGGTTCATCTACCGTTATCCGTAGAAGCACAGGCTGAATGCAGATTCCTTCTGCTTTCACCGAATAACCTGTTAAAACCGTCAGACGGAGCACCGGTTACCGTACCCTCTCAGGATATGGTTCTGGGTATCTATTATCTGACGATTGAGAAAGCAAATGATACAGGAATTGTACATTCCTTTAAGAATGTTGATGAAGCAATCCTGGCATATGAGAATAAAATCATCACACTTCATGAGCCGATTAAGGTAAGGGTAACAGGTATCAATCATGAAGGAGTGGAAGTATCCAAGATGATACAATCTACCTTGGGACGCTTCATATTCAATGAGATAATTCCGCAGGATTTAGGCTTTGTAGACAGAAGCAATCCGGATAATTTCCTTGAACTTGAGGTGGATTTCCTGGTAGGAAAGAAGCAGCTTAAGCCAATACTTGAAAAGTGTATCAATGTCCACGGAGCAACCCAGACGGCAGAGCTTTTAGATTCAGTGAAGGCTTTGGGTTACAAATATTCCACTAAGGCAGCATTTACCGTATCCATATCGGATATGAAGGTACCGGATGAGAAGAAGAGTATTATTGCTGAAGCCGAGGAAACAATAGAGAACATTTCAAGAGAATACAGACGAGGCAGAATGACGGAAGAGGAGCGGTATAATACTGTAATCGATACATGGAAGGAAGCTGACCGTGTACTTACAGACACACTGCTTTCAGGACTGGACAGCTTTAATAATATCAAGATGATGTCCGACTCCGGTGCCCGTGGTTCCGATAAACAGATAAAACAGCTGGCAGGTATGCGCGGACTGATGGCAGATACCTCAGGCCGTACGATTGAGCTTCCGATTAAATCCAATCTTCGTGAAGGCTTGGACGTATTGGAATACTTTATATCTGCTCATGGAGCAAGAAAAGGACTTTCCGATACAGCTCTTCGTACAGCTGACTCAGGATATCTGACCCGCCGTCTTGTAGACGTGGCACAGGATTTGATTATTCGTGAAGTAGATTGCTGTGAACATGATGAAATCCAGGGGATGTGGGTTAAGGCATTTATGGATGGCAAGGAAGTTATCGAAACACTTGAAGAGAGAATCACAGGAAGATATGCTTGTGAGACGATAACTGATAAAGAAGGAAACGTTATTGTTAAGGCAAATCATATGATTACACCGAAACGGGCGGCAAGAATTGTTGAGACTGGTGTAGATAAGGTTAAGATAAGAACCATTTTAACATGCAAATCTCATATTGGAGTCTGCGCAAAATGTTATGGTGCCAACATGGCTACCGGCGAGGCTGTTCAGGTGGGTGAGGCAGTAGGTATCATCGCTGCTCAGTCCATTGGTGAGCCGGGAACACAGCTTACCATGCGTACCTTCCATACCGGTGGTGTGGCAGGTGACGATATTACACAGGGTCTTCCCCGTGTCGAGGAGTTATTTGAAGCCAGAAAGCCGAAGGGACTTGCAATTATTTCTGAATTTGGCGGAACAGTAACAATCAAGGATACGAAGAAGAAGAGAGAAGTTATTGTTACAAACGATGAAACCATGGAATCCAAGGCATACCTTATACCTTACGGTTCAAGAATTAAGGTGATGGAAGGGGATATAATCGAAGCCGGTGATGAGCTTACCGAAGGAAGCGTAAATCCTCATGATATCCTAAAAATCAAAGGTGTCCGTGCGGTTCAGGATTATATGATTCAAGAGGTTCAAAGAGTATACCGCTTACAGGGTGTTGAAATCAACGATAAGCATATTGAGGTTATCGTCCGTCAGATGCTTAAAAAGGTGAGAATCGAGAATAACGGTGATACCAATTTCCTGCCTGGTGCTTTAGTAGACAGTCTTGAATTTGATGATGAGAATAAAGCGCTTGAAGAGCAGGGCCTGCAGACGGCAGAAGGTAAACAAGTTATGCTTGGTATTACAAAGGCATCTCTGGCAACGAACTCCTTCCTGTCCGCGGCATCCTTCCAGGAGACAACCAAGGTATTAACCGAGGCTGCGATTAAGGGTAAGGTTGACCCGCTTATCGGATTAAAAGAAAATGTTATTATCGGTAAGCTGATTCCTGCCGGAACAGGTATGAAGAGATATCGTTCAGTTAAGCTGGATACCGATGTTCAGGAAGAATATATGATGTCGGATGATATGTACGGTGAAGGCGGATATTCGGACGGATTTGATACCTTTGAGTATCCGGAGGAAGGCTATAACGAAGGTGAATATTATGACCAGGGTTATGAAGGCGAAGGATACCAGAATTACGAAGGTTATGATGAGAACGGGTATTACGAGGAAGGCTATGAGGAAGGGTCTTCTGATGAAGAAACCTTAGGCCAGGACGATTATTATGAAGAGGATGAAATACCTCAGATTAATAATGATGCCTATATCGAATAAACGTTAATAGTATGTTTAACAAGAAGAGGAGTGGTGGGCACAAGAGCCTCAGCTCCTCTTTTTCTACGAACGCAAGGGCGTAGCCCTTGCGTTCCTAATCTGCTTATTCGTCAATAAGAATTTATAATATAATGATTATGGGGAGGAAGGAGCGGTAATTATGAAATATATAGAAGAGTATAATAAGTGGTTATCCGATTCATATTTTGATGAAGCTACCAGAAAAGAGCTGGTGGACTTAAAAGACAATGACATGGAAATCCGGGAGAGGTTTTATAAGGGCCTGGAATTTGGTACGGGTGGATTACGGGGAATACTTGGAGCGGGTATCAACCGTATGAATATCTATACTATAAGAAGAGCAACACAGGGTCTCGCCAATTGCATCATTGAGCAAAAGGGAGAAAGCAAAGGCGTTGCTATCGCATATGATTCCAGAAGAATGTCTCCTCAATTTGCCCTGCAAGCTGCCCTATGCCTGGCGGCTAACAATATTAAGGCTTATTTGTTTGATTCTCTCAGACCGACGCCGGAATTATCCTTTGCAGTAAGAGAGCTTGGCTGTATCGCGGGTATAGTTATCACTGCAAGCCATAATCCTCCTGAATATAACGGTTATAAGGTGTATTGGGAGGACGGGGCACAGATAACAGCTCCAAGGGATGTGGAAATCATCCGGGAGGTTAATGCAATCAAGGATTTTTCGGAAGCAAAGACCATATCGGGAGAAGAAGCAGCAGAAAAAGGATTATTAAAGATTATCGGCCGCGAAATTGATGATAAATATATTGAAAACCTGAAAAAGCTGGTTATCAATCCTGTTAATGAAGAAAGTAAGAACTTAAATATAGTCTATACACCGCTTCACGGCACAGGGAATGCTCCGGTAAGAAGAATACTGGATGAGCTGGGTTTTAAGAATGTATATGTCGTACCTGAGCAGGAATATCCGGATTCTGAATTTTCGACGGTAGGATATCCGAATCCCGAGGACCCGAAGGTATTTGCACTTGCAAAAGAGCTGGCGATGGAGGTTAATGCGGATATAATCCTTGCGACCGACCCGGATGCGGACCGCCTTGGCGTTCAGGTAAGGGATAATAATAACGAGTTTGTATTGTTTAACGGTAATATGACAGGCGCTTTAATAGCAGAGTATGTATTTTCCCAAAGAGCCAAAAAGGGTCTGCTGCCTAAGAATCCTGCCCTCATAAAGACGATTGTTACCGGTAATCTGTCAAATCGTATTGCAAAAGAGTATAATGCCAGGCTGATAGAAGTACTGACCGGATTTAAGTATATTGGAGAACAGATTCGAATGTTTGAAGAAACAGGCTCCAATGAATTCATATTCGGCTATGAAGAAAGCTATGGGTATCTTGTAGGCACCCATTCCAGAGATAAGGACGCTGTCGCATCGGTTATGGTACTGTGTGAGGCTGCCGCTTATTATAAATCCCAGGGGATTACATTGTATGAGCAGATGGAGAACATCTATAAGAAATATGGTTATTACGAAGAAAAGACGGTATCCGTTACTTTAAAGGGTATTGAGGGAATGGAAAAAATAAAGGAAATTATGGACCGTTATCGTAAAAACCCTCCTAAAACTACAGGCGATTACCGTATTCTAAAAGTCAGGGATTATATGGCTGATACCATAACGGATATCCGGACCGGGGAGGTTGTACCTACGAATCTTCCCATGTCCGATGTCCTCTACTATGAAATGACGGACGAAGCCTGGTGTGCAATCAGGCCCTCCGGAACGGAGCCGAAGATAAAGTTTTATTTCGGGGTTAAAGGTAGTAGCAAAGCAGATGCAGCAGATAAGATTAACCGCCTTATGGAGGATAAGGTATTTAAGATTTAAAAAGGTCTGTTTAGAGATATAGAAGGACGCCGCTATCCCAACAAGCACAGTTTGTTATAATTGTGTGTGAGGGATATTGGCGTCCTTTTGCATGGCTTATATTCGGACCTTTCAGGCAGCATAGGAGCTGTCCGGAGCCTTATTTTGAAAAATATGACTTCACTGACTATCCTTGTAGCAATTACCTCTATAACAGCATGGATATCATGCCATATAAGATTTTATCGAAGATAAATCAATAAATTATATCGTATGAAGAATTATTTATCCGACACCAGCTTATGACCGCAGTTGGGACAGAAGTTCGTCTCACCGCTTTTCTGACCGCAGTTGGGGCAGAAGTTGGGTTTTGTACCGGTCGGCTGACTTTGATTGGTATTGTTGGATGCCTGATTCATATTCTGCATCATCTGATTGGCTACATTCATTCCCATCATCATGCCTGCCATATCGGCAGCAGTGCCACCGCCCTTAACCTTACCGGAGGCAATGCCGTCGGTCATTTCTACCTGTTGGTAACGGCCCACATCACCAACCATGCTGTGAGAGGCGTTTTTGTTAATCATATTCTGGATTTCTTCCGGATAGTTAAAGCTCATGATATTGAATGCAGTTACCGATAATCCGCTGTCAAACAGCTGCATGCCAAGGTCGGTTTTGATTCCTTCGGCAATATCAAAGGAATTTGCCTGGAGGTTGAACATATCCTTGCCTTCCTTGGCAATCCATTTCATCAGAAGCTGGTCTAATACGGCCTTGATGCGAAGCTTTACATCTTCTACAAGATAGCTTTGTTTGACACCGGCTATGTTGTCAATAAGCTTCACATAGTCCGTAACCTTAAAGGTAACGGTTCCATTGGCGCGGATGGGCATACCGCCGGGCAAGGATGAGGTGGGAATATTGATGGCATTTTGTGTTCCCCATTTTGTGATGAATTCCTTGGTGTTAACAAACAGAACCTCGGCTCTCATTCCGCTGTTAAAGCCGAATTTAAAACCTTTTAAAGTGGAGAGAAAGGGTATAATCTGCGATGCGATATCATAATCGCCTTCATCCTTGAATATACCTTCTATTTTACCATTATAGAGGAATATTGCATCCTGTCCGGGGCGAATGATTAAACGGCTGCCCTTTTTGATTTCATTATTGTTCCATTTGTAGAAAATCATATCATCCCGAAATTCTTTCCATTCTACTACATTTGCAAATTGTCCTGAGAAAAGTCCCATATCGTACCTCCTTTAAATACTTACTATTCTATTCTGTATATGAGTTTTATACTTTCATATTTATGTGTGGGCGGTATGCTTACAATTTTCTTCCTCCGGAGCTGTGTGACCGGCCCCCGCTGGATCTGCCGCCTCTGTGTCCGCTGGAATTAAATCCTCCGGATTTGAATCCGCCGCCGGAAGAGCTTTGGGTAGGTTTTCTCCGCTTTGATACCGAGGTCCTTATATATTGGTCTCTTCTTCCGATAAGTCCGTTGCGGCTCCTGTCGAGATAATCGCTGCTGCCTGCGGTCATCTTTCCGCCGGAATTGTGTGCCATGATTCCGACGGTTATTGCTCCGATTGCCAAGGCGGCAATCAGCTGAAACCAGAAGTTTGTCAGGATACTGTTTTGCAGCTCATATCTCGAATAGTGTCTATTATAATCATAATCATCATAACTGTATTCGTTGTCTGTGTCAAACCCGTCCGGTGGATTATCATAGCTATAGTCATGATTATAGTTTAAATCGGAATCGTCCTTCATATAAGCAGCTGCTTGGGTGATATAAGTTTCAAAGGCGTTGAAATAGTTTTTCGCTCGTAAATCATCTACCATAGCATCGAATATTTTATCAATTCTTTTGGAGTGGATATATGTTTCAGCAAGGCCGAATCCTTCCATGAATATTTCTGCGTTGTAAACATCATAAAGAAAGTAGACCCTGTCGGCTTCAGGGAGCTGGTCCTCAAAATCCTCTATATATTTTTCGGGATAAGCTGCGTCGGAATCGTTATGGGTAAGGATAAAGATTTCTATTCCAGATTCCTCCTGAGCTTCCAGGCTGAGAGCCTCAAGCTCTTCTATATCCTCCTCAGTCAGGAGACCGGCATCATCATATATTCGTTGAATGCTGGCATATGCAATCCTACTATACATCCCCGAATTATCCATGCTGCTGTTTTGATTAAATAGAACCAAAAGGATGAACAGGGAAAACACCATGCAGATTAAAGCCTTGGTGATATATCCGGGAATTTTCATTCTGCAGTCTACCATAGGAATCCACCTCCTATTATAAAGGTTATAAGACGAAACAGCAGAAAGCTTCCTCCTGATATGCCGAAGAACCAGGCGGCAACCTTTCCGGAACTGATAGGTGGTTTACCGATAATTTTACCGGTCTGTCCATTCATTAAAAAGGTGTGCTCCGATTGCCTGAAATCATAACAAACCATCCATACCGGCAGCAGAGCGTAGTCGGAGCGCTTCTTACGGATAATGATGTTCTTTCTGTTAAAATGAACGGACGAATACCCGGATATGGTAGAGCGTATATAGGATTCTACATAATTATTAATGCGATTTTTTATTCGGGGCAGCAGCTCATCATCATTATAATCGTATTTTTCAGCGATGTATCCTGTCAGGTAGGGCATCTGAAATTCCTTGAGATTTGAATAGGCGTAGGGCTCCAGCTTATCCATCATGGAATCATCCATTTTCTTTGAAGCATCACACGGAACTTTAAGATAATTTAAGTCAACCTTACGGTATACATGATAATATTTTGTCTCTGTATAAATCCAATCGCCTCTTGTATAGGTGCGGACTCTGGTACAGGTCGCTTCTGCTTCCCCTTTACCGTTGAGGTCATATAGCCAGAAAGGCACATATAAGCCCGTAATATCCTTGACTCTGTCAGCTACCTTAAAGTCCTTTGGATTAAGAAGTCCCTTTTTGCACCAGGCTTTAAAGGCCTCCTGAGCCTGCTCCTTGCTGATTGAAAACGGAATGACGCACTCCGGTGCAAGGTTACCGGAGAGGCGGTCGCTGATGACTACACCTGCGCCGCAGAAGCTGCATTTGGTTGCAGTGGTCTGTGAATCGGTAATCAACACGGCACCACAGTTTTTGCAATGATATTCCGTGGCTTCATTTTCAGAGAGGACAGAATGATAGGAGGGCTCATCTTCATAAGAAGGGTCCTCATAATCGCGGTCAAAGGCAGCCTCGGCAGCTCTTTTATCGTCCTCATCCATGTTATAAGAGATGTCTCCGCCATCAGACTTATCAAGACCGGCCATCTTATCAATGCTATCTGTTCGTCCGCAGCTGCCGCATTTAAGCATGCCGGAATATGTATCAAATTCCATATCATAGCCGCAATTTGAACATTTATATTGTGTTACCAAGATATTTCTACCCCCTTATATGTCGATGAATTCCTTTTGTGCTTTGTATCGAGGAAAAAATGTCCGCAAATAAAAGATATTGGCGGACATCTTTCAGTACAACGGATTAATAATCCTGCATAGTGATATCGATATCGTTGTACTTGGACAACGGATTAATAATCATGCATCACGATTTAGATAACATTGTACTTTATTATTTATTTAAATTAGCTTTCAATGCTGCCAGTTCATCCTCCACAGATACATCGGTGGTATATTTCTTTGTAAGGTCTTCAATGGATTGGTCTTTTGATGAGCGGTTAAGCTCGGCCATGGCATTGGCTTTGTCAAGGGCTCTGTCAGCCATATCCTCATATTTTTCAAAGCTTGCCATCGAGTTATTGGCACTGGCAACAGAAGAACCCATTTTGTTAATCCGTTCTTGTGTCTTTGCAACGGCGAGCTTGCCCTTAATCATATCCTTCCTTGATTCCAGCTCACCGATATCTCCTACAAGTTTGTCATGCATCTGCCTCATATGGGCGGCATTCGTATTTGCAAGAGTATAGGCGGCCTCAAGACCGGGCTGCTTGGAAGTATAGGAGGCTTTCTGCTCAAGAAATTTGCGGGCATCATTCTCATTGCCTGCTTCTAATGCTTTGACAGCGAACTTCTGCATCTCATCTATCTGTTTGTTGCACTCATCTAAAGCTCTTTTTGCCCTCTGTTCCTCCGCCATGATGGCAGCCGTTTCGGATTTAACCTTACCAAGGTCAGAATTAAGATTTCGCAGGCATTGGTCTATCATCTTCTCAGGGTCTTCAGCTTTATCTAGAAGCGCATTAATGTTGCTTGACATAATGTCTTTAAATCTCGTTAATATTCCCATTTATAACTCCTCCTTATGTATTATTTGTATTTTGATTAACCACATTGTTAACATATTACAGATATAAGTGTATTATGAATGGTTAATAAAATCAAGTTAAAATACAGTTAGAATTATGAGAGAATACTAATTGACTACGCGTTGCACTTATCCATGTCAACCAACAGGATTTATATGACATAAAAGACATGTCATATAAATCCTGTTGATTTTCATGGGCTAATCCGCTTATTCGCCGATATACTGGTCAAATATTTCATCACGGTTGGCGGGTTCCATAAACAGTGAGGTCGTCAAGTCTTCAAGGTTACTGTCACTCTTCTTACCATAGAAGTGGTAATCACAATAATCCAAAAGATATACCATATCCTCATCCGTTACCATATGTCCCTCTTTGTGAATATGAATGGCTATATTGTCTTTAAGACCAAGATAATCATAGATTTCTCTGGCTGCAAGGTAGGTAAGCCACATGGCGGGAGGATTCGTCCAATCCTCATACAGGTAGGAGCCGGTAATAAACAGATAGCGGCCTTCCTCTGCGCACAGGGCTGCCAATAAATGCTGATCAAACGGCAGATAAGTCACATCCTTAAAATCAAGGAAATAATCATTGAACCATTGACGTTCTCCGGATGATTGCAGGCTGCCGATAGGCTCGTTGGCTGTCATGGTGTAAGTGGATGAAGCTCCTATAGAGGAAAAATCATAGATATTTCCTGCGGTAGGATATCTGAATGCTGCCATACCTCCGGCACCTGAACAGGAGGGAGCGGTAACCTTGACACGTTTATCAAATGCCCCTGTTACGGCTGCAGCCTTACCCCATCTGGAAACGCCGGTGACAATATTGTACTCCGGATTGATTCCAAGCTCTGCTCCTGCCCCTGCTTCCAAGGCATCCAGAATCTTGCTTACACCCCAGGACCATGCCATTAATACACCGGTCTGCTCCTGCCAGATATCGCCGTAAGGATACAAATCATAGAATACGCCTGTGCGGGAGGTGTTGTCCGCTGCGATAATCGAGGTGTCCAGGGTCATGACAGCATAGCCGTTATCATTAGCGTACTGCGTCTGTGTAAGCCACAGATAAGCAATCAGTACAGGATAGCCGCCCTGCTCCATCGGAACTTTATTCTTATCAGGTACAGAGAAGGGCACGGGGAATGTAACCGTCTTGCCGCCCTTTTCAACGGTTATATGAAGGATGTTTCCTTCTGGTGTAGAGTCTATCGCATAGCTGACTTTTTCATCTGAGGTATCCGGCATTGGACCGTACATATAGTATTGGTACAGCTCGGATAATTCCTGGGACCGTTTTGCCCAATCGGCCTTGCCGTTAACTTTGCTTCCATTGAAGAAGGTAAAGGGGTCGGGAAGCTCTGTAATTGCCTCCAGCTGGTCTACCTTCACAAAGCCGCTGCCATCGTCTAATTTTCCTACGGCAGCTCTCAAATCATCCAGTGCTGCATTTATTTCCTCCTGTGTCATGGAAGGCTTCTCGAGAACTTTTCTCGCAGCATCCATAGGGGCGTTAAGTATATCGCTGTTTATGTATCCTTTTGGGTTGATACCCTCAACATATTTTATATAAGAAGATAATTTATAATGGTTTACCAAGGAGGATGCGTTCGCCTCTCTTCCTATTAATATTATTTCTCCCATACTACTGGGATTGGACCATGCGGTACCTGTCTGATCAAATACATTGACGGTGCCAATACGTTTACCAGTTGAATCGGCATCATTAATCTGAAGCTCAAAGCCCATGACTTTGTCGTTGCCTGGTGCATTTGTCCATGTAAGGCCGGTCTCAACGATATAACCAATCTGATTACCGTTGTCATCTGTCAGAGGGCTGGTGGCAGCGAGGAAACGGTTAGAATCACCGGCATCTGTCGTGGCGAAATTATCATAATTAACACGGTAGTGAAGGTCATCGCTCTGATAGGAAGCGGCCTTATCATTGGCTTCGTCCAGGAATATTTCTACAGAGTCCTGTTCATAGGCATTGCTGCTGTCTTTATTGAGGTCGGGGTCGGTTACGATATACAGCGTATATAAGGCATTGTCGTCCCACAATAGTCGGAACTGTCCGGTAGCCTGTACATTTGAAGAGGACAATTTGTCAGGTATGATAATACCGGACTTTTCCCAGATGGGATCAATCGTTCCGTCTATAACAGGTGTACCATATACTGCGACGGCTCTTCCCTCCTCGTCAAAAGGGTCGGCTGGCGTATATACCTCCGGCTCCGGAGTAGGTTCGGGAATATCCGTAGGTGCTGCAGAGGGTGCTTCTGACGGGGTATTAGCATTCGATGAGTCCGCAGGCTCATTTTTGCTTTTACCGCAGGAGACTAAAAGCAGGGAGATACAAAATAATATAATTATCTTTTTCATGTAATTCCTCCTATAAATGAAATAGTATGCTTAATAATAAGTTAATTATAGATTTTTTGTCACTATTCGTCCAGTTGTATTTGGTAATATATTCTATAAGTATAAGCTTATATAGTGTATTATTAAAGCGTTATTGATAATTAACGGATGCTGGTTTATAATAACTTGATGACAGATTTAATAAATGATAAAAAACGGCGTTATTGCGGCAGAAGGGTATGGTTATTAGTATGTGGATTGCAAAGGACTGGAAGGATTATGAGGTGCTTGACACTTCGAATGGGGAGAAGCTGGAACGTTGGGGAAGCTATATTCTGGTACGTCCGGACCCCCAGGTTATCTGGAATACCCCAAAGCAGCATAAGGGCTGGAAGAATATGAATGCCCATTATCATAGAAGCTCCAAGGGCGGGGGAGAGTGGGAGTTTTTTAATCTTCCAAAGCAATGGACGATTAATTATAAGGAATTGACCTTTAACCTGCAGCCTTTTAATTTCAAGCACACAGGCTTGTTTCCGGAACAGGCGGTTAATTGGGACTGGTTTTCAGAGAAGATACACAAGAGTAAGGACGAGCAGATAAAGGTACTTAACTTGTTTGCATATACAGGCGGAGCAACATTGGCGGCAGCGAAGGCAGGGGCATCCGTTACCCATGTTGATGCATCGAAAGGAATGGTTACCTGGGCCAGAGAGAATGCGCAGGCTTCCGGTCTAGGAGAGGCACCCATCCGGTATATCGTAGATGACTGCGTTAAATTCGTAGAAAGAGAAATACGAAGAGGCAATACGTATCATGCTGTAATCATGGACCCTCCTTCCTATGGCAGAGGGCCAAAGGGCGAGATATGGAAGATAGAGGACAATATATATTCCTTTATTCAGCTATGTGCGAAGGTTCTTGTTGATGAGCCGCTTTTCTTTCTTATTAATTCCTATACCACAGGCCTGCAGGCCGGGGTACTGTCCTATATGATATCGGAGGCTGTTTCAAAAATACATCCCGGTATTGTGACAGCGGATGAGATAGGCCTTCCGGTGACAGACAGCGGGCTGGTGCTGCCCTGCGGTGCTTCCGGAAGATGGGAGAGATAAAATACAAATAAATAGTGTTGAAGTTAAAAGATACATAATTATGTGTAACATTATGTATCTTTTTTTCGTCTATATAGTTATAATACGCCATTAAATATAAATAAGGATAAAAAAATGAATGAAGAGGATGTCAAACAGCATGGGTCATGAGCCGGAGCAGGAGTTCATAGAAGCAATATGCAAAGAAAATTGGGAAAAGTTATATCGTTACATATATTATAGGGTACAAAATAAAGAGGAAGCGGAGGATATTACACAGGAGACCTTTGTTAAGGCTCTTCTATATAATACGCAGTTCCAGGGATACATACAAAACCCGATAGGATATCTTAGAACGGTTGCATTAAATATTATACGGGACCGGTGGAGAAGACAAAAAATAAGGGGCAGAACCATTAATATTGACGATATTCATTCGCAGCCGGTTGCTGATGAAGATTTTACGTCGATAGTTGAAGAACGTTATCAGATTAATGAAGCCATGGCAAAGCTTACAGATGACCAAAGGGATGTATTGGAGTACAGGATATTAAAAGGCTATTCTGTAAAAGAGACTTCCAAGAGGATGAACAAAAAAGAAAGTACGGTACGGGTACTTCAGTACAGAGGGATTAAGGCGATGGAGAAGCTTATGAAGGAATTAGAATAAAGGAGACAGAGATGAATAATAAAAAGAAGATATCGGTATATATTGATCAGTTGAATAAGGAAGTTACTCCGAAGGAGCATAAGAAGAATGATGCGGATGGGGAGTTTGAAGAAATATCGAATACCGTACGCAGGATAAAGCTTCTGCGTGAGCCTGTTATGCCGGAGGAAGGGTATGAGAAGCAGCTGATTAATTCCGTGATTAAGGAGAAAGAAGCAATGAATCGTTCAAAAATCAGAAGACTGTCAGACAGAAAAAGATTTATATGGCGAAGAATTGTTCCTGCTATGGCAGCAATACTGGTAATAGCTTTATTCATGGTAATACCTAGGCTCACCAATTGGCAGGACAGTACCGGCGTAGTCAAGGCCATGGAGAGGGCGTATGATGAGGTCAGGGCGTACCATGGAATCCTTGAGATGGCAGAAATAAATGCCCTTGGTGAAATTATGGTACAATCAAGAAGAGAGGTTTGGGCGGATACAAAGGGAAATTATTATATAGCACAGTTGGATGACGATTCACAGGATATTGTTACAGTGAATAACGGTTTAAGACGATGGCAAATACGCCCGGACGAAGAAAAAGTATACCTGTTTTCTGCAAACCCGGATCCCTATCGTTTTAGCTTTGAGCTGGGTGCACAGGTAATGGACATAACAAAAGCTCAAATGGTAAAGAAGATAGGGCAGGAAATGCTGATTGACAGGGATACGGATATTTACGAGATTACACCTGACGGCGGATTGCCCTATCATGTCTGGATTGACAGGGCGACAAACCTCCCCATAAAAAAAGAGACTGCCATGCAGAATGCTTTGCAGATGAAAATGTATTATACAGATATTGAATTCATGGATACCATACCGGATGAATTGTTAGACTACAAGCTGCCGCAAGGCTTTGAAGAGGTCGATGCCAATTCGGAACAAGTGGTTAACGCCATTGAAGAGGCGGAGAATATGGCGGGATTTATGCCAAAGCTTCCGGCCGGTAATCCGGGTGGATATTTTCTATGGCAGATTGTTTTTGGCACGGATACAGGAGCTGTTAAATTGATTTATAAGAACATGGATAACGATAAATCCGTAACAATTGTTCAAGAAAAGACAGAGGGGAAACTGAACAAGGCTTCGGATGCAATTCTTGGTATGGTGAATAATACAACTGCTGAAATCCTTTATAACTATCAGGGCATACAAGGGATAAGGTCAATACGATGGCATGAATCAGAAATGGAATATACGGTTTATGGTAATGAAGAAATGGGATTGCTGGCAGAATTCGCAGAGGCGATATCAGATGGCGCAGTCTTACTGCCTTCGGCAGAAGAAGCGCATGAGCAGCCTCAGATTGAAGTTCCATATGATATGGAGGTCGAGGAGAATGAACAAAAGAGCGTCGATGCCGGCCACTCACCCTGGAGACTTGACCCTGCCTTTGTTGCTCAGGTTTTTGCAAACCTGCTTCTGTCACCGGGTGGAATTGAAGGAGACTATGAAATCCCTTATGAGGATATCGAGATAATTAAAAAAAATGGGGTTAAAGCAGTAGCAAAGATTGAAAATGAGAAATCAATTGCAGAGTATGTGCACTTAGAGCGGCTTGTCCGGCAGGATGAGACAGGGATTTGGACGGTTGTAGGCTATGATTCCATAAAGGATTAGACAGCCGGCCGGACATAAGCAGAAAGTATAAAGAAAAAGTATAAAGAAAGTGTGGTATAAAAAAGCGGAGTGCGGCAAAAATTGCACTCTGCTTTTTTGGTCTGCTGGAATGACATCAAGGATAGAATAATTATTGGCCAAAAAATTTTTGACATAATAAAAAAGTACTTGCAAACAGGAATTGTCTGGTGTATAATATCATTTGTTGTGACGTTGATAGCGTAGAAGCGTGAGGTTGCTGCTGGTTTTAGCAGGTTATTTACGCAGAGCGAAGGTCAAGTTATGAAACTGGCGACAAGTCACTGTACAAGTTAATGTTCTGCTTAAGGCAGATAAAACGTGTGAAAATCTCGTTGACATAATGAATCCGGAAGAATTGCAATCATTTATAATTATAGTAAGATGTCCGGATTTAATATATGAGAAATGAAGATACGCACGGATGAGTGTACAGTCACCACTTGTCGTACTGAACTTAAGTGCGAAAAGGAGGCGGCTTTTTTTATGGCAAGTCAAGTAATGAGAATCACATTAAAGGCGTATGATCATCATCTTATTGATCAATCTGCAGGAAAGATTATTGATACTGTAAAGAAGACAGGATCAAAGGTAAGCGGACCTGTTCCGTTGCCCACAAAGAAGGAGATAATCACAATTCTCAGGGCGGTACACAAATACAAGGATTCCAGAGAGCAGTTTGAGCAAAGAACTCACAAGAGACTGATTGATATCATCACACCTACTCAGAAGACGGTTGATGCATTATCCAGACTGGAGATGCCTGCCGGTGTCTACATTGACATCAAGATGAAGGTTAAGTAATTCGGACGGGCATAACTTTATATGCTGAGTGACACCGTGGATTGTCAGAATATTATTAAATTAAGAAGAAATCCTTAGGGTTTATTATATGAATATATATGGGCCGTCTAGGATGATTGCACACTTGTGCAATCCGCTGTAGATTAAACAGGAGGTAAGAAATGAAGAAAGCGATTTTAACTACGAAAGTCGGAATGACTCAGGTTTTCGGTGAAAACGGAGTATTAATTCCGGTAACCGTACTGCAAGCAGGACCTGTCTATGTTACACAGATAAAGACAGTAGAAAATGATGGCTACAGTGCAGTTCAGGTTGCATATGGCGATATCAGAGATACTCTGGTTAATAAGCCGAGAAAAGGGCATTTTGCAAAAGCCGGAGTAAAGAATAAGAGATTTTTAAAAGAGTTCAAATTTGAAAATGCAGCCGATTATCAGGTAGGCCAGGAAATCAAGGCTGATATCTTTGCTGCAGGTGACAAGATTGATGCTACTGCAAAATCAAAAGGTAAGGGTTTTCAGGGCGGTATCAAGAGACATGGTTTGAGCAGAGGACCTATGGCACATGGTTCCAAATATCATAGACATGCCGGTTCCAACGGTGCAGCTACCAGCCCCGGCCGTGTATTTAAAGGCAAGAAGATGCCTGGTCAGATGGGTAATGTTAAGGTGACGGTACAGAATCTTGAGGTTGTAAGAGTTGATGCCCAAAAGAACCTCATCCTTGTAAAAGGTGCAGTTCCCGGACCGAAGAAATCCTTAGTTATACTGAAGGAATCAGTGAAAGCTAACTAGAGCTAAGAAAGGAGGAACAAAGAGATGGCAAATGTAACAGTTTATAATATCGAAGGCAAGAATGTCGGCACATTAGAGCTTAATGATGCAGTCTTCGGAGTAGAGATAAATGAACATTTAGTTCATATGGCGGTTGTAAGCCAGCTGGCTAACAAGCGTCAGGGAACACAAAGTGCTAAGACCCGTGCGGAAGTAAGAGGCGGAGGAAGAAAGCCTTGGAGACAGAAGGGAACAGGCCATGCAAGGCAGGGTTCAATCCGCTCTCCTCAGTGGAAAGGCGGCGGCGTAGTATTTGCACCGAAGCCCAGAGACTATTCATTCAAGATGAATAGGAAGGAAAGAAAGCTGGCAATTAAATCGGCATTGACTTCCAGAGTAAACGAAGAGAAATTCATGGTTCTGGACCAGTTTGGATTTAATGAGATAAAGACAAAGAAGATGAAAGAAGTGCTTGATAATCTCAAGGTTAAAAAGGCACTCATTGTTCTGGATAAGAAGGATGATAATGTAGAGCTTTCTGCAAGAAATCTTCCCAATGTAAGAACGATTTTAACGAATTCCATTAATGTTTATGACATCCTGAAGTATGATGCGTTGGTAATTACAAAGGATGCCGTAGCGCAGATTGAGGAGGTGTACGCATAATGGCAGATTTAAAATACTATGACGTAATCCTTAAGCCTATCGTAACAGAGAAGAGCATGGACTCTATGAGCGAAAAGAAGTACACATTTTCAGTTCATCCGGATGCTACCAAATCACAGATTAAGGAAGCGGTTGAGAAAATGTTTACCGGCACAAAGGTAGAGAAGGTAAATACAATGAATCTGGATGGCAAGACTCGCAGGCGCGGCAATCAGGTGGGCAAGACAGCGAAAAAGAAGAAGGCTGTTGTTAAGCTTACGGCAGACAGTGCTGATATAGAGATTTTCTCCGGATTATAAACTCTGGTTATAGAATTTAATTTTCACTGATATATCATTTGAAAGGAGTGCAAATTATGGGAATCAAAACGTTTAACCCATATACACCTTCTAGAAGACACATGACCGGTTCCGATTTTACAGATATTACAGTTGCTAAGCCGGAGAAATCCCTGGTTGTTTCTTTAAATAGAAAAGCAGGCCGTAATAATCAAGGAAAAATCACAGTAAGACATCGTGGCGGTGGCGCTAGAAGAAAATATAGAATTATTGATTTTAAGAGAAGGAAAGACGGTGTACCGGCAACGGTAGCAAGCATCGAATACGACCCGAACAGGACTGCAAATATAGCGCTGCTTCATTATGCAGATGGTGAAAAGGCATATATTCTTGCACCGCATGGATTAACAGTAGGCACAACACTGATGAGTGGTGAGAATGCTGAAATCAAGGTAGGTAACAGCTTGCCGCTGGCAAATATTCCGGTAGGTACACAGGTTCACAATATAGAATTGTATCCCGGCAAGGGAGGACAGCTTGTCCGTTCCGCAGGAAACTCCGCACAGCTGATGGCGAAGGAAGGTAAGTATGCGACGCTTCGTCTTCCCAGCGGTGAGATGAGAATGGTTCCAATCAACTGCAGAGCAACGGTCGGCCAGGTAGGCAATATTGATCATGAGCTTATTACAGTCGGAAAAGCCGGACGTAAGCGCCATATGGGATACAGACCTACTGTTCGCGGTTCGGCGATGAACCCCAATGACCATCCACACGGTGGTGGTGAAGGCAGAACAGGTATCGGACGTCCCGGTCCCTCAACACCTTGGGGCAAGCCTGCTCTTGGTCTTAAGACAAGGAAGCCGAACAAGAAGTCCAATAAGCTGATTGTAAGAAGAAGAGACGGAAGAAGTATCAAATAAATAAGGTTCACGAAAAATCATTGATTCTATCGATGGTTATAAATTCTAAGGAGGTTAGAATACATGGCTCGTTCACTTAAAAAGGGACCATTTGCTGATGACCATTTACTGAAAAAAGTAGATGCGCTCAATAAATCCGGCGATAAGACAGTTATAAAGACCTGGTCACGCCGCTCTACCATTTTCCCACAGATGGTTGGTCACACGATTGCGGTTCATGATGGAAGAAGACATGTTCCCGTATATGTAACAGAAGATATGGTTGGACACAAGCTCGGTGAGTTTGTTGCTACCAGAACCTATAGAGGACATGGAAAAGACGAGAAGAAAACTGCTAGAAAATAATAAATAGCATTGAATGGAAGGAGGTTCATCCATGGCAAAAGGGCATAGATCCCAAATAAAGAGAGAAAGAAATGAGGCGAAGGACAGCAGAGCTTTTGCAAAGTTATCCTATGCCAGAGTGTCTGTTCAGAAGGCTTGCTTTGTTTTAGATGCTATCAGAGGCAAGGATGTAAAGACGGCACTTGGTATTTTAGCATATAATCCAAGATACGCTTCCAGTTTAATTGAGAAGCTGTTAAAATCAGCAATTGCAAATGCTGAGGTCAAGAACATGGATCCCGATAAACTGTATGTAGATGAATGTTATGCAAACCAGGGTCCGATTATGAAGAGAATTCAACCAAGAGCACGAGGCACCGCTTATCGTATTGAAAAGAGAATGTGCCATATAACAGTAGTGCTGAATGAGAGATAAGGAGGGCAATAATGGGACAAAAGGTTAATCCTCACGGCTTAAGAGTCGGTATAATTAATGATTGGGACTCTAGATGGTATGCTGAAAAAGATTTTGCGGATAATCTTGTAGAAGATTATACAATCAGAACATATCTCAAGAAAAAATTATACAGCGCAGCTGTGTCCAAGATTGAGATTGAAAGAGCGTCTGATCGTTTGAAAATAATTATTTTCACTTCAAAGCCCGGTGTTGTTATCGGCAGAGGCGGAAGCGAGATAGAGAAATTAAAACTGGAAATCCAAAAGTATACAGATAAGAAATTAAATCTTGAAATAAAGGAAATCAAGAGACCGGATGTCGATGCACAGCTTGTTGCTGAGAGTATTGCATCCCAGCTTGAGAATCGTATTTCCTTTAGAAGAGCAATGAAATCCACCATGGCAAGAACCATGAAAGCAGGAGCAAAGGGTATTAAAGCTGCTGTTGGCGGACGCCTTGGCGGTGCAGATATTGCCCGGACAGAATTTTACAGTGAAGGAACCATACCTTTGCAGACACTTCGTGCAGATATCGATTATGGTTTTGCAGAGGCTGATACCACTTATGGTAAGCTTGGTGTTAAGGTATCGATATATCATGGTGAAGTGCTTCCCACAAAAGGAGCAAAAAAGGAAGGGAGCGATAAATAATGTTAATGCCGAAGAGAGTTAAACATCGTAAGCAGTTTCGCGGCAGCATGGCTGGAAAAGCTTCCAGAGGCAATACCCTTGCCCATGGCGAATATGGTATTGTTGCCTTAGAACCCGCTTGGATAAAATCAAATCAAATCGAAGCTGCCCGTGTTGCCATGACCCGTTTTACAAAGCGTGGCGGTAAGGTTTGGATTAAGATATTTCCCGATAAACCAGTAACAACGAAACCTGCTGAAACCCGTATGGGTTCCGGTAAAGGTACTTTAGAGTATTGGGTAGCGGTTGTTAAACCGGGACGCGTTATGTTTGAAATTGCCGGTATTCCTGAAGAGGTTGCAAGGGAGGCGTTACGTCTTGCCATGCATAAATTACCGGTTAAGTGTAAAATCGTTTCGCGTGCAGACTTAGAAGGCGGTGAAAACAGTGAAAACAAATAAATATGTAGAAGATTTAAAAACAAAATCAGCTGCAGATTTGAATGAGGAATTAGTAGCTGCTAAGAAGGAACTTTTCAACCTTAGATTCCAGAATGCAACCAATCAGTTGGAGAATACAAGCAGAATCAAGGAAGCAAGGAAGAATATTGCCAGAATCCAGACAGTGATTTCTGAGATGAAAAAGGCTTCCAAATAATAGGGACTTCCGGGCTTAAAAATATAGTGCAACCGAAGGACCTGGAAAGGAGTATCGTATGGAAAGAAGTTTAAGAAAAGTGCGGATTGGCAAGGTTGTCAGTGATAAGATGGATAAGACAATCGTCGTTGCATTGGTTGACAATGTAAAGCATCCGTTATATGGCAAGATTGTGAAGAGAACCTATAAACTGAAGGCGCACGACGAGAACAATGAGTGCAAAATCGGTGATCGTGTAAAAGTTATGGAGACAAGACCTTTATCAAAGGATAAGAGATGGAGACTTGTTGAAGTAGTTGAAAAGGCAAAATAATTATAATTATTTACCTTATATATTTGATAAGTTGGATTTATTACAACTGAAAGGAGTATTATCATGATACAGGTTGAATCAAGGCTTAAAGTCGCCGATAATACCGGTGCAAAAGAGTTGCTTTGTATCAGAGTATTGGGCGGTTCACGCAGAAGATATGCTAATATAGGTGATGTCATTGTTGCTTCGGTTAAAGATGCAACACCAGGCGGTGTTGTTAAGAAGGGCGATGTTGTAAAGGCCGTTGTGGTACGTACAGTGAAAGGTGCCCGCCGTAAGGATGGCTCTTATATTAGATTTGATGAGAATGCTGCCGTTATAATCAAAGATGACAGTAACCCAAGAGGAACACGTATCTTTGGACCGGTAGCGAGAGAATTAAGAGAGAAACATTATATGAAAATAGTTTCTTTAGCACCAGAAGTATTATAAGGAGGTGTCGACCGTGGCTACGATAAAAGTAAAAAAAGGTGATAACGTTAAGGTTATTGCCGGTAAAGATAAAGGTAAAGAGGGCAAGGTTCTTGAGGTAAAAGAGGGTAAGGTCATCGTTGAAGGCGTTAACATGATCTCAAAGCACACGAAGCCCAACCAGGGAAGTCCGAAAGGTGGCATCGTCCGCCAGGAAGCGCCCATTGATTCTTCCAATGTAATGTACGTTCATAAGGGGAAGGTAACCAGAGTTGGCTTCAAGATTGTTGAAGGCAAAAAAGGACCCCAGAAGGTACGCGTTGCAAAATCAACCGGCGACGTTATTGACTAATTAAGAGAGGAGGTTTTGGTAAAGGTGGCTAGACTAAGAGAATTTTATTTAAATGAAATTGTTCCCGGCATGACAAAGAAGTTCGGTTATAAGAACACGATGGAAGTGCCGAAGCTTGATAAAATCGTCATCAACATGGGTGTTGGTGAGGCGAAAGAAAATGCTAAATTATTAGAGGCTGCAGCTAAGGATATGGAAATTATCACAGGCCAGAAGCCGGTTATTACGAAAGCCAAGAAATCCATTGCTAACTTTAAATTAAGAGAAGGCATGTCAATTGGCTGTAAAGTTACCTTACGCGGAGAAAGAATGTATGACTTTGCTGACCGTCTGATAAACTTGGCATTACCCAGAGTTCGTGACTTTAGAGGTATTAATCCGAATGCATTTGACGGCAGAGGAAATTATGCCCTTGGAATTAAAGAGCAGCTAATCTTCCCCGAAATTGAGTATGATAAGATAGATAAGGTTAGAGGAATGGACGTTGTCTTTGTTACCACAGCAAAGACAGATGAAGAGGCTCGCGAACTATTAACTGGGTTTGGAATGCCATTTAGAAAGTAAGGAGGAATTTCCATGGCTAAAACGTCAATGAAAATAAAGCAGCAGCGTCGGCAGAAATTCTCTACCAGAGAGTATAACCGTTGCAGAATTTGTGGCCGTCCCCATGCATATTTAAGAAAATATGGAGTATGCAGAATATGTTTTCGTGAATTAGCGTACAAAGGACAGATACCAGGTGTCAAAAAAGCAAGCTGGTAAGAGGTTAAGAAAGGAGGCAAATTAAATGACAATGAGCGATCCCATTGCAGATATGCTTACAAGAATCCGTAATGCAAATACTGCAAAACATGATACAGTTGATATACCTGCTTCTAAAATGAAAATTGCAATTGCAGAGATTCTTTTAAAGGAAGGATATATCAGGAGTTATGAAGTTGAAGAAGTTGGAAGCTTCAAAACAATCCATATAACTTTAAAGTATGCCCAGGATAAAAGCGTTAAGATTATCACCGGCCTTAAGAGAATCTCAAAACCGGGTCTTCGTGTTTATGCGAACAAGGATCAGCTTCCGAAGGTTCTTGGTGGATTAGGAATAGCGATTATTTCAACAAATAAAGGTGTGCTTACCGACAGGGAAGCAAGAGAGCAAAACGTAGGCGGAGAGGTACTAGC